>JBAQAB010000157.1:0-5089 GCA_049285535.1 Xanthobacteraceae bacterium
GCCTCGATCTGATCGACGATGACACGGCGCATTTGCGCTGTGCTCTCGGCGGTCTCTTGCGGCAGTTCGAGAATGCCGCGGCGCAGCTCGGTGCGTGTCGTCTCGAGCTCGCGCTGCATCTCCGCCGCCATCTGCTTCATGCCTTCCATGATCTCGGTGAAGCGGCCCGCACTCTGGTTGAACATGGCTTGCGCTTCGCTGGAGGCGTCGTCGTAAATCGAGTTGAGCGCCTCGCTGGTGCGCAGCCGCTCTTCGTCGGAAGTCTTGCGCACCAGTTCGTACTGCTGCTCGATCGATTGGACGCTTTCGTTGCTGCTCTCGGCGATGATGCCGGCGATCTCGCGCGCCCGCGCCGCGGCGGTGTCGAGCGATTCGTCGAGCAGGCCGGAGAAGCGTTCCAGCCGCTGGCCGAAATCCTCGGTGCGCGCGTCGAGCGTCGAGACCAGGGCCTCGATTGTTGCGTGTCGCGTGGCGATCGATTCGTCGGTCCGCCGGTTACTCGTGTCGAGCAATTCGACCGCGTCGGCCAGCGTGCGCCCGTGCGAGCTGAACTGGTCCGCCAGGTCGCCGAGGTCGTGCAGCACCTTGGTGGTGACGTTATTGAACGTGCCGAGATGCTGTTCGACCTTGGCGGTCGTCGCGCCGCTCTTGCTGGAGAGGTCACTCATGGCCGCGACGAATTCGGACACGCGAGCGGCCATGGTGTGCTCGATCGAGTTCATGTTCTCCTGAGCGCCGCTGAGCACTTCCTGGAGCAAGATATTGGCCTCGCGCAGGCGTTCGAACAGAGCGGTGGAATCGGAGCGCAGCATGGTGTGCGTCTCCATCATCTCCGCCACCGTCGCCGCCGCGGTCTGCTTGGATTCCTCGATGGCGCCCTTGGTCGCCCGGTGCAATTCCTCGAGCGTCCGGCTTATCGTCTGCTTGGCGGCTTCGGTGACGCCAATCGCGCCTTCCTGCATTTGGCCGAGCGTCCGGGTTATCGCGCCGGTCGCGCTGAGGCTGGCGTCGTTGATCAGGCGGGCTATTTCTTCGCTCTTGTCCATCATGGTCTGGGTGAAGACGAAGCCCTTGGCGTCGATCGCCTTGACCGCTTGATCGGTGGCGCGAGACACCTCGCCAGCAAACTGCTCGCCTTTGCCGGTGAGCGCCACAATTAATCCGTTAGAATTCTGGTCAAGCACCCGCGTCATGTCGTCGACGCGCTGCGTCATTGCGGTGTGGATCTCGTTGGCTTTGCCGACGAGGTTGCGCGAGACCTCGGTGCTCATGCCGACCAGTTTGCGCTCGGCGTCATTGACGCTGCGGCCGATCGTGTCGGCGCTGGTCTGCGTGCTCCTGATCAGAAGATCCGAGGCGGTGGCGGTCGCCTTGCCGATCGCTTCATTGACCGCGCCAGCACTCTTGGCGAGAACGTCGGCGGCGGTGGTCGTGGTCTTGCCGATCGTTTCGTTGGCGGCGGTGGCGCTCTTGGTGATCGTATTGCTCAGCGCGCCGGCGCTGCGGTTAAGCGCGACCGTCGCTTCCGCGGCGCTGCGATTGAGGGTTTCGGTCGCCGCCATGCTCGCCGCCGCGCTCTTGCCGAGCGCTTCGGTGGTGTTAGCCGCCAGTTGCGCGAGCGCGCGCTCGGCACTGGTCGAATTCGACTTGATCGATTCCGACAGCTGCTCCATACGCGAATTGAGCAGATCGGCGGCGCTGCGGCTGCTCAGCTCGAGCTGGTGCACGACGGCATCGGCGCGGCCGATCAAAAGCTGCTCTAACTGGCCGATCCGGCCGTCGAGCGTGTTGGCGACGTCGAGCGCCCCCTGGCCGAGCGCTGAATCGATTTTTGCGATCCGCTCGCCGAGCGTGTCGGCGAGTTTGACCGCGCGCGCGTCGATCAGCGTCGTGACGTCGCTGATGCGCTTGTCGACCGCGGTGGCGACTTCCTTGCCGCCGTCGGCGAGCGTTTTGGCAATGTCGACCACGCGTGCCGAAAGTGCATCGGTGAGGGTCTGCGAGCGGCTGTCCAGCGCCTCCTGGAAGCGCCCAAGGCGCTGATCGAGAGCGGTGGTGACTTCGTTGGCCTTCGCAGTAACGCGATTGTCGAAGCTGTCGACGTAAGTGCGCATCGACTCGGAGACATCCTGCGTGCGCGCGCCAAGCCGTTCGACGAGCTCGGAGCCGTAGGTCTTTACCGTGCGATCGAATTCGGCGAGATGCCGGGTGATCAGATTGCCGAGCGTCGAGGAATCGCGCGCGATCCGTTCGCCGAGCTCCGCGCCGGTGTGATTGAACATTTCCTCGAAGGCGGCGAGGCGCGTCGCCAGCATCTCCTTCACCGCGTCGTTGCGCGTGGCAATGACGCCGGCGACATGATCGGCGCTTTCGCGGACCTGATCGGTCATCGCGGTGCTGCGGGAAATCAGCGTCTCGGCGATGTGGCTGCCGGTCTCTTGCAGCTTGTTCGCCACTTCGCTGCCGCGCAGATCGAGATCGACGATAAGCGATTCGCCCGACGATTTAAGCGTGCTGTTGACCTCTTCGGCGCGGATCGCGATCGTCTCCGCGAGCTGGTTCGAGGTTTCGACGATTGCTTCGGTCAGTTCCTGCGATCGTCCGACCATGAGGTCGACGACGGCGAGCGATTTCTCGGAGAATGATTCGGCGACCCGGTCGAGCCGGGCATTCATCATATCTTCCAGCCCGGTCGCGATCTCCGCAAATTCCTCGCCGATGTGATTGGTCTTGAAATCGAGGCTCGAACTGAGCCGCTCGCTTGCAGAAGAAATCGCCTGCGTGGTCTCGATGCTGGCCGCTTCCAGCCGATCCAATAAATCGCCGCCGCGCTCGCTCAATTCCGCGACCATGCCGTCGCCGATCTGGCCGAGCGTCAGCGTGATGTGCTCGCCGCGCTCCGCCAGGGCCTGCGTGATACGTTGCGCGGCCTCGTTGACCTGTTGGCCGACCAAGTCACTGATCGTGGACAGATCCTGGGTGAGGTCGACGTGGACATTGTTGATCGCGGAGCGAACCTGCTCGGCTTGGCCGACCAGCGTGTCGCGCTGGCTGGCGAGATCCTGCAGCAGCCCGCGTATCCGTACTTCGTTGTCGCTATAGGTGCGTTCGAGCGCCGCCACCTCGTTCTGCACCAGAGCTTCGAGCTCGCTCGCCCGCGCCAGCGCCCGCTCGACGCCGTCGCCCATGGCGGCGACCTCGCGGCGGATAGCTTGGCCGACGGTGACGATGGAATCCCGCGCTACGCTCTCGGGCTCGGCAAGCCGCATGGCGACCCGTGCCATCGACTGGGCGATCAAGCGCAGCTCCTGGGCGCGCCAGGCCATGTGCGCCACGCCGAAAAAGAAAATGATCGGCAATAGCGCCGCGGCGCCAAGGCCGATCATCAGCGCGATTGGCGAGCGGCCGGGCCCGAGCGCGGCATTGATATCCGACAGATAGGCAAACGACAGCGACAGACAGCCGACAATCCAGGCAACGGAAAACGCGGTGGCGACGAAATAGGAGGAGCGCGCCGGCCGGCGTTGCAGCGCGTGCAGGATCTGGCCGATCGATTGCTGGTCGTCATTGGCGGCGCGCGCCGTGGGTCCGGCGAGATCGCGGCTACCCACCGCATCGGAATCGAACGGCTCGTCGCTCGCGGGTGCGACTGGAGCGCCGGGCGCGCGGCCCTGGGCGGGGCCGGACAGAAGATCGGCCATGCCCTCGGGCTGGCTCGCGGCCTGCTCCTCATCCTGTTGGAGATTGAGGGCCTCCTGAATCGCCGACAGCGCCGCTTCGGTCGGATCCTTCATCTTCTTCGGGTAGTTGGCCATATCGGTCGTCGCCTCGCGTGTTACGCTTGACTAGGACGGCCCAAAAACGCCGAGTTCCGCGCTCGGCATGACGTTCAGGCCGCGCCACGAGCGCGTGATCGTTGAATCCTCGCCAGTTCCAGGGCGTGCCCGGCAAGCCCTCATGTCGTACTAGGACCACCCATCCTATCGATCTGGCAGATCGAAGAAAACCGGTTCGGTAACGTCCCTTTAATCATCGTTAACGGGTTGTTCACCCTAGTCATTGTTGTGCCAACAATGCGGCCGCCGTTAGGCCAAGCGCCGGTCGGATCGAGTGCCGGTGGGCTGGCCCGGGTAAGAGTTTGCTTACTCTCGGTATGAAAGAACGCGGCTCACTTCCCTGTTTCGTAAGCCATTTGTGATGGTGTCGCCGCGTGTGAAAAATCGGGACCGGACCCGGCCATGCAGGTTCGGCGGGAGAGCGCCATGACTGCGTCGCGTTTGATGGCCGTGACTGGGGACGACCGCAAGGTCGGCGCCCTCGACGAGACCCATCTTGATCGCATGACGCTCGGTGATCGCCGGCTGGAACGGGAAGTCCTCGAGTTGTTCCTGCGGCAGACGACCATCATGCTCGATCGCATCGTCAATGCTCCCCCGCCTTTGGCCGCTGCAGCCGCTCATACGCTCAAGGGATCGGCGCGCGGAATCGGCGCATGGCGCGTGGCGCGGGCGGCCGAGCTTCTGGAACAGGCAGCCGGCGAGGACGGCGAAGACGCATCCCGGCACCATCCCGGACGCGATTTGGCTGATGCGATCGACGAACTTAAGGCGGCAAGCCTTGAGGCTAGCGCCGCAATCGGCGGACGTCTGACGTCGCTGCTGGCCGACTTCAGCCGCGGACGCTGATCCCCGGCCCCAAAATTCCCGTACTGGCGCCTCGCGGTGCGAGCCGATAGAAGAGGGCGGCAGAACCGCTTACCGGTGGTCTGTCCGACTACGCCGATCCCCCCTTCTTTCGCGCGTCCCGACATGGTTCAGATCACATATATCGACTCCCGTGGCACGGCTCGCACGGTTGAAGGCGAGGTCGGTTCCACGGTCATGGAAACCGCGATTAAAAACGCGGTGCCCGAGATCGAGGCGGAATGCGGCGGCGCCTGCGCCTGCTCGACCTGCCATGTTTATATCGAGGAGGCCTGGCGCGAAAAGGTCGGCGAGCCTTCGCCGATGGAAGAGGACATGCTCGATTTCGCCTACAATGTGCAGCCGAATTCACGCCTGTCCTGCCAGATCAAGGTCCGCGAGGACTT
>JBAQAB010000158.1:0-23879 GCA_049285535.1 Xanthobacteraceae bacterium
TGGCGACGAGACCGGCTGGGATCCCTTTCGGATATTGGAAGCCCCCGAGCCAGTTGACGATGATGATGCCAAAGCAGGTCAGCCCGATGACCGGCGTCATGTACATTTGCAGCGCCGGAGTCATGGAGATGAAGGTAATCGATACCCCGGCCAGCGTTCCGAGCAGCGCGGCGCGCGGCGTAACCTTGCGGATGATCGGTGCGATAAAACCGCCCGCCATAAGAATGAAGCTTTGGAAAAAGACCCACACCAGCCCCGCTTCCCAGCCCTGGATCGGATCATTGGTCTTCAACTTGATCGGCAACATGATCACCAAGGTCACGATGAACATGTGCGGCACGCTAATGCCCGAAGGCAAAGCGCACACGTCGTTGCGGCCGGTTCGCTTGGCTAGCCGGTATGCCAAAAAAGCGTAATAAAACGTCGACAGGCACATCATCAGGCCCATGGCGGGCAGGATGCGGCCGAAGACAATTGGGTCCGGCATTTTCAGCACGAACCGCAACAGGATCGTCAGCGTCAACATGTTGACGAGAATGTTGGTGCCGAAGCCGAAAAAGGCATTCCAGTCGCCGGGCGCCCATAATCGCGGACGAAACGGCACTTCCGACGTGGCTGCGCTCATCGCAGGCTCCTGTTCAAGTTCGTGGTGCTATCCTGTTCCGAACCGCAATGGTGTTGGATCGGCGATCTCCGCGAACGACGCGAGAAGCGGCCCCGATGCGGTCACCGAGCCGAAAATTCCGCCCTGCGCCTTGATCATGGCGAGGCCGGCAGCATGGAATTCGGGGAAATAAGAGGCGCAGCAGTCGCCAAGCACGATGCAGCGGAAACCGCGGTCGTTGGCTTCGCGCACCGTGGTATTGACGCAGACCTCAGTGGTAACGCCCGCGACGAACAGCGTATCGATGCCGCGATTGCGCAGCATCAGTTCAAGATCGGTCTGGTAGAACGCGCCCTTGCCCGGTTTATCGATCACCGGCTCGGTTTTGAGCGGATAAAGCTCCGGAACGATGTCGTGACCGGGCTCGCCGCGAACCAGAATGCGCCCCATCGGTCCGCGGGCGCCGATACGGGTGGCCGGATCGCCGCGCTCGACCTTATGGGTTGGCGCATCCGACAAATCCGGCCGATGGCCTTCGCGGGTGTGAATAACGAAGAGGTCCAGGCGTCGGGCCGCGGCAAGCACCGCGCCGCACGGTGCGACCGCGGCGCGCAAAAGCCAAACGTCATTGCCGAGCGCTTCGCCGAAGCCGCCCGGCTCCAGAAAATCGCGCTGCATGTCAATAATAACCAACGCGGCGGCTGCGAGTTCGACCACCAATGCGGCTGGTTCTGCTTCGACCCTTACGCGCGGCATCCCCGATCTCCTGCCTCGCCACACCAACAAACGTGCAAATTCGGGGCCAGGGCCAGGGCGCGTGACCCCGCGACCACTTGCCTAATAAATGTGCGGGGACTGCTCCGGTGGCCTACTAAATCCTGCTGCTACAGCAGCATCGCGCCAATAAATCCCTTGAAACGAGCTTTTTGTTCTGCGGCATCCCGTCTTTTGCGGCTTGGCACGCCGCTTGCGGTGGTCGTCCCGAAGCCAACGACGCGCCAGTCCTGGGAGGCCTTAATGAAGCGCCGCGACTTTCTCAAATCGGTCACCGCATTGACGGCGGTCGCTGCCGTTCCGGCGCCGGCGATCTGGTCGCCAGCCAAGGCACAGTCGCGTCAGGAGACGCTTCTCATCGTTTCCGAAAGCGGTCCCAACAATCTCGACATCCATGGCGTCGGCACCAACGTGCCGGGCTACGAAGTATCGTGGAATTGCTATGACCGGCTCATCAGCCATGAGATGAAGACGTTGGCGAATGGCACGCCGTATTACGACAAGACCAAGTTCAAGCCGGAGCTCGCCGAGGACATGAACGTCGGCGACATGTCGGCAACCTTCAAGCTCCGCAAAGATGGTGTGTTCCAGGACGGCACGCCGGTCACCGCCAAGGACGTCAAGTGGTCGTTCGACCGTGCGGTGACGGTCGGCGGCTTTCCGACCTTCCAGATGAGCGCCGGGTCGCTGACCAAGCCGGAGCAATTCGTGGTCGTCGACGACCATACGTTTCGCGTCGATTTTTTAAAGAAAGACCGGCTGACCATCCCCGATCTCGCTGTCATCGTGCCCTGCATCATCAACTCGGAGCTGGTGAAGAAAAACGCCACCGCCCAGGATCCTTGGGGTCTCGAATACACCAAGCTCAATACCGTCGGCTCCGGCGCCTATAAAGTGACGAATTGGACCGCCGGCTCCCAGGTCGTGCTGGAGCGCAACGACAATTGGAAGGGCGGATCGCTGCCGAAGATCAAGCGCGTGATCTGGCGCATCGTGCCCGACTCCGGCAACCGGCGAGCACTCCTCGAGCGCGGCGACGCCGACGTGTCCTACGATCTGCCCAACAAGGATTTTTCCGAGCTGAAGACCGACGGCAAGCTTAACATCATATCGACGCCCTACTCGAACGGCATCCAATACATTGGCATGAATGTGCAGCATCCGCCGTTTAATGACGTGAAGGTGCGCTACGCCGTGGCCTATGCCCTGCCTTATCAGAAGATCATGGACGTCGTGCTCTACGGGCTCGGCAAACCGATGTTCGGGGCGCCGGCCGATGCGGCGACCGAGGTGGCGTGGCCGCAGCCGCACAAGTTCAACACCGATCTCGACAAAGCGAAAAAGCTCCTTGCCGAGTCCGGCGCCAGCAATATCAACATTCCGATTTCATTCGACCTCGGCTTCGCCGGCGTCAATCAGCCGATCTGCGAACTGGTGCAGGAGAGCCTGCAACAGATCGGCATCACTACGACCATCGACAAGGTGCCCGGCGCGAACTGGCGCACCGAGCTCACCAAAAAAACGACGCCGCTGTTCACCAACGTGTTCTCTGGCTGGCTCGATTATCCCGAATACTTTTTCTATTGGTGCTACCACTCCGGCAAATCGATCTTCAACACGATGGATTATCAGTCGCCGCAGATGGACACCTTCATCGACGGTGCGCGGGCGGCGGCAGCGACCGGCGATATGGACACCTACAACAAGGATGTGAAGGGCTTCGTCGATCTCGCCTTCACCGACATGCCGCGCATTCCGCTCTATCAGCCCTACGTCAACGTCGCGATGCAGAAAAACATCAGCGGCTATGAATACTGGTTCCACCGGCGGCTCGACTACCGCAGCTTCGCGAAGGGATAAATGATTACCGTCATGCCCAGCGATAGCCGCTCGAAGTACACCATCGCTTCGTTCGCCTATGTGCTGGGCGTCCACGCCTTCGACCCGCGTGAGGCGATCGAGACGTGGATGGCTGGGGCGGCCCCGGCCATGACGACCACATAGCGGAAGACGCAAAATGCTGACGATGATCCTCAAGCGGCTGGCGATGGCGATCCCAAGCCTGATTGGTGTGGTGATCGTCACCTTCTTGCTGACTCGAGCGCTGCCCGGCGATCCGGCGGTCTATTTCGCCGGCCCGGCCGCAACGCCCCAGGCCATCCAACAGGTGCGGGTCAATCTTGGCCTCGACAAGCCGCTGATCGAGCAATTCGGCCGCTATGTGGTCGACCTCGCCCACGGCGATCTCGGCACTTCGCTCACCACCGGCCAGCCGGTCGCGACGGAGTTGCGCAACCGGTTGCCGGCATCCGCGGAATTGACCCTGCTCGGGCTCATCGTCTCGATCGTGATAGCGGTGCCGCTCGGCATCCTGGCGGCGACCAAGCCGAACTCGCTGATCGATCAAGCCTGCCGCGTCATCTCGACCGCCGGCGTTTCGCTGCCGGTATTCTTCACCGGGCTCATTCTGGTTTACGTGTTTTATTATCTGCTCGGCTGGGCGCCGGCGCCACTCGGCCGACTCGACGTGTTCTCTACCGAACCGCCGCATGTCACCGGTTTTTACCTGATCGACAGCCTGATCGCGGGCGACCCCGCAACGTTCATGGCGAGCCTCAAACAGCTCATCTTGCCGGCGCTTACGCTTGGGATTTTCTCGCTCGCCCCGATTACCCGCATGACACGGGCCTCGATGCTCGCCGTGTTGTCTTCTGATTTCGTGCGCACGGCGCGGGCGAGCGGGTTGTCCGCCTATACCGTGATCGTCACCTACGCGTTCCGCAACGCCATGCTGCCGGTTATCACGACGCTCGGCATGGTGTTTTCCTTCCTCCTCGGCGCCAACGTCCTGGTGGAAAAAGTATTCGCCTGGCCCGGCATCGGCTCTTACGCGGTCGAGGCGCTGCTCGCTTCGGATTTCGCGCCGGTACAGGGTTTCGTACTGACCATGGCGGTCATGTACGTCATGCTCAATCTTCTGATCGATGTCCTCTACGGCCTGATCGATCCGCGGGTAAGGCTCGAAGCATGACCGACCTAGCCGCCGCCCCCCGGTCGGAAAGCAGCCTGACAGCGCTGCTCCGTCATTCGCGTTATGTGCTGAGCGAAAACCCGGTCACCGGCTTTGCATTCGCGCTTTTCGTTCTGATCGTGCTCGCGGCCGTGCTCGGCCCGCATATCGTGCCCTTTGATCCGCTCGCCAGCGACACCAGCGAAGCGCTGAAGCCGCCGAACCTGAAGCATTGGTTCGGCACCGACCAGCTCGGCCGCGACGTATTCAGCCGGGTCGTCGTTGCCACACGGCTCGATTTCTTCATTGCGGTCGCTTCGGTCGCGCTGGTGTTTTTGATGGGCGGGCTTGCCGGCGTCGCCGCCGGCTTCTTCGGCGGCTGGACCGACCGCATCGTCGGCCGCATCGCCGACACCATCATGGCGTTCCCGCTGTTCGTTCTCGCCATGGGCATCGTCGCCGCGCTCGGCAACACGGTGCAAAACATCGTTCTGGCCACGGCCATCGTCAACTTTCCGCTCTATGCGCGCATCGCCCGCGCCGAGGCCAATATCCGGCGCGAAGCCGGTTTTGTCGAAGCGGCGCGGCTGTCCGGCAATTCCGACTGGCGCATCCTAACTTTTCAAATTTTGCCCAATGTGTTCCCGATCCTGGTCGTGCAGATGTCGTTGACCATGGGCTACGCCATCCTTAATGCCGCGGGGCTTTCTTTCATCGGGCTCGGCGTGCGTCCGCCGACGCCGGAATGGGGCATCATGGTTGCGGAAGGCGCGCAGTTCATTGTCTCAGGCGAGTGGTGGAACGCATTTTTTCCCGGCGCCGCGCTGATGGTCGCGGTGTTCTGTTTCAATCTGCTCGGCGATGGGCTGCGCGACTTGGTCGATCCCCGGAGACGGACATGAGGTGGCGCTCATGATGTGGCGAACATGACGGCCGCCCCCGCACTTTCCGTCGAACGGCTCAGCGTCGAGTTTCGTACGCGATCCGGCGTCGTGCGCGCACTGGAGAATGTGAGCTTCAGCGTCGCCAAGGGCGAGACCGTGGCGCTGGTCGGTGAGTCGGGCTCCGGCAAATCGGTGACCGCCTATGCGGTGATGGGCATTCTCGATCCGGCCGGACGCGTCGCCGCCGGCCGCGCCATGCTGGGCGATCTCGATCTCCTCTCTGCAACACCGAAACAGCTTGCGCAAGTCCGCGGCCGCAAGATTGGGATGATCTTTCAGAACCCGCGCACCGCGCTCAATCCGATCCGCCCGGTCGGCCGCCAGATTGCCGACGTGCTTATTCGCCACGGCAACGTGTCGCGGCGCACGGCGCCAGCGCACGCGGTAGAAATGCTGCGCGCCGTCGGCATCACCGATCCGGCGCGCCGGGCCAAAGCTTATCCGTTCGAAATGTCGGGCGGCATGTGCCAGCGCGTCATGATCGCGATCGCGCTGGCGGCAAAGCCGTCGCTCTTGATCGCCGACGAGCCGACCACGGGCCTCGACGTCACCACGCAAGCGGTGATCATGGATTTGATCAACGATCTCGCCAAAGAGCTCGGTATGGCGACGATTTTTATCACCCATGACCTGGCGCTCGCCGGCCAGCGCTCCGCCCGTATCGTCGTGATGCATGCCGGCCATGTGGTCGAGAACGCGCCGACCGCGGACCTGTTCGTCAATCCGCGGCATCCCTACACGGCCGAGCTGATCGCCGCGACGCCGGATTCGGCGGCGAGCCTCGATGAACTTGCCGCCATTCCCGGGTCGTTGCCCGATCTGCGCCGCACCGATCTGCCGCCCTGCCGCTATTCCGAGCGTTGCCCGCGCAAGATCGCGGCCTGCGCGCAGCCTTTGCCGCTGGCAGCGCCGGGTGCAGCGCACTTCGTTGCTTGCTGGAATCCGCTGCCCGAGCAAACTGTCGAGGCGCCAACTGTGAGTGCAGCATGACCGCGCTGCTCGACATTGCCGATGTCTCGAAATGGTTTCCGGCCGGCGCCGGACCGGGAGCCTGGGCGCGATTGAAACGCCGCATCGCCGGCGGCGTTGAGACACTGCCCAAAGTCTATGCGGTCGACGATGTGAGCTTCGCCATCGGCAAGGGCGAGACCGTCGGCCTTGTCGGCGAGTCCGGTTGCGGCAAGTCGACTTTGGTGCGCGCGCTCACCCGCCTGATCGACGTGAGCCGAGGCAGCGTCAAGCTCGGCACCCGGGAACTGGCATTAAAACCAGCGCGCGTTTTCGCGCGCGATCGTGACCGCGCCCGCATCCAAATGGTATTCCAGGACGCCGGCGAAAGCGTCAATCCGCGCTTTACCGCATTTGCCGCGATCGCGGATCCGCTGCGGCGGCTGCGCAAATTGCGCGGCAAGGCGCTCAAGGAGAGGGTCGAAACCGTCGCCAGTCAGTGCGGTTTGCCCTTGCAACTGCTGTCGCGCTTTCCACACCAGCTTTCCGGCGGCCAGCGCGCCCGTGTCGGCATTGCCCGCGCCATCGCGGTCGAGCCCGAATTGCTGGTGCTCGATGAGCCGACAGCGGCCCTCGATGTGTCGGTTCAGGTGGTGGTGCTTCAGTTGCTGCAGCGGCTGAAGCGAGGGTTCGGCATGAGCTATCTGTTCGTCTCGCACGATCTTTCCGTGGTGCGGCTGCTCTGCGATCGCGTTCTGGTGATGTATCTCGGCAAGATCGTCGAATCCGGACCTGCCGTCGAAGTTTTCGAACATCCCCTGCATCCCTATACTCAAGCCCTGGTAGCTGCGGTGCCGCGGTTGCATGAAAACGGCAGCAGGCTCCGCTTGAGCGGCGAACCGCGCAGCCCGATCGATCCGGATCCGAATGTGTGCCGCTTCTATGGCCGTTGCCCGCACGGCACCGATGCCTGCAAACTCGCGATGCCGGCGCTGCGCGCCTTCGGCGACCGTCAGGTCGCCTGCCACTTCGCTGAAAGCTTCTTGCCGCAGGCGAGATTCGTATCGTGAAGCGCAAGGTCGTTCGCAAATCGCCGCCGCCAAAGCGCGACGCCATCGACTCCTTAGTCGTCGCCAATGCTCAAGCGCTCGGGCTAACGCTCGATCCGTCATGGGAAGCCAGCATAAAGTTTAATCTGCAGCTCATCCTGCGCCACGCGGCGCTGGTCGATGAATTCCCCCTGCCGGACGACGCCGAGCCGGCCGAAATCTTCCGTGCTTAAAACCCTTCGGGCGTAACATGTGTCATGCTTGATGTGCCTGCGACCGATTTTGATTTCAGTACGGCTGCGGATATCGCCGCCGTGGTCGCGTCCGGCCGGCGCACGGCGCTGAGCATAGTTGAGGCGACGCTCGCCCGCATTCGCGAGCGCGACCCGGTGCTCAACTCTTTTACCGCGGTCACCGAGCAACGCGCTTTGCTGCGCGCCGAGGCCGTTGATGCTACGCGCGCCCGCGGCGAGGCGCTCGGCCCCTTGGCCGGTGTCCCATTCGCGGTGAAGAACCTGTTCGATGTCGCGGGCCTGCCGACGCTCGCGGGCTCCAAGATCAACCGCGACATGCCGCCGGCCACCCGCGATGCGGCCTTGATCGAGCGGCTTGAAGCGGCAGGCGCCATTCTCGTCGGCGCGCTCAACATGGGCGAATATGCCTATGATTTTACCGGCGAGAACATCCACGACGGCGCTTCGCGCAATCCACAGGATCACCAGCGCATGTCCGGGGGCTCGTCGGGCGGCTCCGGCGCGGCGGTCGGTGGCGGTCTCGTGCCGCTCGCGCTCGGCTCCGACACCAACGGCTCGATCCGCGTACCTTCTTCATTGTGCGGCATTTTCGGCCTTAAGCCGACCTTTGGCCGGCTGACGCGAGCCCGCACGTTTCCTTTTGTCGCCAGCCTCGATCATCTCGGGCCGTTCGCGCGCACCGCGCGCGATCTCACGCTTGCCTATGACGCCATGCAGGGATTCGATGCCGAAGATCCGGCCTGCGCCAGCCGCCCGGTCGAACCGGTCGCTCCGGTTTTGGAGCAAGGGGCAGATGGTTTGCGCGTCGCCGTCGCCGCCGGCTATTTCAAGTGCAACAGCGGTGAGACCTGTTACGCCATCGACCGGGTGTCGGCTGCGCTCGGCGCCAACCGCGATATCGAGATTCCGGAAGCCCAGCGCGCCCGCTCCGCAGCCTTCCTGATCACCGCCAGCGAGGGGGCCAGTCTCCATCTGAACCGTCTGCGCGCGCGCGCACGTGATTTCGATCCCGCGGTGCGCGACCGGCTGATCGCGGGCGCGATGACGCCGGCTTCGCTGGTCGTCAAGGCACAAAAATTCCGCCGCTGGTACCGCGATCAAGTCGTCAAGCTGTTCGATGAGGTCGACGCCATCATAGCGCCGGCGACGCCGTGCACGGCGCCGCTGATCGGCCAGCAGACTTTCATGTTCGGCGATACCGAATTGCCGGTGCGCACCAATCTCGGACTTTATACGCAGCCGATCTCGTTCATCGGCCTGCCGGTCGTCGCCGTGCCGGTGCCGCTGCTACCGCTGCCGATTGGCGTCCAGATAATCGCCGCGCCGTGGCGCGAGGACATCGCGCTGCGACTGGCGCACGCGCTGGAGGCGAAAGGCGTGGTCGCGGCCATGCTGCCCGCGCTGTAAGGTCATCCTCCCCGTCCCTGCGGAAAGAACAAATCAAGCGGAGAAAGCCATGCAGATCGACCTGCCGGAGGTCGTCGCCGAAGTGAGAACCGAGTTCGAGCGCTACGAGCAAGCGCTCGTCTCAAACGACGTCGCGACCCTTAATTCGCTGTTTCACGACGACGTCCGTACCATCCGTTACGGCGGCGCCGAAAACCTGTACGGTTATGCCGCGATCAAATCCTTCCGCGCCGCGCGCTCGCCGGCCGGCATCGCCCGCACCCTTATCCAAGACCGTCATTACGACCTATGGCCGCGACGTCGCCGTTGCCTCGACGTTGTTCGCGCGCGCCTCGGCGCCGGGCAAAATTGGCCGGCAGATGCAGACCTGGGTGAAGTTTGCCGAAGGCTGGCGCGTGGTGGCCGCGCATGTCAGCGTTATTGACGGAGCTTGAGCGCGACAGGCGGCAAGCCGGAGGTTCATAAGGCGCAAGAGGCCCGCGCATGTCGCGGCCAGCCGTTTCAGCAAGAGGTGCAGCGCCCGAGAAGACAAAATATGCTTCCATTCGGCGTTTGCGGCAGCCGGAGAATAGGTTTCTGGAAAGGCCTGGCGGAGGGAGTGTCCTCCAATGGTCCAGAATTTACTTATAAAATCAAATAATTACAAAGCCGCCGGTTTTGTACCCACAAACGCGCCCACGACTCGACGCTGGATTTCGGCGGTCGGTAACGAACGTGGGTGAACTCAAAAGTCACCAACAAAGCATTGATGCTGCGAAAGTGGATCGCCGCCGGCCCCGACGCGAAGGGGTCCCTCGTGTCCGTCGGTAGCGCTCAAAGGCGAAGATCGGTTATTCGTCGCAACAGCTACGGTGGCAATCCGGCCGGCAGCCCTAAACCCGCCGGGGTCAACGACCTGCACAAAGTAGAAGAAGTCATTCAAATCCAGCGCCCGTGCCTCTCACCGTCCACCGGCACGGTCTACGGAGCAATCGACATGGATTGGGCCAAGCTGGTGGGCCAGATTGCACAAGCCAAGTAACATCACGAACAAAGGTGGCCACGTTGGTCGTTTCACAGTCGACGACCTTGGCGTCGTCACGGCCGAGCGTAGGCCATTGTCCAAACAGCTCTGTCGCCCGGGTGGTACTCATTCCCGTCCCACGGTGAACCGCAGATATGCAGATGCGCATAGGGCGTGCCGTCAAACATTACTAAAGTCCCTGCGTCGCGCATGTTCATCGGTAGACCGGCAACGCGCGCGTCAAACGGCCAGATGATCATCCAGTGTGGGCCGATGGGGATGGGCGGGCTCGTCCGATCAAACGGATCGGTATAGCTTCGCTGCAAAGCCCCATTGAGCATGTATATCAGTCCGGGCTCGGTATTCGACGGTTTAGGCTTCTGTGCCATGACGTCCATCATCCACCGCATCCCCATGGGATCCGCACACATATCCGCCTGTCCGATGACGTTCTCATTGCCGGGGACACAGACCCACTGATTCGAGCCCGGACGCAACACGGTCATTCCCCCTTGAGCATCCATTTCTGCGACCGTGGCCTCTCGCGTGATGCTGTCAGGTCCCGATAAGAGCGCTCGCCGAATCTTGGCTTTCACTATTTCGTCGGACATGAGGTTGGCTCCGTCGATTGCGTTATCGCCGTCCTGCGATCCACCCGTTTCCCGATTACCTCTTGCGCCACTGCCGCAAATTCTCACCCGTGATAAACAAGAGCGGGACCAGAAAGATTCCGAAGACCGCGGCTGCGATCATGCCGCCGAACACCGGCGTGCCGACAGCATGCCTCGTCGCAGCGCCGGCGCCGGTTGCGATGACTAGCGGTACCAGACCAAAGATGAAAGCGAAGCTGGTCATCATCACCGGGCGGAAGCGCAAAGCCGCCGCTTCGATTGCCGCCGACGTAACATCCTTGCCGAGCGTCCGCTGTTCCACAGCGAAAGCGACGATCAGAATACCGTTCTTGGCGGCAAGGGCGATCAGGACGACAAGCCCGATCTGCGCATAAACGTCAAAGCTCAATCCGGCGATCGCGACCGCTGCCACCGCGCCGAGGATGCCGACGCTCACAGACAGCAAAGCCGGTATCGGGATGTTCCAGCTCTCGTAAAGCGCCACCAGAAACAGATAGGCAAACAGCAGGGCAAAGCCGAGAATGCTTGCCGTGTGCCCGCTCGCCGTCTTTTCCTGGAACGCAGTTCCAGTCCATTCGTAGCTGAAGCCGGATGGCAGCGTCGTTGCGGAAATCCGCTCCATGGCGGCGAGCGCGTCGCCCGAACTCGCCGGCGGTTTCGCCGCACCGTTAATCACAGCGGCACGATAGCCATTATAGCGCACGACCGTCTGCGGCCCCTGCACCAGCTTGGCAACGGCGAGCGCTCGCATCGGAACCATGTTGCCCTTGGCGTTGCGGACATAGATCGAGTCGATATCGCTGACCCGATCTCGAAACTGCTTATCGGCCTGGATGTTGACTTGCCAGGTACGGCCAAAGACGTTGAAGTCGTTGACGTAGTAGCTGCCGAGCGTCGATTGCAATGCGTTGAAAATGTCGCTGATCTTGACACCGAGCACCTGCGCCTTATCACGATCGATATCGAGGTAGATCTGCGGAGTATTGGCGGCATAAGTCGAGAACACGCCGGCAAGCTCGTGCTGCTGATTGGCGGCGACCGTCAGCGCGTTCATCACTGCGGCAACGTCGGTCGGCGACTGGCCTTGCAGCGCTTCAAGCGCATACTGGAATCCGCCGGTATTGCCGAGACCGAGGATCGGCGGCAGGTTGAACGGAAAGGCGATGGCACCCTGGATCGCTGCCATCTGCGGCCGGAGCTTGGCGATGATGGCGCCCGCCCCCTCCGCCGGGTCGGTGCGCTGTTCGTAGGGCTTGAGCCGGATGACAAAGAACGCCTGGTTGGAAGCCGCGACATAATCGATGAAATTGAGCCCGACTACCGATAATACGCCTTGAACCCCTGGGGTTTTCTGAACGATATTTTCGACCTGCTTGACTACGCTTTCGGTGCGCTGGACCGAAGCGCCTTCCGGCAGCCGCAAGGCGGCGAAAATGGCGCCTTGGTCTTCGTCGGGCAGGAAGCTTTGCGGTGTCCTGTTGAAGACAAAGATCGCGATCGCCAGCGCGCCGACGGCAACAAGGACGCCGATTATAGCCATACGCGCCAGCCTGCGCACGACGGCGACATAGCCGTCGCGTACCTTGTCGATGCCACCAAGCACATAGCGCATGACACCAGAGGTACGCTGGCCGCGCTTGAGCAGCACCGAGCACAGCGCAGGGCTCAAGGTCAGCGCATTGAGCGCCGAAATCAGCATGGAGATCGAGACCGCAACGGCGAATTGCCGGAACAACTGCCCGCTGATGCCGGGCGTGAAGGCGACCGGCACGAACACCGACAACAGTACGAGGGTTATGGCCAGGATCGGACCGGTGATTTCCGCCATCGCCTTTTTACAGGCGTCGGGAATCGACAGTTCGGGCTCTGCCTCGATCACGCGCTCGATATTCTCGACGACGACGATGGCGTCGTCGACCACGATGCCGATGGCGAGAACCAGCGCCAACAACGACACCGTATTGGCTGAATAGCCGATCATTAGCATAACAGCGAAGGTGCCGATGATCGACACGGGCACGGCGATTAACGGGATCAGCGTTGTGCGGAATTTGCCCAGGAACAGGAACACGACAACAGCGACAAGAATGATGGCGATCACCAGTGTCCGAACGACCTCGACGATCGTCGCGTTCACGAACACGGTGGTATCGAAAAAAACCGTATAGGCGAGATCGGACGGGAAGCGCGCCGCGAGCGTCGTCATGGTGTCGCGGACTTGCTTGGCGACGTCGACGGCATTCGAGCCCGGCGATTGGTAAATGCCGAGCGCGGCCGCCGGCGCGCCGTTGTAGCGGCTGTAGCGATCTTCCGATTGTGCGCCCATCTCGACGCGGGCGACATCGCTGACCCGGACGAGCGAGCCGTCGGGGTTGGATCGCAGAATGATATTGGCGAATTCCTCCGGCCGCGTCAGCCGTCCCGTAGTCTTGATATTGATCTGGAACTGCTGGTCGGGAGACGCTGGGGCCGCACCGATGCGACCCAGCGCAGCTTGGACGTTCTGGCTCTGCACCGCGGCAATGACGTCGTTGGGCGTCAGATTAAGTTCGGTCAGCCGTTGCGGATCGAGCCAGATGCGCAGCGAATAATTCAGCGGACCGAACAGCACAACCTGACCGACGCCCTTGATGCGCGACAGCGGGTCAATGACGTTGATGACCGCATAATTGCTCAAATAGACGGCGTCATAGGTATTCTTCGGTGAATAAAGATTGATCACCTGCAAGAGTGCCGCCGATTTCTTACGCACGCTCAAGCCCGAGCGCTGCACCTCGTCCGGCAATTGCGGAATGGCGAGGCTGGCGCGATTCTGCACATTGACCGTGTCGATGTCGGGATCGGTACCGAGCGCAAAAGTGACGTTAAGGGTGTAGCTTCCGTCGGAGCCGCTCGCCGATTGATAATAGAGCGCATTATCGACGCCATTGATCTGCTCTTCGATCGGCTGCGCCACCGTCGTCTCGACCACTTCGGAGTCGGCACCGGGATAATTCGCGGTGAGCGTGACTTGCGGCGGCACGATATCGGGAAATTGCGCGATCGGAATCGCCGAAATGGCAATGAGGCCCGCCAGCGTGATGACGATGGCAATGACGATGGCGAAGCGCGGCCGGTCGATGAAAATATTGGAAAACATTACGCTGGGTGTTCGCTCTGCGGGTTTCGCTCAGTTTTCCGGCACGATGTTCGCGGACACAACCTGGCCCGGGTGCACTTTCTGAATACCGTCGGTGATGACAAGCTCGCCCTCCTTAAGCCCGTTTTCGACTTCGATGTTCTTGCCGTGATCGGGGCCGGTCGTGATGCGCCGCTGCTCGACCTTCTTTGAGTCGTCGACGACCAGCACGAAATGGCCGGCTTGATCGAGCAGAACCGCAGCCTGCGGCACCAGCAGCGCATAGCGGGGCTTACCGCGCTCGACGATGACGCCGACGACGCCGCCGGGGATGAGTTCGCCGTCGGGATTCGGCAGTAATGCGCGCGCAGTGACGGTGTCGGTATCGGCTTGAACCTGAACGTCGAGGAAATTGGTCAAACCGGGATGCGAATAAATGCTGCCGTCGGGTAGCCTGATGTGAACCACCACATGCGGGTCCTTGTCAGCCGACGCCGCGACACGCCGCCGGTATTCCACCACGTCTGCCTCGCTCGCCTGAAACGTAACATAAATCGGATCCTGGCTGACGATGGTCGCGAGTATTCCAGTTGACGGGCTGACAAGATTACCAACGGTGTAATTCGCAATGCCGATACGACCCTCGATGGGCGAAAAGATTTCGGTATAGCTGAGATTGATCTTGGCTTGCTCCAGCAGTGCCTGCGCCTGCAAAATGTCGGCTTGCGCCGACTGCTCCGTTGCGGCCAATTCATCGACAGTCGCCTGCGGCACGTTCTGGTTTTTCACCAGCGCCTGGGCGCGCTGCAGCTGCAAGTTCGCATTCACCTCCGTTGCCTTGGCCTTGGCGAGGTTAGCCGCCTGCTGATCGACTGCAGCTTTGTAGGTGTCCGGCTCGATGCGAAAGAGCAGATCGCCGGTCTTGACCATCTGCCCTTCGGTGAAATTGCGCTGCCCGATAAAACCAGTCACGCGCGCTACGATATCGACCTTGTTGAGAGCGGCGACGCGGCCGACAAAATCGCCGGTCTCCGTCACTTGTCGGCTCAGGACGGGCTGTACTGACACTGAAGGCGGTAGTGCGTTCTGGGCCAGACTGCCACAGCAACAAAATACCGTAGGTATGAGAAAGCCAAGCGAAATGGCCGTGGTGCGGACTAAGCGACAAATCATATCGAACTCCCCCGGAAGCTAATGTAGAGCGGGAATAGATATGTTGACATTCGAGGCCAAGGCGAGAATTGGCATTGCCACCGCTGTTTCGCAAGTCGTCAACGCGAAGTTTGCTCTCTCAGTTGCGCCACATCCTCCTCTGTGACCCGTGACTGTCGGGCACCATTGATTCTAAGTGAGATTGGCATCGCTACCTCTCAAACCAAAGCGGCGGGTTATCTCCATGATACCCGGTCGAAGACCGCTTACTGCCATACACCTTGGTGCAGTTGTAAATTGTGATCGGTAGGCGTCACGGCCAGCACGTGTTGGCTTATGGGCCCGGAAGTAGTTGCATATGCTCAAGAAAATGGTCGGGGCGACGAGGAACTGCGTGGTACGGTTTCGTATCTCCGGCAAGTGCCAATGCGACCTCCTCAAGGGGCGCTAAACAACGCGGCCACGCTGCTGAACCACTCGCTATGACGACGTCACGGCTTTTGCAGCGCGATGACGACGTCACGGCTTTTGCAGCGCGCAGATCACATCTATGACGAGTTCGGGGTTGGAGACCATGGCCACGTGACTGCTGCCGACCTCGACAGTGGCCGCGCATGCGCCGTGGAATGAAGCGTGGGAGATCCAACACACCGGTCTAAAAGCGCCAATCGCGTCATTGCTTATGTTAACGGTCTCAGTCTCCGCTTTGGTTGATGTTCCAGCGTGTGCTTTCAGATCGATCATGGCGAAGACGAAGGTACTAGCAAACGCCCTCGGGCTGTGGCAGCAACCACAGCCCGCGGCGCATGCACAGAGGCCGTTTTAGCGCGGGTAGTTAAACGGCGTCTCGTAGCCGGCAGCTGCCTTATTTGACGCGGTGCCAGTGGTCCAGGCACTTTGCGCCAGCGCCGCAGTCGGCACGCCGATGCTTAACGCCGTAACAGCGGCAATCACCACGAGTTTGAGCTTGCTGATCATGATCTTCTCCTTTGGTCGATAACAAGATGCCCTCCACGCCATTTAAAATGGTGCGGTGTACGCTGGCTTCAATTGGGAAATCTTGTTCGCTCCGTTCGGCATAATTGAACAATCCGCTTGTTTCCCAAAATTCGGCGGTCCTCAGCCCACAGTTTTTCGAGGCAGAAGTTTTTCCCCGAGCTTTAGCCGCTTACCGGGAAAGTCGCGAGACTTTCGACAGGGCGCGAACACCGCCCTGCTGATGCTTTGGGGTTCCGCCTTGGCGGAACGTTCTTTTGGAGCCCTGTTTAGCGCCCGTTACGCCGAAGCGGTCACCCGGCAGCGCGCTGTTTCGGCGCCGTCCGCTCTTTGGATGCAGTGATCGCAGGCTTAATGGAACCCGCGGGACTCTTACCGGCCTGCGCGCAGGGATCGCCTATCTCATGAAAATACTTGATCAGCAGGTCGATGAACGTCCGCACCTTGGCCGGCAAGTGCTCACGATTGGGATAGTAAGCCTCGATTGGGTATTCGTGAGGCAGAAAGTCGCTCAGCACGGGCACTAACGCACCGGATCTCAACTCGTCAACCATCATCGGCGTGGGCGCCCATATGAAGCCCTGGCCACGCAACGCAGCGCCTTTCAATGTATCGGGATTGTTTGTTTCCAGAGTCCCGGACACTCGTACTGGAAAGTCGCCGTCAGGGCCTGTGAATATCCAATCCTTGCCGTCTTTGCTGTGGGGGGCGTCGTAAAAGATCAGGCAGCTGTGGTGTGCGAGATCGGACGGGTGCTGCGGTCGGCCGTGCTTGGCGAGATAATCGGGTGAAGCGCAGATCACTACCCGATAAGACGCGAGCCGACGCACAATGAGAGCAGGATCCGGAGCGGCGGCGTACCAAATCGCCAAATCGTATCCTTGGACGACGAGATCAAGCATCCGGCTGGTTGCAGTGAGGTGGATCGTGACCTCCGGATATAGATTGGCGTATTCGGCGATGAATGGAGCGATGACAGCAGGAATGCCGGGTGATGTATTGACCCGTAGCACTCCTCGCGGCCGTGATTGCAGGACCTGAGCAGCTTGCTCAGCGTCTTCAATCTCCGACAGGATCTGGACACAGCGCTCGTAATACTCGCGTCCCACCTCGGTCAGGCTCACACTGCGCGTTGTACGGTTGAGCAGGCGCACACCAAGCCGCTCTTCGAGCGACTTCACGTGAGTGGTGACTACGCTCGTTGCGAGATTGAGTTGTCGCGCCGCGGAAGAAAAACCCTCGTGCTCGACCACTTTGACGAACGATAGCATCGATGAGACGCGGTCCATGGCTCGCCTCTTATTCTGCAGACCCCGGATATTTAATTGCTCGGAATTGTACATGCAATGCAGTCAACCCTCCACGGCGGCTGCATGTCCTGGCGACCCACTCGTTTTTTTGAAAATGACGAGCAGCGCAAACAGGGCCAGCGTAGCGATCAGCAGCAGCTTGTAATCATCAATATAAGCAATGATCTGCGCCTGCTGCGTGACCAAGGCATCGAGCGCCGCCCGGCCGGCGGCAGTAAATGGGCTCAGGAACGGCGCAATGCTCGGATCTTGGAAGGCGCGATTGACGGCTGTCACGTTTGCAGAGATATCAGCATGGTTGATCTCGGTATTGGTCGTCAGCAGCGCGGTGAAGGCGGAAATGCCAATGCTTGAGCCTAGGCTCCGCGAAAGGCTGAAGACACTGGCGCCATCGGCACGATCTTCCGGAGCGAGTGTCGACAGAGTGACCGCGCTCATTGGGACGAAAAGAGTGCCGAACCCTGCGCCTTGCACCAACCCGGCGACGATAATTTCCCGCTCTGAAACGTCGGGGGTCCATCCCGTCATAATATAGAAGGACCAGGCGGAAAGGCCGAGGCCAATCGCCAGAAGCAAACGTGTGTCGACCTTTCCGACGAATCGGCCGACGACCATTGTGGCAACCATCGTCCCCACGCCACGGGGGCCCATGACCAAACCGGCAGTGAAGACCGGATAGTTCATGAGGTCCTGCAGATACGGCGGCTGCAGTGCGAGCGAGGCATAAAGGGTGATGAAGGCGACCACGCTGAAGATCACGCCGGCGGTAAGATTGCGGTCGCGAAACAGCGCCGGCCGCATGAAGGGCCGCTCGGCTGTGAAGGTGTGAACTAGAAAAAGATAGAAGGCCGAGCCAGCAATGAGCGCTTCAATGACGATTTCGCTTGAACCGAACCAATCCTTGATCTCGCCGCGGTCCAACAGAATCTGCAGCGCACCAATTGCTAGGCTAAGAGTGCTAAAGCCAAACCAGTCAAATTTCTGCAGTGCACTCCGGGGGCTCTCCGGCAGAAATATCATCATGCCAAGAAAGCCGATGATTCCCAGCGGTCCGTTGATATAGAACACATAACGCCAAGTATAATTTTCAGTGAGCCAGCCGCCGAGCACGGGACCGAGCACGGGACCGACCACAACGCCAATGCCGAATAGCGCCATCGCGAATCCATGGCGCTCTTTCGGGTAGATTGTAAGCAGGACCGTTTGTGATAACGGAATCATCGCCGCCCCGAACGCGCCTTGCAGCAGCCGAAAGGCGACAATCTGTGTCAACGACTCCGCCATGCCGCAGAGCATTGAGGCGAGCGTGAAGCCGAGCGTCGACACGATAAACAGGCGCTTGAGACCGAAGCGCGCCGCCAAAAAGCCGGTCGGCGGCGTCATGATAGCGGCCGCGGTGATGTAAGAGGTCAGCACCCAGGTAATCTGATCGTTGCTTGCCGCCACGCTTCCCTGCACATAGGGCAAGGCAACATTGACGATCGTCGTGTCGAGCGTCTGCATCATCGCCGCGAGGATCACCAGGACGGTGATCGTCGCGCGATGGCGTTGGGAGGTTTGTTCGATCATGACACGCTGCGATGAGAATGATCGAACATCGCGGTCAGGAAGTGCGGCATGCCACGCGTGTGACCGGTGTCGACGCCAACCTCGACGCTCATGCCGACCCGCAACGGCGGCTGGCTGGCATCGCTGGTGTCGACGCGCACACGCACTGGGATGCGCTGGACGACTTTGACCCAGTTGCCGCTCGTGTTCTGCGCCGGCAGCAGCTGGAATTCCTGTGCCCCGGCGGGGCTGATGCTTTCGACGGTTCCGCGCCATTGGACGTTAGGATAAGTATCGACGGTCACCGTCACCGGTTGGCCTGGTCGCACATAGGTCATCTGCGTTTCTTTGGGACTGACCTCGACCCACGCGTGATCGGTGGCAACCAGGAAGAAGGCGGTCACTGAGGCCGCCAAGTACTTGCCGGGTGCGATTGAGGGCACGTCCGTTACGGTTCCGGCGAACGACGCCCTCACCACAGTGTGGTCAAGCTCGCGCTGCGCTTCATCGACCTGGGCCTTGGCCTGCAGGTATTGCGGATGTTGCGTCGTCTCGATATCGGCATTGCCGCCAAGGCGGGCCAGTTGCGTTGCCGCTTGCTGCTGCAGCGCCTCAAGCTTGCTCTTGTCGTCGAGAAGCGTGTAGTGCGCTTGATCGAACATAGCCTGTGACGCCGTGCCGGAACGCAGCAGCGCACTTTGGCGATCGTAATTGATCTGATCGAGATCGAGCTGCGCCTGCCCGGCCGCAGCATCGCTTAGCATGCGCTTGTAATCTTGCTTCATCGCGTTGATCGACAGCGCTGTCTCGGCGAGATTTGCTTTTGCGTTGTCGAGCGCGATCTGGAATTGACGAGGATCGAGCCGGTAAAGAACCTGTCCGGCAGTCACGTGCTGATTATCGCGGACAGCGACATCCTGCACGATACCGGAAACGTCGGTTGAAACGCCGACCTTGTCGGCCTCGACATAGGCGTCGTCGGTCGACATGACCTGCCCACCGGTAACGTACCAATAGGCACCGGCAATCATCACGATCGGCAGCAGTACGAACAGCACCCATCGCGCCCATTGCTTGCGCGATGGACGCAAGCGGTTATGCGTAACAGAAGACCCGACGGGTGCGAGCGACGGCGATTCATGGCGATCCGCGGGCAATTCGATAGCTTCACGGACTGTAGCCGAAAGTTTTTTTTGAGGCTTCTCCGCCGGCAGTTCCAGTTGCTCATCAGAACCTTCAATTCGCTCGGGTTTAAGCATGACGATGCTCTTGATCGGTGGAGGTTTTACTCGAGAGCACCATGGGCCAATCGACCAAGAGCGGCGCAGGGTTGAATGTCCCTTTGCTGCGTCGGCCTGCGGCTCGCATGTCGCGAAGAACCTGGAACTGGCTCCCATCATGCTCGGTCCGGAGAAGCGAGCGAAAAACTGCGCGACCCAAAACAGACAAGAGTGAAGCGGGCAATCGCGACGACAGCGCGGTAGCCAAAGCCCCGGGTTGAGAAAGGCCCGCGGACGTGACTACGGCAGAAAAGAACGCGAGCTTTAAATCCCTGAGCATGGCCTGCCTCGAAACACCGGTCTTTAAGTGTCAAGGTGTCGTCGGCGGTGACCGCTTTTAAGCTGCCAGAATTGAAATGCACCGTTCGCGAACGCCGAATAATCTCACCAAGTATCTGGACAATAAGTACTCTTAGCGTTCATCCGGAGGGCCGACCCGCAGCGCCCAAGCTCGACTTGATCGCCGCTTCCTTGGTCGGCGTTATCGACGGTGGAATTCGCTCAATCTCTTCAGGCGCCGGTGCGGTCTTGTTGGCGCCAAGCGCATCTGTGCCTTTTCCATGCGCGCCTCGTAAAAGCGTTCCGCATGCGCAAAGAGCGACGAACCGAAATGGCGAACATATTCAACCGACGCCGCGGTTGCGCGGGCGATCCCATACCTGTCGACCATGACCTCACTCCTGGAAACGTATCGTCTTCGTTGCCTGGGAGATGGGCCTACGCTCGAATTTTTAATCGGGCATTTTCAGAATGGATAATTCATTAGAACGAAATGACCTTTCCGGTCAACACGCTTGCTCATCGTGCCGGCGTAAATCATCGCCTCCGACGAAAGAAAGCGCGAGCAAGATTGTTACCTTTTTGATTATTCATTCCAGCCGAACAAACTGTTTTGAATTTTGCCCGTAGTCGAATGGCGACGACTCCACATTTCATTGGTGCACCGTAGCAACAAAGCTTGCGTGCGCTTAAGCCCCGACCACGGGGCGATAACAACCTAACGGGAGAAGTGACATGAAAAAGCTTTTCACTGCGATCGCTCTGGCCAGCATCATTGCGACGCCGGCATTTGCGACAACAATCCATCACCGGGCGGCGCCCTCCTCACGCCATCTCTATATGTACGCGCCGGAAGTCGCCCCCCGCCTGCAGCCCAATCCGACTCCGTCGGTGCAGCAGCAGAAGTCCTACGGACCAAGCTCGATGGATTTTAATAATCAGGCTTGGCCGGGTGGCCGACCCTCTCGGTACTAGGTCAATGGAAGGCCTAGGGGCAGCTAGGTCGAGTTTGGCTTCCTGGAAGAAAGGCCCCGGCCGTAGTCTCGGCAGGGGCCTCTTCATCGGTGATATTTGCGACTGCGCTGTCGCGGGTTCACTGCACACGGCATTCCGGCAATTCCATAACCCGACATTATGGAATGTCGGAGCCGAATGTGGCGCATCCCGCTGGTGCGGATCCGAGGACGCCGGCCGCCAAGGCAAGTGTCGCCGCGGCTGACAGTGCTGTGCTGTAGGCGTCGGTTGCAGCGTTCTTGGCTACCAAAAGCTGACGCTCAGCAAGCGTAACGTCGGTGATTGATCCGACGCCGTTGCGATACGCTGTGAGAGCAGCATTGAACGTGGTCTGCGCCGCCGCAGCCAGTGCCGTTGACGCACTATACGCGGACGGGCTCGTTTTGAGGGTGTTTCTGGCCACGATAATTTGGCGAACGGCCTCATTCCTGATTTGTGTCAGGGTTGTTTCCGCCTTATCGACCTTGTCGCGGGCCAGCTCCAGCAACGCGGCTCGCGAGCCGACTTCGTAAAGCGGCACTGTCGCCCCGACAAGAGCGGTGCTACGCTATTGCGAAGATCGAGGAAGGGGTGATCACGGCCACCGGGCGATGATGCGAGTATCCGGGTACCATTGTGAACGCGAAGGAGATTGTCGCCTCGATATCCACTCTTGAGGTCAGGTGCGCGGCAAGTGACCTGCCCGGACGCGGTTTTAACGGCCACGGAAATACGGCCTGGCAAGGCATGACGTGAGGCGTTTGCAATAAGTTGCGAAACAATTAGTTCCGCTCGGTAGGAACGATCTGGGCCTTGGAGCAAGGGATGAAAATCCTCAGGCCTAATAATTGGCTGGCGAACGTGCTGTCGTTGAGCGCTTCTGCGCTTCTCTGCGGTTGCGACACAGTGGTCCTCGACCCGCAAGGGCCCATCGGCATTGCGGATAGGACGATCCTGATAGACTCGCTCGCTATCATGCTCACCATTGTGGTCCCGACGATTGCCGCGACCCTTGCTTTCGCCTGGTGGTTTCGAGCTTCCAACACCAAAGCGACCTATATGCCGGATTTCGTCTATTCCGGTCGCATCGAGCTCATTGTCTGGTCAATACCGCTTCTCGTCATCATGCTTCTAGGCGGCGTGGCTTGGATCGGATCCCACGACCTCGATCCGGCAAAGCCGTTGGCATCTGACACGCCGCCGCTTGAGATTCAGGGCGTATCGCTGGATTGGAAATGGCTGTTCATCTATCCGAGCCAGGGTGTTGCGAGCGTGAACCAGCTTGTGGTTCCCTCCGGCGTGCCGATTCATTTCTCGCTCACGTCCGCAAGCGTGATGAATGCGTTCTTCATCCCGCAGCTCGGCAGCATGATCTACACGATGAACGGCATGACGACGCAGTTGAACCTGCGCGCCGATAACCCAGGCACGTTCCTCGGGCTGTCGAGTCACTATAGTGGTGATGGGTTCTCGGACATGCATTTCGACGTGCAGGCAGTGCCGGCGGAGCGGTTTGCCGCCTGGGTTAGCGCCACGCGCAACACCGGACCGACCCTCGATGACGGAAGCTACGCTGGGCTGGCCAAGCAAAGCGTGAACGTAAGTCCGTACACGTTGGGCGCGGTTGAGTCTGGGCTGTTCCAGAAGATCGTCACCCAGCAACTGCCGCCTGGACCTGGCCCGCAGGCCGCGCTGTCCGACCCGAACTTATCTTCTCTGTTCGCAACAGCTCACTGCGTGACGCCCACCATGGTGACCAACGCCACCCAGCGGATCGAACGCTAGCATGTTCGGCAAGCTGACCTTGGCGGCCATTCCGTTGGACCAACCAATCCCGCTGGTCGCGGGGGCCGTGGTGGGGGTGGTGATCATTGGCGTTCTTGCCTGGATCACGCTGAAGGGTTGGCTCCCCTACCTTTGGCAGGAATGGATCACCAGCGTCGACCATAAGCGGATTGGGATCATGTACCTCCTGCTCGCCATGGTGATGTTGCTGCGCGGCTTTATCGACGCGATCATGATGCGGTCGCAGCAAGCGCTGGCGTTCCACTCCGGTGGCTACCTGCCGCCCGAACATTACGACCAGATCTTCTCGGCGCACGGCACGCTGATGATCTTCTTTGTCGCGATGCCCTTCGTGATCGGGCTGATGAACTTCGTCATGCCGCTGCAGCTTGGCATCCGCGACGTGGCGTTCCCGACGCTCAACTCAGTCAGCCTTTGGCTCACCGCCACCGGTGCGCTGCTCGTCAACCTTTCGCTGGTCGTCGGCGAGTTCGCACGTACTGGCTGGCTGCCGTATCCACCGCTGTCAGAGATCGCCTATTCGCCCGGCGTGGGCGTCGACTATTATCTTTGGGCGCTCCAGATTTCCGGCGTGGGGACCTTGCTGACAGGCGTCAACTTCGTCACCACGGTCCTGAAGCTACATGCACCAGGCATGACCTATATGCGCATGCCGATCTTTTGCTGGACAACGCTCGCCTCCAACCTGTTGATCGTCGCCGCCTTCCCCATCCTCACGGCAACATTGGCGATGCTGCTGCTCGACCGTTACCTCGGCTTTCACTTCTTCACC
>JBAQAB010000159.1:0-3855 GCA_049285535.1 Xanthobacteraceae bacterium
GCGTCCCTTAGGGCGAGATGATTTTGATTTGTAACTCAACCAGTGACTACTGTCACTCCACGTCGCCGTGATTGGGACGCCGTCTCAAGACCTGTTTTCCGGGCGCGGCGCAGCAACCGTGGGGTGGGCAAAATCGTCGCGCCCGGACTAACCGCGGGGGCACCGCGCTCCGGCGATTTTGCCCCCGCGGCTTCGCTCTCACGTCGCGGTGCCCACCCTACGCAGTCACTTTCATACCGCCGTGCGCCACCGCATGGACAATTGCTCAGCCGACGGTAACCTTGCGCGCATAAAAACCGAACAGGAGGGACGCCGCCCATGACAACGATCGTGCGACTTCTGCTGGCGGCGGCGATCGGGCTCGGCCTTCCGGCCTTGAGCCAGGCGCAAACCTATCCGGCGCGGCCGATCAAGATCATCGTGCCGTCGCCGGCCGGCGCCACGACGGACACGCTGGTGCGCATGGTGGCGCAGAAGCTGTCGGAGAAATGGGGCCAGCCGGTGATAGTCGACAACCGCCCCGGCGCCGGAGGCAATATCGGCGCCGAGGAGGCGGCCAAGGCCGCGCCGGACGGCTACACGCTGCTGTTCACCTATCCGGCGCCGCTCACCGTCAACCAGACGCTTTACAAGCAGCTCGCCTACGATCCGGACGGTTTCGTCCCGATCTCGCTCATCGCCGCCGTGCCGCTGGTGCTGGCGGTGCCGCCGAAGGAGGAGGCAACCACCGTGCAGCAGCTGATCGCGCTTGCCAAGGCGCATCCGGGCCAGCTCAATTTCGCTTCGCAGGGTTATGGCACCAGTGGTCATCTCGCCGGTGAGCTGTTCAAATCGATGGCAGGCATCGACATCGTCCACGTCCCCTATAAGGGCAGCGCGCCGGCGCTCACCGATTTGCTCGGCGGCCGCATCGACATGATGTTCATCGAGCTCTCGACGGTGCTGCCACAGATCAATGCCGGCAAGCTGCGCGCGCTCGGCGTCGGCAGCGAACAGCGCAATCCATTCCTGCCCGATGTGCCGGCCGTGGCCGAAGTGCTGCCGGGCTATCAGGCCTCGACCTGGTTCGGCATGGTGGCGCCGCCGGGGACCTCGCCGGAGATCGCCGCCAAGCTGTCGTCGGCTGTCGCCGAAGCAATCCACGGGCCGGATATGGCCAAGAGGCTCGCCGACATGAGCGCCACCGCGATCGGCGACACACCGGCGCAGATGGCTGATTTTCTGCGCGACGAACGGCAACGCTGGGGCGGCGTGATCCGCGCCGCCGGCGTCAAGGCGGAATAGGCGAGAGCGAGGCTACTATCAATGTTGGCACGCATATGAGGTTGGTCCGGTTCGGACAGGCCGGCAGGGACCTGCCGGCCCATTGGCGCGCATACCCGGACTGAAGCCACTTTGTTCGACCGGAAGCAAACCTCCGCATGGTGAGCCTTGCTCGTAACCAAGCCTTAGCGCTTCAAGCCGTGACGCGCGCGACGGATAAAGAACCGAACCTTCCTCGGGATATTTGGAGGCGGCAACAGCAAGGACCTGGCTAAAAAAACTCTGACCGTGATAGACCTCAAATCGTTTCACAGATGCACCTGCAAATTGATCGGCTTCCAATTCCTTTTGCGCCCAAGAGTCTCCGCCCAGACCGACGAAGTGTCCGCAAAAATGATGTCCGGCCTCGTGTCCCAGGGCCAAATAGAATCCAGCCGTATCGCCAGCCGCCCAATCTGGGTCATATGCGATTGTCGCATAACCTCCAGCTTCCGGTAAGGCGCAAGCATTTTGAAGGCCCAGGACTCGTCGAATGTGCAAGCGCAACGCGTTTAGGTTAGACACGTTGGGCAGACCTACCAATTCGACCAAAATCTCGGCATCGCTGGCTAGTGGAGGCTCCATCTTCATCACGGGGCTGCATAGCTCACCGGCGAACGGAAACCCACCGCTCGCAATCGCTGGCTGCTGCGGTGATTGAGATGAAGCCGAACTCCAATAGAGGAGAGCGATCAATAAGCTTCCAATTCCGGCAAGCCTCACAATCACATACCCCCATGATGTTGTAATTTCTATTTTCACGAGTATTCTTGACATTTGCAAGTGTCAACGTTCTGGCGTCACCGCTTTCAAGCGAGCGACGAACTGCGGAGATCGATTTATGCGACTGCTATTGTCAGTGATTATTGTTGCACTGTTCATCGTTTCTTCGTCCGTACCCGGCCGAAGTCAGTCGGCCAACACGATGCCGTTACGTGGCGCACCACCTGTCGGCTTCAATGTCTTGCCCCCTCTTCCGCCGAAGGGATTCTACGCATGGTGCCAAACCCCGGAGGGATTATGCGTGGTTCAGGGAAACGCACCAATTGCGCCAGGATCAGTATGTCATTGTGCGCAACATGAAGGCCGGACAGCGTGAGCCAGCGTCCAGCAAAAGCTACGCATGGCGAAACCGTGGTCGACGATCGAGAGATCCATAAACTAGGTACCAACGAAGTTGGGCGACTGCGGATTTTTTGCCGCGGATTTCATGGCAAATGGGCTTTGGCCGCAGTCGGTGGATTCATCATTGGTTTGTTCATTGGCTACTCGGTTAACGAACTTCCCGTCGCGCAACAGCCGGAGCCGCCATCGATGACCCAGTGCATGACGGATACGTTGAGACTACTCGACCAGAAAAATCCTCAGACTGCAGAAACACTCCACAGCGCGCTAGACCATTGTTATTCTTTAATTCAAGCCCAAGGCCTGTTCAGCGATCTCGCCATCCGAAAGATGAACTTCTTTCAGCAGTATCGCGCCAACGGAATACTGATGTGGATGGTGGTCGCGGTTACATTTTCCGGCGTATTGCTTGCCGGCCTACAGCTTTTAGCTTCGTATCAATTGGCAATCGCCAATAAGGTTTCGCTAGATGGTAACAACGGCGAAATCGTTGTTAAACGCGATCAGATAGTCCTGAGATCGTCCATCACGGGACTTTTTATTTTGCTGATATCATTCTGTTTCTTTCTCGTATTCGTTTTATACGTTTATAGATTTGAGACGATTGACGAGAACATCAATTCGACCTTGCCACCTGTTCCGACGCTTCCAATGGGAGGACTAGGCCCACCTCCGAGCGCGCAAGGGAAGCCGTAAACTCGCATCAAAATCGCCGCGCCTTCGTGACCGCGTGGGCACCGCGCTTAGGCGATTTTGCCCACGCGGCGTGGCGCTCACGCCGCGGTGCCCACCCTACGAAGCCAAGCGATCCGGCAATTTGACCGCCTGCGCCTTGGCGATCCCCTCAAGCTCGCTCCACAGCCGCGCCGGAATCGGAATGCCGGATTTGCGGCGCGACGCTTCGATGCGGGCGGAGCGTTCGCCGGGCAGCGTGATCTCGTCGAAGCTGGCCTGCCGCGGCAGCGCTTTGAGAATGCCGGCGAGCCCATCGGTGTCGTTGGTGTAATCCGCGAGCGGGCGGAAGCTTTCGATATCGATGACGAACATCGCGGTGTTGCCGGTGTTGCGGTCGCGCTTTTCCGGGCCGAGCGTGCGGGCCTGGATCGGCGCGCCGGCGAGCACGCTGGCGACGAGCTCGAACATCAGCGCGAGGCCGGAGCCTTTCGGGCCGCCGAGCGGCAGCAGAATCTCGGCTTTGTCCGGGTCGGTGGTCGGCTCGCCGGCGGCGGACAGCACCGTGTGCGGCGGCAGCGGCGTGGCGGTGGCGCGGGCCTGGAGGATCTTGCCGTTGGAGATCGTCGAGGTCGCCATGTCGAGGACGATCGGGCCGTGGCCGCTCGGCACCGCGATGGCGATCGGGCTGGTGCCCATGCTGGCGACGCGGGCGCCGTGATAGGCCATCAAGGCCGGCCCGGCGCCCAACAGCAC
>JBAQAB010000160.1:0-6569 GCA_049285535.1 Xanthobacteraceae bacterium
TGAACCATCGGGCGCGATCATGCCCCTTGAACTCGGCTCACAACGCGGGTGATCGCACCGCGGACCAACACATACGGCACAATCGCGAGAACGGTGCCGACCAGAAGCGCTTGCCCTGGAACAATCCAGCGATGAACAATCAAAGTGAAGAGAATGTCCAAAACAACCGCGATGACGAACACCTTGCCAATGTCCTTCCATCCGTCTCGGAGAAGGTCGCGGCAATCGCGGTGATTTGTAAATACAGACCAAAGATAGGGAGCCCGCTCATCGCGGACATCTTTGAGTCCAGCGAGAACCGCGAAGATGGCCGCCATGGTGGGTTGGAAAATCAACCGCAGACTTAGCGGTCCGTCGGCGCGGCCGATCAGCATTTCCCAGATAGCAGTTTGCTGGATTGTCACTCGTTCCTCGTCTCTGCTCGGGATTTCGCTATGACTCCAGCTTGGCCTACTGTGGAGAGTGGATCAAAGTAGTGTCAGCTCCGCGCCTGAAAATAAGAGAGTACAATTGCTCTTTGCCGAGAACCCTGGCGAGTTCCCGATATGCAAAAAACGGAATCATTGCGATGAACAAAATCGACCCGACGACGAGCATCCCCCTCCAGCCCCCGCCGCCTATTGCTGGAAAGCTCGCCACAACGGTCTTGCCATGCCAGAGGCCAACAACCGTCTCCTCGACGACATAGAAACACATGAGGATCAGGCAAAACACGGCAGATTTATAAATGATGGGATAGACGAGCGGCTTATGCTTCAAGTTTTCTGCGACTTGAAAAAATTCCGCGGTGAGAACGACCTTCGCCAGTAGCCAGGCATTTATGAAGGCGAAGCCTTGATGATAGATCAGGTTCTGTTCGTTCAGCACCAGCGCCCTGAAAACGGTAAAGACGCCAAATAACACCCAAAAGTAGATGACGATCCAGATGAGTTGCTTGCCCTCGTCGAGGCCCCTCTCAATAATGCGATCCAACATTTGTTCTAATACTCTCTCTAATTCAAGGCAGCGCCAGACGACCCGCTGCATATGCTCATGCAACAGCCACCAATATTTTCCCTTCGACGACTTTGGTTGGGTAGGAGGCGACTCCGAATCCCGGGGAGGTCGCCAAGTTTCCGGTGGTAACGTCGTAGCGCCAGCCGTGCGCACGACAGGTGACGACGTTGCCGTCGAGTCGACCTGCGCCCAGTGACGATCCTTGATGCTGGCAGGTGTCGTCCATCGCGTAGATGGTGCCCTCGATGTTGAACACTGCTACGCCCTTGCCGGCGACCGTGAAACTTGTGCCACTGCCCGGTGGCACTTGGTCCAACGACGCGACCTCAACAAATTCCGCCATAGCCCTTCCTCATCTCACTGCGATCGTCGCATTTCCTCTGCGAGGATCGGCACGCCGAGATTACAGGCCTGCACGCCCTGAACGACGCACAGTTTAAGCACCTCCATGACCTCTTCCATGGTGGCGCCGGCCTTCAGCGCGCCCTTGATGTGGCGGCGTGTGCCGGGCGCGTACATGTGGGTGTAGGAGGCATCGAAGGCGATACTCAGAAGTTCGATTTCCTTGGACGACATTACACCGCTGCCGTACACCCCAGCGCCTGTTGCCATGAACTGATCGGTCCACACCGGGTCGAGCTCCAGGAACGGGTCCCAGGCCACATTCCACTGGCCGATCGCCTTAACCTTGTCACAGGCCGGAGTCGGCACCGCGCCTTTTTCGGTCGGCTTCACACCCGCGGCCTTGGCTTCCTCAAGCAGGATCGGAGCGCCCAGGCTGCATGAATGGATCGACATGACAGACGCGCATTTCAGGACGAGGAGAATTTCTTCGCGGCTGGCACCGGCCTTGAGCGCGGCTCGGATGTGGCGGCGCGTGCCGTCGGGGTTGAGATTGGTGCACGCAGCGTTGAGACCCACAGCGACCAATTCGATGAACCTGGCTGGCAGGACTTCATTGGCCCATGGGTTTGTCGTCATTTTCTCACAGGTTGCCGCCCAAACGGGGTCCCATTCGCTCAGCGTGGCCAAGGCCGCGTCCCAAGGGCCGGTTTCTCGTGGTTGATCGATCCCTGGCAACTCGCTTGTTCTCAGGTTGCGCGTCACGTTGGTACCTCCCTTTTGGCGTTATGGGCCTGCCCCAAAAGTGAGCACAGGACCCCGACAGGTATTCGCTACTCCGCCGCCCGCATTGGCTCATCAGGTCCGTGCCATATCGGATGCATGCACGATGAAAACGCGGGCGCAGCGAGATGCCCATCGGTATCCTTAACGATAAAGCCCAGTTGACCGTCCTTGCGGTTTGGCGGCAAGCCGAGGTTTGCCAGCGTTTCGTCGACGCTGTCGTACCAGACTCCGATCTTGAGAATCTGTCGCGCCTCATCGCCGGTCGCCACCTTACGTTCAAGCAACTTCGCCATCTGCACGACCTGTTCGACCTGCTCCACCGAGGTCATGCGCACGCCCTTTCTGCGCCAGAGATTATCTTCGATGCCGACCCGGACGTGAATCCCGAGAGCAGTTCCCAAGGCGCAAAACGTCGGTACCGTTCGCCACAAAGATTCGATCGAAGGGACCGAGCCGTGTGGCGACCGGCGCACGTATTCCATGAAGTCAAAGGGGTTGCGGCCAGCACCCCCGCCGCCGCCAATCGCCACCAAGTTGTGGTTCAATGGCCCCATATAGATGCCGTGGCGGATAAGATTCTCGATCTCCTCCAGTTGGTGGATATGCCCGAGCTGAAAGTAAGGCTGGATTTTATGTTGGCGGAGGCGCTTGAGGTGCTCGATATAAAACTCCGGAGTCGCGTCAGCCACCATGTTTTGATAGGCCTTCTGCATCGCGGGATTTTCGAGCTGCGTTCCCTTCACGTCGTCCGGGGTGGTGAGCGGCAGAATATTCATCTGGGTTGAGCCAATCACGACCGTGATCTGATCCGGCTTAGGATCGATTTCAGCCAGCATGTGTCGCGTGTCATAGCCCTGCCAGTGCGCCTCTTTGCCTGGCTCCGGCGCGAACGAAATCGAGCCGCCCACCTGGAGGACCATTTTCGGCACCGCGTGCCGCAGACGCCCGATGAAGTCGGCGTACTCCTTGAAGTTCTTGGAGACGTGGCCGGTATTGGGATCGCGGACGTGGACGTGCAGAAGCGTGGCGCCAGCATTGTAGCAGTCCACTGCCTTTTGGACCTGAGCGTCCCAGGACACAGCGATGTCCTCGGGATAATCGCTCGGCATCCATTGCGGTCCAAACGGCGCCGCCGTGATGATCAGGGGAGCCTGATATTCGGGAAGCAAGGAATCCTGTGTGAAGTACATGTCGAGTCTCCTGGTGTGAACTTGGGTTGAATTCTCGCCGTTAGTGGATCGATGACGAGTCAGGCCCTCCTTTGCCGTGCCTCGCACCGTCTAATCGTACGATGCAATCCCGTGATCAGTCCGTCGCGCTCCGTCTCGCCAATTGAGCCATTACACCCCCTTGGATGAGACATAGGTTTTCCCTGCAAGCACCGCGTCAATCGCGGGAAGCAAGTCGGTTGCAATCGAGCTCTTGAGAACGAAACCATCCGCTCCGGCTTCTAATATCGCGCGGCTTACGTTCGGTTCGCTGTAGATGCCGAGAACGATCAAGTTCATCTCCGGAAATCGGCCGCGAAGCCTTCGCACCAAACCAAGCCCGTCTCCGCACGCCAGCGAGAAATCCACGACGACCGTGTCGAGCTTCATGCGCGTTGCGCTTTCACACAGCGAGACTTCGTCGGAGACCATCACGACCACATCGAACTCCGTTTCGAGCAAGCCGCGGACGCCCTCCATCAGCCGGTGATGACGGTCCGCCAGCAGCACGCAATGGGCGTCGTTTTTGCTCATTGCCCTTTTGGGCTCGGTCAGGAGGCGGTGGCACGCGGTGCCACTGCCGATGAAAAGCGTGAACAGCTTGAACGAAGAGGCGATGGACGTGACCTAGTAAAATTACTGGGTTTTGAGGTGCGAAATTACTGGGTGGTGACCGCTCAGCCTCGGCCAAGCGCAGGGATAAAGCGCGTGCTCGTTTAGGCTCAGATGCTCACAATCCCATGCTTGATTGCGAAATGGACGAGCTCGGCGCTGCTATGCAGATCGTGTGCATCCATGATCTGGTACTTATGGAATTCGACGGTGCGGGCCGAAATCGCAAGCGCCTCCGCGATTTGCTTGGCTGATTGTCCCTCAGCCAGCAATTGAAGGATTTCGCGTTGACGCGGTGTTATCGATTTAGCGAATTCGACCGATCCCGTTTGTGTTTTTGGAACCGATTGCAGCACGTCGCCCGCCAGCGCCGGCGAAATAAATGTCTTGCCTTTCAAGGCAGCGCGGATGGCCATGATTAATTCCGCAGGTGCCGAGTGCTTCAACACAAATCCCAACGCACCGGCCTGCAGCGCGCGCCGCGCATAGGCCGCGTTCTGATGCATGGACAGAAAGACAACCTTGACGTCCGGATTGTCTTTCTTGAGTCGGGCCATTGCGTCGATACCGTTGAGGTGCGGCATCGCGATGTCTGAGACGATTACGTCAGGACGCAGCTTTTTGGCGGCTGCCACCATGGCGCGCCCATCCTCGACCATGCCCACCAACTCGAATTCGTCCGTAAGCAAGCTCTGCAGCCCTTCGCTGACCATGCGGTGATCGTCAGCCAGCAGCACGCGCGGACGAGTCAACCCGATCCTCCTTCAAAGGTACCCAAGCCAGGATTGTCGTGCCATGGCCGGGATCGCTCTCGATATCCAGCAGCCCGTGCAGCAGGTCAATGCGCTGGCGCATGCTGGCCAGACCCAGACTGGGCCGGTCACGATGACGTCCCGGGTCAAAACCCTTGCCGTCGTCATGAACCCCAAGCTGCAATCCGCCGTTCAGCGGCCGGACGGTCAACTGTACAGTATCTGCCTCGGCGTGACGGGCGCTATTCTGTAACGCCTCCTGCGCGACGCGGAACAGACAGAGCGCGACGTCACGCGGCGGTTCTTCGCGTAGTCCCTGGGCCCGCACCTCGACGCGAGTCGGGCCCAGCTCGGAGAACCGTAGGCATTCCGATTTCAACGCTTCGATTAACCCGAGGTCTTCAATAATCGATGGGTGCAGGCGATAGGACAGAGCATGCACGTCCTCACTCAGCCGCACGAGGCCTTCGCGCATCGTGCGCATGGCATCGCCGCCAGCCGCACGCGGCAACACGTTCTCCTGACGACCGGCGTCAATTGCCAACAGCGCCAGACGTTGCGTCACGTCATCGTGCAGCTCGCGCGCGAGCCGAGAGCGCTCGTCTTCCTGCGCGGTGATGAGATGCCCGCTCAGTTCGCGCGCAGCCTCCTCTGCCCGTTGGCGCTCAGCATTCGCGCGGCTCAGGCGCCGGCGGTTCAGAAGCAGCACGACGATGAGGACGGCTTGGAGGGAGCAGAGCGTGGCCGCGGCGATGATGTACCACTTGTATTGTTCAAGTAGCGTGGGCACGCGGAATTCTACGATGCTCCCAGCGGGTAAACGGGCTTCGCTGATGTCCCAACGCTGCAACGCTCGCCAGTCGAACCTTGGTTTGCCGAAGCCGATCGGCGGCGTCTGGATGCCGCTCGGCGCCTCGCCATGCAGGAGGCGAACTGCGACGTTGGCCGCCTTTCGGCTTACATCCGGGACCGCGATGAGGGGGCCACCGACAATTCCGTGGCCGAGATAAGTATCGACATAACTGAACATGGGCGCCTTGGCGACGTCGTGAAGGCTGGTCAACGCCGATAACTCTTCGTGCGAAACCCCGGCGGCATCTACCGACAGCAAGCCAAAGAAGATTGCAGACCGTGGCGGAAGAGCCGTGACACGCTTTACCATTTTGTCGAACGATAGAGTGTTGAGCCACGTAAACGCGACACGGTTTGTGAACGGTTGGACCGCGTCGCGCATCTGTTCCAACCAATATTTCTCAATCGGAGAATTGCCGATAACGACCACGATATTGTTGGTGTCGGGAAGCACCCGCAGAATGTTCTCAATCACCCCGACGAAATCGATCGTGATCGCGACTGCGGTGTCATTATTCGTAAGACCAGTAAGCGCGACACGTCGTTGTTCCACGGCTGTGTACAACATGGGCGTCGACGGAAACAGTAGCTGCCGATATCGCTGAATGAATCCTGCGGCCGGCGCGCCGATGGTGATGACCAGATCGAGTCGGTGGTCGGCGAAAAGAGCTCGAAGGTAATCGACGAACGGGCCGTCTTGTTGATCGCCGGCGAAACGTGCGCTCGCCAGCGAAGCCTCGTAAATGTCTATCGGCTCCGGCGACTGCCGAAGTAACTCGGCGCGGATGTCTGTTGCATACTCGTTCCATGGCGCGAAATCGCGGCCGAACGAATCAAGGATTAGCACGCGCTTTGGCTCGGAGGCCGCCGCACTAACAGTGGCGCAGAGCAGCAGAACGCTGCTAATTACCATTCCGCGCCAAGGGGTCATTTTGAATAAAACCGCTTATACTCGATGGGAATAATGGCTCTGACAGCAGTGCGTGACAAGCACAAGAACACGGGGCCGCGGCCAGCTACG
>JBAQAB010000161.1:0-3594 GCA_049285535.1 Xanthobacteraceae bacterium
GCATCGAAGACGACCGCGAGACCGCAGCGCTCATCGCCGAGGAACTGATCGACCGCGGCTATGCGGTCAGCGTGGCCTATGACGGCAGCGAAGGGCTTGCCGCCATCCTGAAAATCATGCCCGACCTAGTGCTCTCCGACATCAGCATGCCGGCGCTCTCCGGCTTTGAACTCCTGGAGCGCCTGATCGCGCTGGCCCCGCGTTTCTCGCGGATGCCCTTCGTGTTTTTGACCGCGCTGACCGATCGCGACAATGAGCTCAAGGGCCGGCAGCTCGGCGCCGACGACTATGTCACCAAGCCGATCGATTTCGAGGTCCTCGACACCATCATCACGGCGCGTCTCAACGGCGTCGCCCGTACCCGGCTATGGCCGAAGACGGTCGACCTGAACGATCGCGAGGTCGAAGTCCTGACCTGGGTGGCGCGCGGCAAGACCTCAGCCGAAATCGCGCAAATCCTCGGCCTGACCAAGCGCACGGTCGATTTTCACACCGACAATGCCCGCGCCAAGCTCGGCGCCGCAACGCGCACCGAGGCCGCCATCAAAGCCGCGACCGGACGATTAATCGAGCCGTAGCGCCGCTCACCACAGCGCGAACAGGCAGATCAGCGCGAACGGCACGGCGAACAATCCGAGATAGAGCCAGGTGCGATAGCCGGCGGCGTCGCGGGGCAGCCGGAAAAGCTGCACGGCGAGCCAGATAGAAACGCCAATTCCCAAGGCCAGCCGGATAAGGTCGTTCGGCGTGTCGTAGGCGTTTGCGATGGTTTCGTTTTGCGGCAGGCTGACGATCAGAGTCAAAGCCACCAGCGTCAGGATGAATGCCGATCGCAGTGTCAGGCCGGCAATACGCTGCCAGGTCGGGATATTCGCCGCCGGCAGTTCCGTCTGGTGAAGGCTCACGTGTTGCGCGCCTATGTTAAAACCGGCGGGCCACCATAGCGCGTACGCGCGACAAGTTAAATACTCAAGAATAGTTCTAAACAGTATCAGACCCGTTTCCTTCCCCTGACCGGCGCGCGTCCTTCAGGAACAGCGTTTGCAACGCCGGTACTACCACCAGCAACATGATCGGTCCGATCAGCATGCCGCCGACGATGACGGTGGCGAGCGGCCGCTGCACCTGGCTGCCGATCCCGGTGGAAATCGCCGCCGGAAACAGCCCGATACAGGCCGACAGGGTCATCATCAGCACCGGCCGCATCTGTTGGGTGACGGCCATGAACATTGCTTCGACCGGCGCCATGCCGCCGGTGGCGATGACCCGGTAATAGCCCGAAATAATCAGGATGCCGCTCATGACCGAGACGCCCAGGAGCGAAATGAATCCAATTGCCGCCGAAACGCTAAAATCCAGTCCGGTGACGTACAGCGCCAGGATGCCACCGCTGATCGCAAACGGCAGCCCTAGCAGCGCCAGAAAAGTGTCACGCAGCGAATTAAACAGCGTGTAGAGCAGAATCATAATGAAGACGAGCGTAATCGGCAGGATGACGGCAAGCCGCTGTTTGGCCTGCTGCAGCCATTCGAACTCGCCGGACCACTCGATGCGATAGCCGACAGGCAGCTTGACGTTCGCGGCGATCCGCTGTTGCGCCTCCTCGACGGCGCCGGCGAGATCGCGGCCGCGCACGCTGAATTTGATCGGCACGAAGCGTTGGTTGCGCTCGCGGAAGATGTAAGACGCGCCGGTATCGAGCGAGATGGAGGCGAGTTCGCTCAGCGGAATGTAGGCGTTGCCCGACGGTGTCTGCACGCCGATTTTGAGGTTGCGGACATCCTCGATGTCCTTGCGATATTTGGGAGCGAGCCGCACCACGACGTCGAACTGACGGTCGGATTCCAACAGGGTCGTTGCCGTGGTGCCGCCAAGCGCCGCCTGGACGACGCTGTTGACGTCGTTAACGCTCAAGCCATACCGCGCCGCCTTGGTACGATCGACACGGATATTCAGATTGGGCTGGCCCAATACCCAGAATACGCCGAGGTCGGTAATGCCTTGGACCTGCGCCATCTGCGCCATGGCCGCCCTGGCGAGCTTCTCCAAAGTGGCGAGATCCGGGCCGATGATCTTGGCGGAATTGGCGCCTTTGACGCCGGATAGCCCTTCCTCGACATTGTCCTGGATGTATTGCGAGAAGTTGAAGTCGATGCCGACGAATTTCTTGTTGAACTCGTCCTGCAGCTCATCGATCAGCTTGTCCTTGGTCAAGCCGACCGGCCACTCGTCGAACGGCTTTAGCGGCACGAAAAACTCCGCATTGTAGAATCCCGCGGCATCGCTGCCGTCGTCGGGACGGCCCTGCTGGGACACAACGGTAATGACTTCGGGATGGCGGAACAGGATCTCGCGAATTTCGTTGACGATCGGCATGCCGGCCTCGAGCGATATCGTCGGCGGCATGGACGCGCGAATCCATAGATTGCCCTCCTCGAGCGTCGGCAGGAACTCGCTGCCCAGCCGCGATCCCAAGAAGCCGGAGACGAGGAGAAAGACCAAGCCGGACGCGATGGTGATCCTGATGTTGCGCAGCGACCAACGCAGGACCGGCGTGTAGATCGAACGCAAGGCGCGGACCACGACGGTCTCCACCTCGCTGACGTGATCGGCGATCAGCAACGACGCCAGACACGGCGTCACGGTAAAGGTCGCAATCAGCGCGCCGACCAGGGCGTAGGCATAAGTCCGCGCCATCGGACCGAAAATCTGGCCCTCCACGCCCGACATAGTGAACAGCGGAATGAAGGCGGCGACGATGATCGCGGTGGAGAACGCCACCGCCTTATCGACCTGCAGCGCGCTCACCAGAATGAGCCGCAGCCTGTCGGTCCAGCCCGGCGCGTCGGAAAAATCGCTCAAGCGTGTTGGATCGCGCCCCCAGGTTCCCTCGGCCAGATGCTGCAACAAAGAGCGCTTCTCGTCCGGCGTCGATTGGAATGTCCGATAGATATTCTCCACGACGATGACGGCCGCATCGACGATGATGCCGAAATCGAGCGCCCCGACCGAGAGCAGGTTTGCTTCCTCCCCGCGCAGCACCAGAATGATGATGCTGAAGAACAGCGCGAACGGAATATTGGCGCCGACGATGATGGCGCTGCGCAAATCGCCGAGGAACACCCACTGAATGATGAAGATCAGCACGCAGCCGAACACCAGGTTATGCAGCACCGTGGCGGTCGTGACGTCGACCAGTTGCGTGCGGTCGTAGAATGGGACGAGCTTCACGCCCGGCGGCAGGCTACCGTCGGTATTGATCTTTTGAATTTCCTCGCGCACCCGCGGCACCACGTCGTTGGTGTGCATGGTGCGGTTCATGATGACGATCGCTTCGATAATGTCATCCTGGTGGTCGCGGCCGGCTTTGCCGAGCCGCGGCACATAGCCGACCGAGACTTTGGCGACGTCCTTGACGTAAATTGGAACGCCGTTGCTCTGCGATAGCACGACGTTATCGATGTCGGAAACTTTGTAGCCTTGCGTCAAATCGCCGGCGCCGCCGGAGTCCATCAAACCGACGCCGCGGATATTCACGGACTGCTGGCCGAAATTGATAGTGCGGCCGCCAACATTGACGTTGGCGTTGCCGAG
>JBAQAB010000162.1:0-5135 GCA_049285535.1 Xanthobacteraceae bacterium
TGATGCCTAACGGCTGAGCAGAAAGTCTTGCTTACCCGAATTAGCTTCGGGAATTAAAGTTTCGTAACCTTTAAATCTCAGCTCTTCAGGAATGGAAGGACGGCGCCGTCGCGCAATACCGCTTCCGCGGCTGCGCTTGGCTTGCCGTCAGCGTCGGCAAGGACAAAGCCTGGCAGCAGCGACAAAGGCCCGTCACGGCCTTTTGTGGCGCGCACCAGCACGCGGATTGCCGCAACGCCGGGCTTGGGATGGATCGGCAAGATCGAAACCGCGCCAAACTCCTCAGCGAGCGCCGCCAGTACGTCGGCAAGACCGTCGGCACGCCAGATCAGTGTGGCTACGCCCGCTGGGCGGAGAAGCCGCGCCGCCGTGCGTAGCCACACGGCCGACGTCTCATGTGTCGCGGTCCGCGCCACGCGACGGCCGTGATCGGGCGACGGATTTTGCGGCGCGTTAAACGGCGGATTCATCAGGACGTGATCCGCCGACTCCGGCGCAAGTCCCACGCCGACGAACGCCGCAGCGGGCGCGGCAACATCCAGACAAACCGCGCGGGCGCGCGGCGCAAGTCCGTTGCGCGCGGCGTTTCCCCGCGCGAGCGCGGTGAGCACCGGATCGATCTCGACGAGCGTCAAGCCAAGCCCATCGATGCGGCGCGCCAGCGCCAAGCCGGCCGCGCCGACGCCGGCGCCAAACTCGACGGCCTCCTCGCCGGGCTGCGCCGGCACCGCCGCCGCAAGCAGGATCGCATCATGCCCGAACCGATGACCGCGCAACGGCTGGCGCAGCACCAGCCTGCCGCCGAGGACGGCATCCTCGCTCGTTCCGCCGTGCTCGGCGGAAATCTCAGTCGACGTTTCAATCAATGTGAGGCCGTAGCTCGTTGCCGAAGCCGGCGTCTTGCAACAGCCGCCGCGCTGCCTGGATTTGATCTACGCCGACCAGGATACGGCGCGGGAAAATGCCGATCGAGCCTTCCAGCACGCTCATATTCTGGTCGACCACCATATGATCGATATGCGCGCCGTTGAGCAGTGCTTCGATCGCCGAGATCAGCACGGCATCGTTGGTGCGGACGAGTTCGCGCAATATCAGCTCCGCCGCCGATCCTCGCCCGGCGCGCGCAGCGCCAGATAGGGCAAGGCACCAGAATCGCCACTTCCGATTGGGTGGCGTCGTACCGGTTTATACTTATGTTGTTCGGCGAGTTCGCTGGTCGACATGCCTTTTTTTGACCCCCTTCCCGGCCGCGGCCAGATCAGTGCCTGGCACGATCATTGCTGGCGGGATGCCGCCGGCAAATCTATAGATGGCGGCGCCATACTGGCAGACTTGCCGCATGACCATAGCGTTTCTATGCTTCGGCGTCGCGCCCGGAAAATGCCTGCCTGGAGAATGTCGTAGTGGCCGTCATTGTCCCCTTTGAAAGTCCGCGAGAGCCATCGATCGACCCCCTGGTCGACCTGGTGGCCGCCGACATGGAGCGCGTCAACGCGACGATCATCGGGCGTACCGGCTCCGAAGTGACGATGATCCCCGAGGTGGCCAAGCATCTCATCAATTCCGGCGGTAAACGGCTACGGCCGATGCTGACGCTGGCTTTGGCGCGGCTCGCCGGCTATGCCGGCGATGGCCACATCAAGCTCGCCGCCGCGGTCGAGTTCATGCATACCGCGACGCTGTTGCATGACGACGTCGTCGACGAGAGCGAACTGCGGCGCGGCAGGCTCGCCGCCCGCATGCTTTGGGGCAATGAGGCGAGCGTGCTGGTCGGCGACTTCCTGCTCGGCCAAGCGTTCAAGATGATGGTCGAGGTCGGCAGCCTCAAGGCATTAGAAATCCTTGCCGCCGCCGCCGCGGTGATTGCCGAGGGCGAGGTCATGCAACTTGCCGCCGCCAAGAACACGGCGACCACCGAGGACGAATATATCGCGGTGATCCGCGCCAAGACCGCCGAGCTGTTTGCGGCGGCTTGCGAAGTCGGCCCCGCCCTGTCGGCGCGGCAGAAGGCGGAAGCCGCCGCCAGCCGCTCGTTCGGCATGAATCTCGGCATCACCTTCCAATTGGTCGATGATGTGCTCGACTATGGCGGCGCGGCGGCGCGGCTCGGCAAGAACATCGGCGACGATTTCCGCGAGGGCAAGATCACGCTTCCGGTGGTGCTCGCCTTTCGTCGCGGCAGCGACGACGAGCGCGAATTCTGGCGCAGAACGCTCGAGCGCGGCGAGACCAAGGACACCGATCTCGATCACGCCATCGGATTGATGGTCAAGCACCGCGCGCTGGAAGACACCATCGGCCGCGCCCACCATTATGGCGCCATCGCCCGCGACGCCCTGGCGCTGTTCCCGGATTCGGCGATGAAGGCCGCTTTGGTCGAAACCGTGGATTTCTGCATCGCCCGGACGCACTAACCAGGCGGCATTTTTTGCCTGAGAACTGAGGAGCTTATCCGCTACGGCGAGGGAACTTGCGCGTGTTCCAAAGCGTTATTTGGCAGCGAAACGAGAGGCGTGAGCCCGAATCCGATGCCATCCCCCGCGCCGCCTCCGGACCAACCCGACGATACAAAGGCAGGCGCAACGCCTTCCCCGAAACCCACGCCGGAATCCGATCCTCTCGAGGCGCTCCCGGCCTCCGCGCTGATCGGAGCACTGGCAGGGCGCATCGCCGTATCCGCGCGGCGCGTTTTTGGCGGCATGCGTGTTGCAGCTCTGCGCTGGCGGTCGCGCTTTCGCGCCTGGCGCGTTCCGACCGCGCTATCGTCGGTGCGTCCTCGACGCGGTCTCCTCATTGCACTCGGTCTCGCATCGATGCCCGTGATCTATGTTGCCTATTGCGTTGCCACGATCCCATTTGCGGGCGCCGCCGCCGTGCAGCCGCCCCCAAGCGCAATAATATTCGAAGGCGAAGACGGCGGGCCGTTCGCGACGCGCGGCATTCTCAAGGGCCAGGGCATTGCCGCCGACCATCTTCCGCCGCTGCTGGCAAAAGCCGTCGTCGCGATCGAAGATCGGCGATTCTACGATCACGGCGGCATCGACATCCGGTCGATCACGCGCGCCGCCTGGCACGATGCGACCGGCCGCAGTCTGCAAGGCGGCAGTACCATCACGCAGCAATTGGCCCGCCGGCTCTATCTCACGCCTGAGCGCACCTTGAAACGCAAGGTGCAGGAGGCGGCGCTTGCCGAATGGCTGGAGCTTCGCCTGTCCAAAAACCGAATTCTCGCGCGCTATCTCAATACCGCTTATTTCGGCGACGGTGCTTACGGCGCCGACTCGGCCGCACTGCGGTACTTCGGCAAGAACGCCCAAGAGCTGTCGCTGAGCGAAGCGGCGATGCTTGGCGGTCTCATCAAAGCACCATCGGAGCTCGATCCCGACCGCAACCTTGAGCCGGCGCAGCAACGCGCCGCTGTCGTTCTCGATGCCATGGTCGAGAGCGGAGCAATCACGCAGCAGCAGGCGGATATAGCGAAAGCGCAGCCCGCCGTTTTGCGCACGGCGACGGATTCGTCTCAGGGCGGCAATTATTTCGTCGATACCGCAGCGGCCGACGCTAAATCCCAGATCGCGCCGACCACCGAAGATTTGACCGTCCGCACTACGCTCGATCCCGAACTGCAGCACATTGCCGAGACCGTCGTCGCCAGGCGCTTGGCGGCCGCCAAGGGCAGGAACGCCGGCCAAGCGGCGCTGGTCGCCATGACGCCGGACGGCGCGATCCTCGCCATGGTCGGGGGGCGCGACTACAACGAAAGCCAGTTCAACCGCGCGACGCAGGCGCGGCGTCAGCCCGGCTCGTTGTTCAAAGCGTTCGTTTATTTGACGGCCTTGCGCAAGGGCTACACGCCGGATTCGGTCATTGTCGACCGTCCGATCAGCGTCGGCGATTGGGAGCCGGAGAATTATGGCGACCGCTATTTCGGCCCGGTGACGTTGCGGACTGCCTTTGCCCATTCGCTCAACAGTGTCGCGGTACAGCTTGCGCAGGCGGTTGGCATCCAAAATGTCATCGCCACCGCAAAACAGCTTGACATTCGCTCTGATTTGCCGGTGGTGCCGAGCGTGGCGCTGGGCTCGGGCGCGGTTACTCCTCTCGAGATGACGCGTGCCTTTGCGGCGATCGCGACGAACACCACCAGCTTCGACAGTTACGCCGTGCGCACCATCAACGAAGGCGACCGAAGCGTATTCGCGCGAGCCACGCCTGCCCTCTCATCCACCGACAATCCAACTGTGCATGCAGAGATGCTGGACCTGCTGTCGAGCGTGGTGCGCGAGGGCACCGGCACATCCGCACGGCTCGATCGGCCGGTCGGCGGCAAGACCGGAACGTCGGAAGACTATCGCGACGCCTGGTTCGTGGGCTTCACTTCCGATCTCGTTGTCGGCGTCTGGGTTGGCAACGACGACAATTCCCCGATGAACGGCGTCGTCGGCGGCAGCGTCCCGGCGGCGATCTGGCATGATTTTGTCAGTGCTGCAGAGACGGTGCGGTACGCCTCGCCGCGACCCGCGACAGTCGCGGCGGCAGCGCCGACGATCAGTTTCAATACTGTGGCAGCCAACGACGCCACCATGCCGGACCGCAGTTACGGCCCCGGCTTTCATTCGCCATTTCGGCTGTTCTGGTTTCGCTTTTAAGTTGGCGGCGACGCCAGAGAGCTAATTTGCGCTGGCCAGCACGCAAGCGCGCACCCACCATCGCGGGTATTTGTTGCTCATTGCGTCCGCGGCGCTCAGCGCCTCGGCGGCTCCGTCGAAAATCCCGAAACATGTCGCGCCCGATCCTGACATGCGGGCGAGCCGGCAGCCGGCAAGCGTGCGCAGTGCGGCGAGCAGATCGCCGACCGCCGACGCAAGCTTGACCGCCGCAGCTTCGAGATCGTTTCCCTGCTGCGCCAGAGCGTGCAAAAATTGCTGCCGGTCCTGGGTTTTTTCTACCGCCGCAAGATCGAAGGGCGGGAGCGGATCAGTAGCGCGGGTCCATCCGGCAAAAACATCCTTGGTCGCGAGCGCGACGCCGGGATTGACCAGCACGGCCGACAATTTGGGCAGACGAAGCGGCGCGGAAAGTTTCTCGCCGATACCCCACATCAGCCGCGGCCGCGGATCGAGGCAGACCGGCAC
>JBAQAB010000163.1:0-8297 GCA_049285535.1 Xanthobacteraceae bacterium
GTTTCGGGGGCCGCGATGGCCTGCGGTTCCGGGGGCGGTGGGGGCGGCGGTTTCTCGACCTCCGGCGGTGGCTGCTCGGGGGTGGGCGCCACTTCGGGCTGATCGACGGTGTCGTCGGTCGGCGAAAAGTCTACCGCGATCGGCGTCGTGTCGTCGCCGATTTCATCAGGCCTGTGCACATAGACGTAAGCGGCGATGGCGCCGAGATGGACCCCGAGCACGACGAGCGCGGCAATCGCCCAGCGCCGCAGATCGCGCGGGTCGTCGTCATCAAACCAGGTGAGCGAAGATACGTTCATTTCGCGTCACGCGATTCCATGCCGACCAGGGCGATTTTGAGGTAACCGGAATCGCGCAATACGTTCATCAATTGCATGACATCGCCATAAGGCACGGCGCGGTCGCCGCGCATGAAGATGCGCTGCTCCTTGTCGCCGCCGGTGGCGCTTGCGAGTGCGGCCGGCAGCGCGTCGCGCGACACCGTGTTGTCGCCGATCGCCAGCGAGCCGTCTGCCTTGAGCGTGACATAAACCGGCTTCGGCGGCCGTTGCTGCTGCGGTGCGGTCGACGACGGCAGATCGACCGCCACGTCGACCGTCGCCAGCGGCGCCGCCACCATGAAGATGATGAGCAACACCAGCATCACGTCGATGAACGGCGTGACGTTGATGTCGTGCACCTCGGTGAGTTCGTCGGTGCCGTGATCGAGGCGGATGGCCATGGGACTAAACTCGACTTTGGCTCGGGATTACTCGGCAGCCTGCGGCATCGGCATTTTGGCGCGGTCGAGATCGCGGCTGACAAGCCGCATCACCTGCGCCGAAGCGTCGCCGAGATAGGCGCGGTAATGCGCGGTCTGCCGCGCCAGGACGTTATAGATCATCACCGCGGGAATGGCGGCCACCAGGCCGAAGGCGGTGGCGAGGAGCGCTTGGGCGATGCCGGGCGCCACCACCGCGAGATTGGTGGTGTGGGCGTTCGAAATGCCGATGAAGCTGTTCATGATGCCCCACACCGTGCCGAACAAGCCGACGAACGGCGCGGTGGAGCCGATGGTGGCCAGAACGCCGGTGCCGCGCGAAACTTTGCGGCTCACCGCCATCTCGATGCGCTCGAGCTGCAGCGCAATGCGCTCCTTCAATCCTTCGGCGCGCAAATTAGCGGAGAGCCGGATTTCCGCGGCCGCCGACTGCATCAGCTGCGCCACTGGGCTGTCGCCGTCGCGCAATTGCTCATGCGCCTGGGCGAAAGTCGCGGCGCCGTTGAGAATGCGGATATCGCGGCGGACTTCGCTGCGCGCGCTGCGCAATTCCAGCGTCTTGGCGAGCCACACCGTCCACGTCACCAGCGAGGCGAAAGCAAGCCCGATGATGACGCCCTTCACGATCAGATCGGCGTTCTCGAACATCCCCCAGGGCGAGAGATCTTCCGGCAGTTCGGTGCCGCTGACCATGTGCTCGCCCGGCGGTGGTGGTTCGCCTGCGGCCGGCGCCATTGCACTGGGCGGCGTCGATGGGGCCGCGGCGGACGTTGCATTTGGCGGCGGGGGTGTGGACGGAGCGGTGGTCGCGGCCGGCGCTGCTGCGCTTGACGGCGCAGGCGTTGCCGCCGACGGCGCTGCTTGGTTCGGTGTATTTGGCGTCGTCGCACTATCCGGGCTGGTCGCCATGGGTGTCGCGGGGGCGACGGCAGCGGGCGCGGGGCTACTTTGTGCCAAGGCCGCAGGTGCCAGCGGAACCACGATGAGCAGCATGGCGGCAAAGGCCGCGGCTACTCTTGCCGCCAAAGCGCGGGTTGAATCCTGTCGCGGCGCGCGAACATTGTGCTTCATCTCGTACGTTCCATTTTTACTGATGCGGTGTCGGCCGCGCAGCGGCTCACGGTGTCGGGCAAATATGACGTTATAATGTAACATTATGGCGGTCAGGTCCAGGCGAACGGTGTGTTGTTTCACTTTGGAATAATGAAAAACTACTGTCTTTTCAGTATCTTCCGTCATCGCACCGGTTGCGGTCAAGCGCTTACCGCGAAGCGAATTGGAAGACACTGGATTGTCCCGAGACAGGATGCCGCCCCGCTCGGCCGCCGCTGCCGACAGTCCTCTAGCAGCAAGCTTTGCGCTTCGTCCACGGACGCATTGGCGCATTATTATGTCACTATCCGGGCGGCATTCGGCCGTGATCACACCGGCTCGGCGTCGATCAGCACGAAGGCAACCACCGCCGGCTCCTGGGTGCGATTGCTCCAGGCATGGTTGGTGCCCCGCTGGACAAGGGCGTCGCCGGCCTTCAGCAGAACCTCACCCTCGTCCATCATCGCGTAGATCTCGCCCGACAGGACGATGGCGTAATCGATGGTGGCGGTCTTGTGAAAGCCGGGATGGCGCGGATTGTTGCGGTCCGTTGCCGCAGCGCGCCTAGAGTCATCCGGCAGCGCATGCTCGCGGGCGATTGCGGCCAGGCGTTCGGAGTCCGGCGGATATTCGATGACACGGAACACCGAGCCGCTCTTCGGTGGCGGCAGACGATGGCCGCGGGAGATGGCGTCGGCGCTGCCGCGATTGTCGGCGGGAGTTCCCGTCGTTTCCCAAAGCTCGTGCACGACGGCGCTACCCTTGGTGCGGCTGAACACATGCGGCGTAGGGCCGTCGATCATGAAGATCGAAACCCCGGCAGCGTTGTGACCGGTGACAACACGGCGAGTTTGTTTGGTCATGTTTATTCCTAATGTCCGGCCCGCATGCGTGCGAGCAGTTCCGCCGTCGGATAGGAGTCCGCCGGCAGGCCGTATTTCTGCTGCATGGCCTTGACGGCTTGGCGGGTTTTCAGGCCGAGAAACCCGTCGATGGCGCCGACGTCGTAGCCGGCATGCGCCAGCATGACTTGCAGCGCTTTGAGGTCGGCAAAGGGCAGCGCCGGCGGCGGATTGCCGCGGTGAAGCGGCGGGGCGCCGGCGATGCGGGTTGCGAGATAAGCGGCCGTGGTCGAATAAACCAGCGAATTGTTCCACTGCAGATAGACCTGGAAATTCGCATAGACCAGAAACGCCGGGCCGAGCCGTCCCATCGGCAATAGCAGCGAGGCCGGCAAATTGTCCGCCGGCAGCGGCCGGCCGTCGGCGAGCGTCACGCCATAGGCCGCCCATTTCGACCGCGGCAATTGGATATCGAGGTCGGCCTGTTGCCACGGCAGGTTGCCCGGCACGCGGACTTCGGTAAGCCACGGTTCGCCGCGCTTCCAGCCGAGCCCGACCAGATAATTGGCGGTGGAGGCGAGCACATCCGGCACGCTGCGCAAGAGATTGCGCTTGCCGTCGCTGTCATAGTCGACGCCGTATCTGTAATATTCCGACGGCATCATCTGGGTCTGGCCGAGCTCGCCGGCCCAGGAGCCGATCATCTCATCGGGACGCAGATCGCCGCGCTGAATGAGGCGCAGTGCGTCGAGCAGTTGCGCGCGAAAACGGTCGGCGCGCCGGCAGTCGTAAGCGAGCGAGACCAGAGACGGCAGCGAGCGGTAATTGCCCATGTTTGCCCCGAAATCGCTTTCAAGGCCCCAGAACGACACGATGACCGGGGCCGGCACGCCATATTGCTGCGCGATGCGGGTGAAGATGGGCTCATATTTCTTGATCAGTGCCTGGCCGCGCTGGATGCGGTAGGCCGCGGCCATGCGGTCGGAGAATTCCAGGAACGTCTGGGTAAAGACGCGCTGTCCGCGATCGATATTGACGATGCGCTGATCGTAAGTGAGGTACGGCGCCGCCTCGGCGATCGTGCTTTGCGAAATGCCCTGCGCCACGGCCTCGCGCTCGAGATCGGCGAGCCACTGGTTGAAGGGGCCGCTGGTGCGGCAAGGCGCGGCGGCATGCGCGGCGCTCGCGGTCAGTAACACAGCAAGTAGAACGGCGGCGCGAATCATTTCGTGACCGCGCTCTTCAAATACCAGTCCAAAATCTGATCGCCGGTCCAATACACGACGCCGTCGAAGCGGCGGGTGTAGTCATAGATCGCTTCGAGATATTTGATGCGATGCGGCTGGCCGCTCAGATAGGGATGAATCGCCAGCGCCAGGATTTTCGCGCGCTTTTCGCTTTCGGCGTAGAGGCGGTCGAACTGATCGACAGTACGCTTGAACAGATAGTCGGCCTCGTGGTGGGCGACCGCCATCATCGGAATGTCGTTGAGCTCCATCGTATAGGGCAGCGTCACCAGGGGGCCGTTCGCGGTGCGGATCGTCGTCGGTTCGTCGTCATAGACCCAATCGCCGATATATTTGATCCCGGCGGCGGCTAGGAGGTCGGGCGTCTCCAGCGTCTGCGTCAGGCCCGGGCCGAGCCAGCCGCGCGGCCGCTTGCCGGTAAAGCGCTCCACCACATCGAGCGAGCGCGCGATCATCGCTTTCTGATTGGGCTCTTTGTGGATCGGCCCCTGTTCGTAGGAATGTCCCATGAATTCCCAGCGGTCGTTCTTGGCTTCTTGCGCGACGCGCGCGTAATCCTCGCAGACCCGCGCATTGATGGCGAGCGTGGGCCGGATGTTCAGGCGCTTGTAGAGATCGAAGAAACGCCACACGCCGACCCGCATGCCGTATTCATGCCAGCTCCAATTCGGCACGTCGGGAAGCTGTGTCACGCCGGTCGGCGGCGCCAGCACCTGGCGCGCCATCGGTTTGCCGATGTCCCAAACTTCGAGATTGACGATGGTCCAGAACACGATACGCGCGCCGTTCGGAAGTTTTAGCGGCGGCCGATCGACGATGGCGGAAAAATCGCCGCGCTCGCGCGGCAGCATCGGCTTGCCGCCCGGCTTTTTCTTGGTGCGTTTCGTCATCCCTGTTTCCTCATCCCCAGAATCGCCGCCCCGGTCCGCCGATAGTCATTGACGTCAAGCGCATAGCGGCAATGGCGGCAAACATACGGCGGCAGAGATGGACTCACGACAACTTTGCTGCGATTATCGCCTCGTTTCGGTTGTGTAATCACATCCGCGTTAGGAGGCGTCGATGGGCATTGCAGTCTGCGACGGATCGCTCATTTATGGAACCAACCTGCCGGGGACTGATTATCTTCGCAGTCTTTGAATTCTCTAGTTAATCCCGCCTTTTGCGGACAATATCGATGCCAGGCTCCGTCCTGTCCAAGCGCGTTCGGATCGCCGATCCGACCCAATCCATTGCGGCGAGGGGCGTTACCATTGCGGACCGGCCATCCGCCGATCCGCGGCAGTGTTGGCTCGAAACCTTTCGCAGTGTTCGCGCCGAGACAGAACGCCGGGCCGCTCTGCTTTCGCCGGAAGATCAGGTGGTCCAATCGATGCCTGATGCGAGCCCCACCAAGTGGCATCGCGCCCACGTCACTTGGTTTTTCGAGCAATTTCTGCTCAAGCCTTATGTCAAAAACTATACGCCATTCGATGAGCGTTTCGCTTACTTGTATAATTCCTATTACGTCTCCGCCGGACCACGTGCGGCGCGGCCGCAGCGCGGCCTGGTGACCCGGCCGAGCGCGGCCGAGATTGCGGCATATCGCGCTCACGTCGACGCGGCGGTGTCCGATCTTATCGAGACCGCAAGCGATTTCTATCAAATCGTTCCGATCATCGAAATCGGACTCAATCACGAGCAACAGCACCAGGAATTGTTGCTGACTGACATCTTGCACGCTTTCTCTCTCAACGAGACAAGCCCGGCTTACGATCCGGATTGGCAATGGCCGTCCATGGACCAGCGCGCCGTTGCCGCGGTCACGCTATCCGGCCTCGATACCATCGGCCACGACGGCGACAGCTTTTGCTTCGACAACGAAGAGCCGGTGCATCAGATCGTGCTGCGCCCGGTATGGCTTTCGCCGCGGCTGGTCAGCAACGGCGAGTGGTTCGATTTCATGGCCGATGGCGGTTACACCACGCCGACGCTATGGCTGTCGGACGGTTTCGCGACCGTCGAGGCGCAAGGCTGGAACGCCCCGGGCTATTGGCGCAAGGTCGACGGCGCGTGGTTCTCGATGACCCTTGGCGGGCTGCGGCCCGTCGATCCGGCGCAGCCGGTCTGCCACGTCAGCTATTACGAAGCCGACGCCTTTGCCCGCTGGTCGGGAAAGCATCTTCCGACCGAAGCGGAGTGGGAAGTGGCGGCGAGACGCGACGCCATCGCCGACGCCTTCGGCATGCTCTGGCAATGGACGCGGAGCGCCTATTCCCCCTATCCGGGCTATCGGGCGGCGCCGGGCGCGCTCGGCGAATACAACGGCAAGTTCATGGTCAATCAGATGGTCTTGCGCGGCTCGTCGCTGGCGACGCCGGCCGGTCATTCGCGCCTGACTTATCGCAACTTTTTTTATCCGCAGGCGCGCTGGCAATTTTCCGGATTGCGGCTCGCCGAGTACGAACACTGAGAAAATCCCATGGCAAGCGCCCGACAAACCGCGCTCCGCGCGTTGCCGTCCATCGAGACGGCGGACCCATTCGCCGCCGACATTCTTGCCGGCCTCTCGGCGAAGCCAAAGCGGCTGCCGCCAAAATATTTCTACGATGCGGCCGGCTCCGCTTTGTTCGAACGCATCACGCAGTTGCCGGAATATTATCCGACGCGTTGCGAGCTCGAGCTATTGCGCGCAAATGCGCCGGCGATCGCGTCTTTGTTTCCGCCGACCTGCGCCTTGATCGAATTCGGCGCCGGTTCGAGCCGGAAAGCGCGCATCCTTCTCGGCGCCGCGGCGACTGTCGAGGCTTACGCGCCGGTCGATATTTCCGGCGATTTTCTGCAGCAGGATGCGGCACAGTTGCGCCGCGATTTCCCGCACCTTGCCGTTTATCCGGTGGTCGGCGATTTCACCCAAAGCTTCGATATACCGGCGGCGATCGCAACGCTGCCGCGGGTGGGATTTTTCCCCGGCTCCACCATCGGCAATTTCGAGCCGCATGAGGCGGCGAGGTTTTTGCGTCATGCTGGAGCCATTCTCGGTCGCGGCGCGGTGCTGGTGATCGGGGTTGATCTGGTTAAGGACACCAAAATTCTGTGTCCGGCCTACAATGACGCCGAAGGCGTCACGGCCAAATTCAATCTCAATCTATTGGCGCGCATCAATCGCGAGCTCGGCGCCAATTTCGATCTGGCCACCTTCGAGCATCACGCCTGCTACAATCGCCAGCACAACCGGATCGAGATGCACCTCGCCAGCACCAAGCGGCAGAAGGTGAAAGTCAATGGCAAGACGATCGGTTTTCGCGCTGGCGAAACCATCCATACCGAGAACAGCTACAAATATACCGTCGAGTCGTTTCAGGCGCTGGCCCGAGGCAGCGGCTGGTTGCCGTTGCAGGTCTGGAGCGATGGAAATTTCAGCGTGCACGCACTGCGCATGACAGAGGACAGATGACAGACGAGGGATTATTGTTTGCTGTCCTCTGTTCGTCTTCCGCTGTCTGACCTATGCCCATTTGCGAAGTCGATCCATGGCGACTGCAATATTTCGTGCATGTCGACACAGCCGCCAATATCCCGACCGAAGACGGCGATGCCTGGCAATGGTACCCGGCGCATCGCTTCGTCTATGACAAGCTTGCGCTGGCGCTGGGCCAAAAGCTCGACGCCGCGCCCCACGGGGTGCCGCCGCCGCGCTATCCGGTGTTTTCCAAGCCGATCGTCAATCTAAAGGGCATGGGCGTCGGCAGCCGCGTGCTGAATTCGCAAGCCGATTACCTTGAGCACTACGCGCCCGGCCACTTCTGGATGACGCTGCTCGACGGCCGGCATGTCTCGTCCGATATTGCCGTAGTGGACGGCGAGCCGCGCTGGTGGCGGCACGCCACCGGAAAACCGGCGGGCGAAGGCACCTTCGATTACTGGACTGTGCATGCCGAACCGGATGACGGGATCGAAGAGCGCTGCGGCGAATGGGTGAGGCGAAATCTCGCGGGCTATAGCGGCATGCTCAATCTCGAAACCATCGGCGCGATCATCATCGAGGCGCATCTGCGGTTTGCCGACCAATGGCCCGATCTCTATGGCCCGGGCTGGGTCGACGCCGTGGTTGGACTCTATGAGCGCCGCGAATGGGATTTTGCCGACGACGACCGCAGCGAGGGCTATAGCGTCGTGCTGTTTGGACCGAACGGGCGCCGCTATCGGCATCCGCCGCCGGCGCTGGTCGACGACGTCAAAGCGATACCGGGAATGACCAGCGTCCAGATCACTTTTCACCAAGACCGCGCGCCGGAGCAGCACGCCATGCCGCCGGGCGGTTTCCGCCTCGCGATCGTCAACGGCTTCGACTTGCGCGCGGCTATGGCGGGCCGC
>JBAQAB010000164.1:0-1869 GCA_049285535.1 Xanthobacteraceae bacterium
GCAAGAACGGGATGCGCCAGCCCCAATCCGCGAACGCGGCTTCGCCCATCGAGGTGCGGATGCCAAGGATCAGGAGTAGCGCCAGGAACAAGCCGAGCGTCGCGGTGGTCTGAATCCACGACGTGTAGTAGCCTCGCTTGTTTGCCGGCGCATGCTCGGCGACATAGATCGCCGCGCCGCCATATTCGCCGCCGAGCGCCAAGCCCTGCACCAGTCGCAGACCAATCAGCACGACTGGCGCCAGGATGCCCCAGGTCGCAAAGCCCGGCAGAACGCCGATGAAGAACGTGCCGACGCCCATCAGGCTCATGGTGATCAGGAAGGTATATTTGCGGCCGATCATGTCGCCGAGGCGGCCGAAGATCAGCGCGCCGAACGGGCGCACCGCGAAGCCCGCAGCGAAGGCGAGGAGCGTAAAGATGAACGCGACGTTCGCCGGTACGTTGGAGAAAAAGTATTTCGCCAGGAACACGGCGAGCGTGCCGTAGATATAGAAGTCGTACCACTCGAAAACGGTGCCGAGCGAGGAAGCGAAAATGACGAGACGTTCTTCGCTGGTCATTCCTCCCGTGCGCGACGCATTCACTGCCATCGTGGTCATCGGCGTAACCCCCTGAACCTGATTATGTGGTCATGGAGGACGGCACCAAGCCGATTGCCGCGCCCGTCACCGCCCCCCTTGTGACGCTATGCCCAAGCCGAGCCGCTGTCTGCCCGCCAGAGGTCGTAAGCCGAAAGTCGTGGGTCGGCGGACGGTGCGGAAGCACTCATCGGCCGCATCGGCGCAATGCCGCGGTGCGGCGAAGTAGTGGGCAGTTAATGTTACTAAATAATTCAGCAGCGAAAGGACCGCGTTTTAAACGAATTTCTCCTGCGCTTTCCATAGAGTGACCGGCGAATACGCGTTTGCCACGGATCGCTCATGCGTCTGCTTCAAGCGATTTTGTTGTCTACAGCGGCGGCTTCGCCCGCCTTCGCGCAACGTGCGCCGGAAATCGTCATTCCCGGCAAGGCAGGCGTGCCGGTTTACATCAACGGCATCGACGCGTCGTGGGGCGTGGTCGAGGGCGACTTCGGGCTCGATCGCCCGGGCATGGTCGTGCCAACCGTGATCTATCGGCCGGTGACCACCGTCGAGCTGCCGATGGAAGCTCCAAGTTACCATCCCGAGACCGGCAAGCGCCCCGGTTATGGCCGCTTTGAGATCGTGCCGCCGGCCAATCGTCCGCTGCCGCCGCCGGCGCCGACTTACTATCGCAGTTGGTCGAGCGGATCAGCCTCAGGACCGGTAACTGAATACGCCCCTTACTACGGGCCGGCCGCCGTCAGCTTCGGAAATTCCAACGGTCAACGCCGCCATTCGCCAAAGTCTCAGGGTCCGAAAGGGCCCGGTGGTCCGGCGCCAAAGGGTCCCTGAGCCATCATGAGTCATCACGCAGGCCGCGTTTCGGCCCGCTGCAACAGCCCCGCATGGGGTCAACCTCTGGAAGCAAGCTAGTAAGGAGTGTCATGTCTTTCCATCGCGTTGTCTTCGTGGCGGTTGCCACGTTGTTGAGTATCGGTATGACGTCGATCGCATCGGCCGGCTGCTGCGACGGCGGTTATTCCGCGCCGGTCTATGCCACGGTTGCCCCGGTCGGGTACGGCAGCTACGGCGGCTGCGGCGCCTGCGGGACGCCGACGGCGGCTGCGGTCTATGCGGTGCCGGTCGCGCCCGCAGTGCCGGCTCCCATTGTGGTCTCAGCCGTCGTGCCCAGCGGGTTCGGCGGTCCGTGCTGCAGCTGGAACGGCTGCGGCAATTGCGGCTGGTCGGGCTGGAGCAGCGGCTGCGGCAACTGCGGCGGCTCGGTCGGTTGGGGTGGTTGCGGC
>JBAQAB010000165.1:0-10997 GCA_049285535.1 Xanthobacteraceae bacterium
GCTGGGCAGCAGGACCGACGACAATGAGCTTTTCGCGCGCAGATTTTGCTTCCTTCGCGTTCGCCGATGCCGCCCCTTACGACGGGGCGTCCCGGCGTGCGGCGCTCGATCGGCTTGACATGCTGGCGACCGCATTCGACACCGCGTTTATCCTGCCGGGCACCAATGTGCGGTTCGGCGTGGAATCGCTGCTTCGCCTCGTACCCGGCGTCGGCGACGCCATTGCGTCTATGCTCTCGTTTTATCTGCTCTATGAGGCGCGGCGGCTTGGCGTGCCCCGTCTTCTCTTGGCGCGCATGCTCGGCAATGTCCTGCTCGAAGGCACGGTCGGCATGGTGCCGCTGGCAGGCGATGCATTCGACGTATTTTTCCGCGCCAACCGCCGCAATGTCGCGCTACTGCGCAAGCATTTCGCCCGAGTGAGCTACTGATCTCGCAACAGCTTGGCGAGATCTCAGCAGGCCTTTTTCCATTCCGCGTCGCGCGCTTTCTTCTTCGCGCCCGAGCGGGTGATGCTCTTGATCTTGGCCAGCGGCCGGCCGGACTTTTCCGAAATGTCGCGGTCCTGCTCGATCAGAAAACCGTGCGCCGGCTTGTCGCCGTCGATGCCGCCGAGGAGCTCACGCGGCACCTTGCGGTTGGAGCGCTGCGTCCCGTCCTCGTAGAGGACGTCGAACATGACGAATTCCGAATTCAGTCCCGGTTTTCTCGGCATGATTCTTCTCCGTATTGTTGGAGCATGATTTTAGCTAAACGCGACTTGGCCCTTCGAATCATGCTCGGCGGCGAGTTTGAACGAAAACGCCGGCGCCATTATGACGCCGGCGTTGCATATATGCCGTCAGTTACGCCGCTTGCAGATTGGTGGCAGCGGACTTGCCACTGCGCCGATCGGCCTCGATGTCGAAGGTCAGCTTTTGGCCTTCGTTAAGGGTGCTCATGCCGGCGCGCTCGACGGCGGAGATGTGAACGAACACATCGGGGCCGCCCGCGTCCTGGACGATGAAGCCGTAACCCTTCTGGGCGTTGAAAAACTTGACGGTACCTTGAGCCATATGGCCCTCCATTTGAAACGCATCATGCGTTTGGGGCCGTGCAAACCATTCGCACGGTCTTCAATCCGGATTTTGCGTTGCTTGAGAAAGGCCCTTCGGGGCGAAACGGCAAGGCAGGCTAAATCGCGAATGGCGCGTATATAGTGGCGTTTTGCCGATTTGGCAATCGCGCCGGCTTGCCGGCTCGGCTTAAGCGTTAATCGGTGCCTTCCACGATGCGGATGTCGCGTACCGCGCCGTCGCCCAGCGCTTCGAGGGCTTTCTTATAGGCGGGGCTATTATACGCCGCGATTGCCTTCTCGAGGCTCGGAAACTCCGAAATCACGATGCGCTCCTTTTGCCCGGATTCGAAGGCGGCGGCCGCCGTGCCTCGCGCGATATAGCGGGCGCCGAACGGCGTTACCGCGGGGGGCGCCAGCTTGGCATAGGCTTCGAGTTTTCGTGGGTCGGAAATCGAACGATAAACGGTTACCCAATAGGCCTTAGGCATTTTACAAACTCCCTGTACGATTGACCGCGTCGAGCCGCGGCACGCCGTTATGACAACAGCTCCTCGGGAAGCCGGTCGGGCGTGTAGTCGCGGGGCGTATTATTCATCATGAGCCTGGTCAATGGCCAGCACAGCGATAGGCCCATCGCCATCGGGATCAGAACGTGCAAATCCCCGGTGACCAGCAGAAGGCCGATCGGCGTGACGATGAAAAGCAGCGCGGCCGCGATCATGGTGCCGAACAGCATCCTGTAGCGCCATTGCGCCATGCCGGCGGTGAAACGGATTGCGACGCAGCCGTGTGTGGTGAGGCGCGCATGGAAATCGCGCACGAAATCGCGATAGAGCGGCGTTTGCGCCTTGTCCGGCAGGCCGCTCGAAGACGCATTGGAAACCGTAACGGCGGGACCGTCGACAAATTCGATTTTGCACTGATCGATGACATTGGCGGCGTTGCCCAGTGCGGCCGTTTGCAGATGCACCGCGACGATATTGGCATAGGCTTGCCGGCACGCCGCGCCATCCTTCGTCCAGGCGATTGCGGTATCGTCGAGGACGATGCCGTGATTGGGGTTACGCAACACAAGCCGCGAACTACCGGCGACGTAAAAGTACACGTCGTAAGAGCGCGAGTTTTCCGGGTGCGGCGACAAGTCAGGCATAGCCAAACGCTTGGTCGATCCTGGGAGACGTCCGGTTCAAGCCGATTTTTGCTTTCGCATCCAGACGATGCACACGACAAGAGACAATTTGCTATGCTCCCGACGGGTTCGCTACCTTGGGGGGAGGAAGTGTTGCCATGTCGTTTTTCAGCACGCTGTTCGGCCGCGGCAAGTCTGCGCCGGAGACAAAGCTCTCCGATCCAGTCGAGTACAAGGGCTTTGTCATCCGCGCGGCGCCGTACAAGAACAACGGCCACTATCAGACCGCGGGCGTGATCGCGCGCGACATCGGGGGCGAGCGCAAGGAGCACCGCTTCATCCGCGCGGATTCCTATGCCTCATACGACGATGCGGTGACTTTCACTATCAACAAGGCGCGTCAGATCATCGATCTGCAGGGCGATCGGATATTCGATTCCTAGTTGGGCTCAGGAGGCCATCCGCTCAGGCGATGATGAAAGCTCAGGATAGCCCTTCGACGATACGCAAGTCGCGGTCGGCGCCATTGCCCAGCACTTTGAGCGCGGCCTGATAGCCGGCGCTGTCATGGGCAGCGGCTGCCTTGTCGACGCTGTCGAACTCGATCACCACGACACGCTGCTTGAGGCCCTTTTCGTAAGCCTTGGCCGCCGTGCCGCGCGCAAGAAAACGGCCGCCCGCGGCGGCAATCGCGGGGCCCGCCAGCTTGCCATATTCGGCCATCGCGTCCGGGTTCGAAATCGAAAAATAGGTCGCGATCCAATAGCCTTTGGCCATGACGTTTCTCCCTTAAGCCTCGGTCGGAGTCAGATTATCAGGGCGGGGGCAGCAAAAGCGAGAGCCGGAATCGCAGCGCGACGCCGCGCTAGGCTGCCACTTCGTCCGCCGGGTTGACTTTTTCGGCCTTGAGCCGCTCGAGCAACACGCGTAGCGCGGCGATTTCGGCTTCCAGCATCGCGACGCGCTGGCCGACTTCCGTGGCGCTAGGCGGCGCCTCGGCGGTGTGTGCGGTCGCGGTGAAGCCGAGCCCGATCTCGTCGTTGCGGCGCCACTCCACCCGGGCGTGTAATGTCTGCTCGCGTTGCGGAATATAGAGTTCAACCACGTCGGGCAGCGTCACGGTGTCGGAAAAGACGATGCGGGCGCCCTTCTCCGAGAGATCGCGGACCAGGCAAGCCAGCGCCCCGCGCTTGCGGCTGACATAGACAAAGCCGCGCAGAAAACTCTTGCTGCGTCTTGATCCGCGGCGTTCGCCCATCGTCCCCTCGTCAGCGCGCAGGTGAGCAGTCCAGAATACGCCCGCGACACTTAATGCCGCCTTACCGCGGCATCTTTGCGGCAATGGACAAATACCGCTTTCTTATCAGATAGTTATTAATACAATCCGGTCGGTGGATTCGAGCCGGTATCACCACATCGATAACAACCGGCCGAGGTCATAAATGACCGCGCCGAGGACGCAAGCTAACAACCCGCCCCCGATGAGGATGAGCATGATCGCTGAATTCACCCGCGCGAGGGTGTGCTTGTCTAAATGAGCCTTGTCGGCGAGATGGGCCATAATCCCCGTCTCCTGGCAGCTAGCTGCCCTCGTCCGACGCCCCCTCCACTACCAATTTTAATTCGACTCGCACTTTTAGCATCATCAGCGCCAACAAGCCAGCATTGCAAGCGCTGCGTGGCTCTTGCGCTCCGCCTTAGGCATCCCCAACCGGAGCCGCACAACCCATCGCAAGCCCAATGGATTTGGCCTAACCTTGTCCCAAGGAGACGAGCGATGCATGTATTCAGCGTGGTGGACGAGGCCGCGTTCGACCCGAAGAAACACGTCGAAAAAATACTTGGCCAGGTCGAGGCCGGCGACGTCACCGTTGCCTGCTGGGAGCCGGGACAGATCAGCCCCTATCATTGTCACCCGCATGCCACGGAGATCTATTTCTGCTTCGAGGGGGGCGGCGCCATGCGTACGCCGACGCAGAACGTTACGGTCGCTCCCGGCGCCTTTGTCGTCCATCCGCCGGGAGAGGTGCATGAATACGCCAATGGCCCGGAGCGCACCCTGTTATTCCGTGTCCGCTACGGCAGCGACATGGCGGCCCGGCATCTGGAATGGCGCGGCCGCCCAGGCTGGGCGCAAAGCGCGGAGGACGCCGATTATTACCGCCGCCATCCTGTGACCTGACCAGTCACTCGTGCAAATTACTGGTTGGCGCCGCGGTTGATAGGCGGCTCGTTCTGGACGCAAAAATCTGCGTTGCCACGCTTGGCCGCTTCGCATTGCGCCATGGAATCATAGGCGCAATCCTGCCCCGATCCGGTCTTCAGGCAGAAATTGTGATGGACGTAGCCGGATTGCGCAAAAGCACTCGAGCCGCCAGCCAAGGCCGCCGCGAGCAATGACGCCGTTATGATCGCGCGCATCGTATGTCTCCGTTGTGAATCCACCACCAACGCCCGCATGGGAGGGATGTTCCTCCCTCCCGGCCAATGACTCGCGACAGTTCCCGGTGTAACCGTAGCACGCATTTGGTTCGCGTCAGGCGAGAAAGGTGAGATGAATGTTCAAAAAACCGCATTTTCCGGTCATCGCGATCGAGGAGCATTATTGGGACGAAGAGCTCGCCAAAACCTATAGCGGCGGCGAGGCCGGGCGGCCCGGCGAACAGTCCAAGCGGCTGCATGATTTCAACACCATACGCATCAAGGAGATGGACGAGGCCGGCATCGACATTCAGGTGATCTCGCACGGCGCACCGTCAACGCAGAAACTGCCGGCCGAAACCGCGGCCACGTTGGCGCGCCGCGTCAACGACCGCCTGCACGCCATCGTCGCCGGCAATCCCCGTTTTGCCGCGTTCGCCGCCTTGCCCACGGCAGTCCCGGAAGCGGCCGCCGACGAGCTCGAACGCACGGTCAAGCTCGGCTTCAAGGGCGCCATGTTGCACGGGCTGGCCAACGGCACGTTCCTCGACCACAGGCGATTCTGGCCGATCTACGCGCGCGCCGAAGCGCTCGACGTACCGATCTATCTGCACCCATCGCTGCCGAACGCCGACGTCATGCGCATCTATTATGAGGACTATGTCAAAGACTTTCCGATGGTGGCGCGGCCGGCCTGGGGCTACACGGTCGAGACCGCCACGCTCGCCATACGGCTCGTGCTTTCCGGCGTGTTCGAGCGATATCCGAAGCTGAAAATCATTCTCGGTCATCTCGGCGAGACGCTGCCGTTTCTGGTCTGGCGCATCGATCAGGCATTGGCGCGGCCGGGCCAGAAGTCGATCAGCTTCCGCGATATTTTTTGCGGTAATTTCTACATCACCACCAGTGGCAATTTCTCCAATCCGGCGCTGTTGTGCTGCGTCATGGAGATGGGCGTCGACCATATCCTGTTCGCCGTGGACTGGCCGTTCGTGATGAACCCGCCGGCGACGCAATGGATGGAAGGCGTACCACTGTGCGACGACGACAAGGCCAAGATCCTCTCCGGCAACGCCAAGCGGTTGTTGCGAATGTGACGGAAACGTTGATCTGCCATTCGTTGCAGCACGGCTGACAAGATCGAAATTCGTGGTTGGCTTCGTTCTGCCAAAAGCCGGATTCCGGCTTCATCTATAAAGATCCGTTATCGCTCCGGACCCTTTCCGCTTGCGCGAAGTCTCCACACGACCGACGACCGGCACGATTCCTGGTTAGTTCAACGTGGTTTGGATTTGTTGTGCCAAAGTCCCCTTTGGCATCAGCATGGGACTTCAACGCGATCGGTAAGAGCGGAGTCCCTCGCATACACGCTCCCTGCCCACCAGGCCGACCGCAGGGTTTGTGGTGACGACCTGGAGGGCGGCGCCGATTCGGCCGCAGGATTCTTCCTGATAACATCCGCGCGTTTGGGCTCGTTCTGCCAAAACAGTCTTGGCATCTGCCAATCGCTCTATCACCACAATCGCCGGCGATGCGCCTCTCAACTGCTCCTTGATGCGGTGTTCTCATGGCGACCGGTGAACGCCAAGTTGCTCGCATATTCCATCTTGATGTGCAGTCTCACCGTTTGTGAGAGGTCGTGAGGTGGGGGTGGGCGCTACATCGTCTGCGCAGAATCTTAGTTGATCAATATTCAAGTCTATTGGGTTCGTTCTGCCAAAAATGCGCACCGATGGCGACGTCCGAGCTCTCATGTCCTGACATATTCCCCATTTTTTGCGTATCAGTTACGCCGGCCTGTCGCGACACTTGTTTGGAATCGAACACGGATCGGCGCAAGGGTTGCCTGGTACTCATAGATTTTGGCTTCGTTCTGCCAAAAATCGATCAGCGGTGCTCCGCCTGCTTTCTAACTCGGCGGGCTACGCTATATTTGCAGATTTATTACCAAAATTTAATTTCGTCATAAACAATTGAAAATATGGCGTTTTATCCACCGCCCAGCTCGCGGACGTCATTTCGCGAGCGGTTGTTCCTGTTTTACCCCTTATGGGCTCTCATTCATACCGGTGCGCTTGGCCATGGGGCCACGGCCCGGCATGAGGAGACCGACGAATGACCGCGGACCAGACCCCCGGCGAGGCTGCCCAGACATCGCCGACCAGCGCCCCTGCCGAAGCCACCTCCGATGCCGGACTTTGCAACGATGCAGCGCCGGAGAATGGCGAGACCGAACCTGACAGCAATTCGGCATCTGGCTCGGACGAGCCAAGTAGCGACGGCTCCGAGGAAGCCGAGGCCGATCACGCAGCGGGCGATCGGACCGCCGAACCAAGTACAATCGCGGACGCCGCTCAGACCACAGATTCCGAAGCGGCGGCATCAGCGATCGAAAACGCCAACACCCCTGATGTCCTATCCAGCAATCCATCGGAGGGCCGCAGCGAGATTCCCACGGACGAAGCTGCCGCCGAACGTTGCGCGGTTATTGAGGCGCCCGTAACGCCCGTCGGAACAGATGTTGCCGCAGTTCCCCGCGGGGCGCTCTTAGGTGAAAGCGGTACCGACATGAGGATAACGAAGGCCGAACTTTCGGATCTTGCAGCTCGCCACGCGGTAGGTGAAGTGAGCGATCCGGCAGCGCGGCTTCCGGTCGTCGAAAGTGAAGTCCCGTACAAAGTCTTGGAAAAACTCTATCCGAGCGCACAAGCGGCGATGCGGACCCTGTGCCGCCGTCCACCAATCGTCGCCGGTCAGGATCCCGCCCTCTATTTCGACTTGCTCGAGGTGGCCGTCGACGAATGGCGACCGCAGTCTGTGCTCGAATGTTCACTAGTTAAACAAATCGTCGATGCGGAGTGGGAGCTGTTGACCTTTCAGGATGTGCAGCAGCTCGGACATTACCGCGGCAAAAACAGCCGACTCGAACATTGTTGACGAATTTTCCCATTACGGGGTTAAGTAGGCGCGCGCCTAAAGCTGCCTTGATCGTCAATCTCGTGACCTCGCCGATATAGTGGGATGCCCGCTTACGCCACACATTCCCACGTGCGGGGAGTACGATATTTCCTGCAGATGCTTCGCAAGCTCACGAAGGCGGCCGCGATGGAAAACGCCAGTCCGCTCCTGACGGACCTTTACCAACTCACCATGGTCCAAGCCTATCTGGATCATGGTGATACCGACACGGCGGTGTTCGAATTCTTCGCCCGCACCTTGCCGCCAAGCCGTGGCTTTTTGCTGGCTGCGGGTCTGGCGCAGGCGCTGGATTTCCTGGAAACGCTCCGCTTTTCCAACGCCGACTTGTCGTGGCTCAAGAGCACCCGCCGTTTCAGCCAGAAGCTTCTCGACTATCTCGCGGAGTTCCGCTTTACCGGCCACGTGCACGCCATGCCGGAAGGCACCGCGTTCTTCGCCAACGAGCCGATCCTGCGCGTGACTGCGCCGCTGCCGCAGGCGCAATTCGTCGAGTCGCGGCTGATCAATATCCTGCATTTTCAGTCGCTGGTCGCCGCCAAAGCGGCGCGCTGCGTGCTCGCCGCGCCCAATAAGCTGTTGGTCGACTTCGGCATGCGGCGCGCGCACGGCGCCGAAGCAGGATTGATGGCGGCGCGGGCGGCCTACATCGCGGGCTTCGCCGGCACTGCGACAGTGCTGGCGGGCGAAGACTTCGGCATTCCGCTTTACGGCACCATGGCGCATTCCTTCATCGAGGCGTTCGACGACGAAGCGGCGGCATTCGAGAGCTTTGCGCGCTCGCGGCCCGACAATGTCGTGCTGCTGCTCGACACCTACGACAGCGAAGCCGCGGCGCGGAAAGTCGTGGCCCTGGCGCCGCGGCTCAAAGCAGCCGGCATCGCGATCCGTGGCGTCCGCCTCGATTCCGGCGACCTCATCGCGCTGTCGAAAAGCGTGCGGGCCATTCTCGATGCCGGCGGCCTCACCGACACGACGATCCTTGCCAGCGGCGGGCTCGACGAGAATTCGCTCTTGGAGTTCGCCAAGGCCAAGGCGGCGATCGACGGCATCGGCGTTGGCACCAGTCTCACGACGTCATCGGACGCTCCGTCGGCCGATTGCGTGTACAAGATGCAGGAATATGCCGGCCTGCCGCGGCGCAAGCGTTCGGAACACAAGGCAACCTGGCCCGGCCGCAAGCAAGTGTGGCGGCGCTACGACGCGAGCGGCCGCATGGCCGGTGATCTGCTCTCGCTCGAGACCCACGACAAGGCCGGTGAACCGCTCATCGGTCTGGTGATGAAGAACGGCAAGCGCGTCGCGCCATCGCCGTCGCTCGATGAGGCCAGGCGTTACGCCAAGCGCGAACTCGAGCGCTTGCCGGAGAATTTGTCCCGGCTTACTCCCGGCGCCGTTTATCCGGTCGAAGTCGCCGACGATCTGGTCAAGCTTGCCGCCGACGTCGACAGCCGTTTGCACAAGCGTGGCGCTGCGTCATGAGCACGCGCGCAACGATCGGCGACAGCGACGTCCTGATCGTGGTCGATGTGCAGAACGATTTTTGTCCCGGCGGCACGCTCGCCGTGCCGCGTGGCGACGAAGTGGTGCCGAACGTCAACGGCCTTGCTGCGAGGTTTCGCAATGTCGTGCTGACCCAGGACTGGCATCCGAGCGGACATCTGTCGTTCGCTTCCGCCCATCCCGGCAAACATCCGTTCGAGACGATCGCTGCCGCCTATGGTCCGCAGGTGCTGTGGCCCGACCATTGCGTGCAGGGGACGATCGGTGCCGCGTTTCACCAAGGTCTGCAAATTCCTCATGCTGGTCTGGTGTTGCGCAAGGGCATGGACCCTGCGATCGATTCCTACTCGGCATTCTACGAGAACGACCGCGCGACGCCGACCGGCCTGGTCGGCTATCTGCGCGAGCGCGGTCTCACGCGCGTCTTTCTCGTCGGCCTGGCATTCGATTTTTGCGTCCGCTATTCGGCCGAGGACGCCTGCCGCGAAGGCTTTGACGTGTTCGTCATCGAGGAGGCCTGCCGCGGCATCGACGTCGACGGCTCGGTCGCGGCGACGCGCGCGAGTCTCGCCGCGCTCGGCATTCCTCGCGTTTCCGAAGCCGTCGTCACGTCCTGATCCGGCCGCTCAGGTCGGGTCGCTGGGGTCGGAGCACGCCATTCAAGCGCTGTGCCAGTGGAAGATTCGCGCGGAACCCGAAGAACTTATCCCCCGGTACATACCGCAGCGCGGCGTCTCTCTGTGTGCAATGCACAATTTATCTTGACTCCGCACCGAAAGCGCCCAGTAATTCACAAATTGGTCATCCTCGGTAAATCCGAGGCTTCGGTGAGTGAATGCGCCATCAAGCGGCTCAACCCGCGTCAAGTCTGCCCTCTCTGATGATGCCCTGCCCGGTCTGCGCAGGACGTATGGTCTTCACCGCCCGCCACCCGATCTCCGCCGAGGTCGAAGACACCGTTTATGCCTGCCGCCGCTGCGGCGCCGAACTGATCCGCACTTCGATGCGCAAAGCGGGCAAGCCTGGCACCGATAAGACGTCCGAAGCGGCGTAACGCCTCAACTCAATCGCATCTGCGCCAGCATCGCACGGCCCAACAGGCCGTAGGGATTGGCCAGCGTCTCCAGCATCTCAAAGTGGTTGTAGCCCTCGCCGACGAGGAGCTCGATCGGCTTGCCGGCGGCTTTCACTTGGGCGGCGAAGTCGCGGGTCTGGCGCTGAAACTCCGGCGTCTCGCAGCTGCCGTGCGCGACGACGAGCGGCGTACGCAGGCCGTCGAGATGCCGGCGCGCGCTTAGCTTTTCGACCATGGCGTCGGTGAATTTGACGTAGGCCGAGCGCTTCGACAGCCGCACCGGCGTAAGATCGTACATGCCGCTCGCCAGCAGCGCGCCACGGCAGAAATTTTCCGGCAAGCCTTGCTCGCGCCAGCCTGAAGCCAGCGCACAGCCGGCGAGGTGCGAGCCCGACGAATGCGCCGAGAGATAAAAGCGCTCGCGGTCGCCGCCGAATTTTTCCGCGTTGCGCCAGGTCCAGGCGATGGCGCGGCAGACTTGCTCATACATCGGCAACAGGTCGCCGCCGGCCTGATCGACATTGACGAAGTCGATAAACACCGCATGCGCGCCGGCGCGGGTGAGTGGCTCGGCTTGGAGCGCATAATCGGCCGCCTTGTTCCGGCGCCAGGCGCCGCCGTGAACGAACAAATTGATCGGCGCGTTCGGCACGGCGCTGCGGAAAATGTCGAGCTGCTCGTATTCGCTCTCGCCATAGGCGACCCGTTGCGGCGGTCCTAGCACTGCGCGCGCCCGCTCGCTCGCGGCGACACGGCGGGCGACGACACGGTCGCGATTCCTGGCATAAACTTGCTGGTCGTAAGCGTCGTCGAGCTGCTGCTGGTCCATATCGAGC
>JBAQAB010000166.1:0-2809 GCA_049285535.1 Xanthobacteraceae bacterium
TCATGAGCCAGTTCACGAATGGCACGTAAATCTGCCCGGATTCTTCGGACGAGGTTTGTTTTATATGCATCCCGGGCAGCCAGCCGAGCTGCATTGCTTGGCGCGTGAGCGAAAACGCCCCGGTGATGATGGCTTGGCTGGCAATGACGGTCGCTACCGTCGCCAAGGCGACCGCGGGATAAAGCGCCCAACCCGGCACCAGCTTGAAGAACGGACTAGCACTGCCGCCGGGATCGGTCAGGAGCAGAGCGGTCTGGCCGGAGTAATTGAGAAGCAGCGCCGGCAACACGACCGCCAACCAGGCGATGCGAATGGGTTTGCGGCCGATATGCCCCATGTCCGCATACATGGCCTCGGCGCCGGTCACGCAGAGGAACACGGCGCCGAGAACGGCGAGGCTCGACCCGGCGTGATGCACCAGAAACCCCGCCGCATAATACGGATTGATCGCCACCAGGACATGCGGCGCCTTGCCGATGCCGATGACGCCGAGGACGGCGATGAAGGCGAACCAAATGAGCATCAGCGGACCGAAGGCGCTGCCGACGGCAGCGGTGCCCAACCTTTGCATGAGGAACAGCGCCAACAGCACGGCGGCGGCGATCGGCATGGTGTAGGGCGCGAAGTCGCCGCTGGCGTTCTTGAGTCCTTCGACCGCGCTCAACACCGAGATCGCCGGCGTGATCATGCCGTCGCCATAAAGCAAGGCGGCGCCGATCAAGCCGAACGCGATGAGATAGCGCTTGCGGCCGTGCCAGCTGACGCGGGTCAGCGACATCAGCGCCAGGATACCCCCTTCGCCACGGTTGTCGGCGCGCATCACCACCACGGCATATTTCAGCGCGACGATGATGAGCAGCGTCCAGAAGATCAATGAGAGGCTGCCGAGCGCGCTCTCGGCGCCGAAATGGCCGCCATTGGTCTTGGCAATGGCCTGGTAAACGTAGAGCGGGCTGGTGCCGATATCACCATAAACGATGCCGAGCGCGGTGAGGATCGCGATCGGCTTGAGCCCCTCCGGTGGGTGCAAGACAGCCGCTTTAGCGTCGGCAATCGTACTCAAAAAAACTCCCTAGGCCTAAACGGCCGGTTGGCGGCCAGTCGCCTCCGACAACGCCGCCGGCAACAGGCAGTTCAACTGCCTATAGAGGCGATCCGGCCCGGGACCAAGCTTTGGACCCCCGGGCTGTCGAGCAGATAATAGAGCGAACCGGCAACGAGGATAGTGACCGGAAGCGTCACTGATGAGGAAATTGAAAAATTTTCGCGCCAAGGACGAGTCCCAGGCCGCCGCGCCGGAAGTGGCCTAAAACACTCCCAGATGTTGGCGCAGATCGACGCCGTCGCCCTTGAGCTTTGCGGCCGTCGAGACCACGGCGACGCGGCCGGAATTGAGAATGACGATGTCGTCGGCGATGTCGAAAACGAGCTTCGGGTTCTGCTCGACAAGGACGATGGACAGCCCGCTTTCCTTGAGCTTGCGGATCGTCGCCATGACTTCGGCGACGATTTGCGGGGCGAGACCCTCGGACGGCTCGTCCATCAGCAAGACGCGCGGATTGGCCATCAGTGCGCGGCCGATGGCGAGCATTTGCTGCTCGCCGCCGGACAGGTAGCCAGCGAGCTGGCTGCGGCGTTCGGCGAGACGTGGGAACATGGCGAACACCGTATCCTCGGTCCATGGCGCATGGCGGGTGGCGAAGCCGGCATGCGCGGCGACCATGAGGTTCTCGCGCACGGTGAGGCTTTTGAAAATGCGGCGGCCCTGCGGCACCAGCGCCACGCCGCGCGCCGCGATCGATTCCGGCGCCAGCCGAGTCACCGCGGCGCCGAACACTTCGACGCTGCCGGTGCGCGGCGGCAACAGCCCGACGCTGACATTCATGCAGGTCGACTTGCCCGCGCCGTTGCGGCCGAGAAGACCGAGCAGCCGGCCTTCGCCGAGCTGGAACGATACCTGTTGCAGCACGTGGCTGTCGCCGTAATAGGCGTCGATACCGCTTAAGCTGAGCGCGCTATTCGCCAAGATAGACCTCCCGCGTGCGCGGATCGGCCACCACTTCGGCGCGGGTGCCTTCGACGATCACCTCGCCGAAATGCAACAGCGTGATGCGGTCGGCAAGATCGAGCGCGGTGTCCATGTCGTGCTCAATCATGACGATGGTAACGTCGCGCGGGATGGCGGCGAGGAGCTTGCGCACGTCCTGGCGTTCGTCGATGGAGAGGCCGGCGAACGGCTCGTCGAGCAGCAAGAGTCTCGGGTTTTGCGCCAGCGCCATGGCGATCTCGACCCGGCGGCGCTCGCCGTATGAGGTCTGCGCCAACGGCCGCGCGGCGATGTGATCGAGCCCGACGCGGTTGAGCGCGGCGCGGGCCTGCTCGATCAAATGCCGCTGCCGGTCGAGCGGCAGCAGCGGATTCCAGCGCAGCGGCGACAGCCCGAGCAAAGCCAGCATCACGTTGCGCTCGATGGTGTCGTGCGCAAACAGCGTGATGATCTGATAGGTCCGCGCCATGCCGAGATGGCTGCGCTTGCGGCTTGGCGTCCGGGTGATATCGCGGCCGAACAGCGCCACCGAGCCCGAGTCGGGCGTGATCTCGCCGGTGATGAGATTGAACAAGGTGGTTTTGCCGGCGCCGTTCGGACCGATGATCAGCCGGCGTTCGCCGGAGGCAACGTTGATATTGACATCGGTGGTGACGCGCAATCCGCCGAACGACTTGCAGAGGTTGCTGACGGCGAGCGCAGTCATGACTGCGGCCTCGCGGCGGATGCGGCCGCACTTTTCGTCGCGCCTTTCTGCCGGCT
>JBAQAB010000167.1:0-2013 GCA_049285535.1 Xanthobacteraceae bacterium
CCATAACGTGAAGCTGATCGCATCGGCTGATGCGGAGCCCGATGCGCTTTATCGTGCGGACGAGGGCTTCGAGGCCGCCGAGTTCAAACGCACCGCATCGAGGCTGATCGAGATGCGTTCACAAAGCTATTTGGCGCGCCCACACGGCGCCGCGCACGCGAAGAATACGGGCGCGTCGACCGGCATCGTCGAGACTTGATCTAAAAGCTTGTGAGCAGCATCGCGGCGACGACGACCGCCATCAGCGCGGTAGCGCCCCAGCCGCCGATCATCAGTGCGCGGGATGCGGCAAACTTGCCCATGATCTTGTAGCTGGCGACCACGATCATCATGGCCCCCATCAGCGGCACCGCGACCACACCGTTGACCACCGCGCTCCAGAACAGCATGCGGATTGGATCGAGCGGCGTGAGCGCGGCGCCAAGACCAGCGAGCGTCGCGGCGGCGACGGTTAGATAGAACCCCGGCGCGCCGCGTGCCGGCAGTTCGAGGCTGCCTTCCCAGCCGAAGCACTCCGCCACGGCATAGCCGGCCGAGCCGGCCAGCACCGGCACCGCGAGCAGGCCGGTGCCGACGATGCCGAGCGCGAATAGAAAAAACGCGAGTGGACCGGCCAGCGGCCGCAACGCCTGGGCCGCTTGCTCGGCCGTGCCGATGTGCGTGATGCCGTGCGCGTGCAGAGTGGCGCCGGTGGTGACGATGATGAAAAAGCCGATGAGATTCGACAGCACCATGCCCGTGGTGGTGTCTATTCCGATGCGAAAGGAATCTTTTTCGGCGAGGCGGTTCTTCAGCGCGGCGGCCGCCGCCGCTGTTGCAGCTTTGCTGCGCAGCTTGCGCCCTTCCGCTTCAAGCGATGCCTGCCAGAAGAACATATACGGGCTGATCGTGGTGCCGAAGATCGCCACCAGCATCAACATGAAATCGCGATCCCACGTCAGGCGCGGGACGAAGGTCGCGGCCAGCACCTGGCCCCAGGGAATCCGAATGGTGAACGCCGTAGCGACGTAGGCGAACAACACCAGCGTTAGGGTTTTCAGGTATCCGGAGTAGGTGTGATACGGGATTAGAATTTCGGCGGCGAGGCAGCCGATGCCGAACAGGGCAATGTAAACAAGCACCGGGCCGCCGGCGACCAAACGTAGCGCGTCGCCCATGGCGGCGATGTCGGCGGCGATGTTGAGCGTGTTGGCGATCAGGAGCAGCCCGACGACGCCGAACAGCATGCTGCGCGGCATCGCTTTATCCAGATTAGCCGCAAGACCCTGGCCGGTCACCGCGCCGATACGGGCGCTGACCATTTGAATGGCGATCATGAACGGCGTGGTGAGAAACATCGTCCAGCCGAGCGCATAGCCGAACTGGGCGCCGCCCTGGGAATAGGTGGCGATGCCGCTTGGATCGTCGTCAGCCGCGCCGGTGACGAGACCCGGTCCGAGCATCCCCAGCCAATTCTTCGCCGGTGGCCTGCGCGCTTTGCCGGTGGTCAAGGTCATTTCGATTCTCGGTTCGCTGGCAGCCCGGGTTGGAGCCTTTCCGTCAATAGCAAGGTGTAGTTTTCGTTCCGGTCCCGGGCCATCGCGACTTCTGCCGACTTGAATGCCTCATCCGAAACGGCTAATGACCCCGGCAGCCGGGCGTTTATCACCAATCAAGGACATTCGTGAGATGGCGCGAAGCAAGATCGCATTGATAGGCTCGGGTCAGATCGGCGGCACGCTGGCGCTTCTTATCGGGTTGAAAGAGCTTGGCGACGTCGTCATGTTCGACGTTGCCGAAGGTATCCCGCAGGGCAAGGCGCTCGATCTGGTCGAGGCTTCCCCAGTCGAGGGGTTCGACGCCCGCTTTTCCGGCACTAATTCCTACGAGGCGATCGAAGGCGCGGTAGTCTGCATCGTCACTGCCGGCGTGCCGCGCAAGCCGGGCATGAGCCGCGACGATCTCCTCGGCATCAACCTGAAGGTGATGGAGCAGGTCGGCGCCGGCATCAAGAAATACGCGCCGAACGCTTTC
>JBAQAB010000168.1:0-3859 GCA_049285535.1 Xanthobacteraceae bacterium
TTGAAGTGATCGTGGCCGACCTGCGAGATCGAGCGGATCTTTTCCAGGTTGGCATTGGTCAGTATAGGCTGATGCACTTCGAGACGCTTGGTCTTCGAGGTGCCTTCGAGATCGAACAGGTTTGGCCGCGGCCCGATGATCGAGACGAGGCTCATCACCAGCTCCTCGCGGATCGGATCGATCGGCGGATTGGTGACCTGGGCGAAGTTCTGCTTGAAATAGGTGAAAAGCAGCTTCGCCTTCTCCGACAGCGCCGAAATCGGCGTGTCGTTGCCCATCGAGCCGACCGCTTCCTCGCCGGTCGTCGCCATCGGCGTCATCAGGATCTTGAGGTCTTCCTGGGTGTAGCCGAACATCTGCTGGCGATCGAGCAGCGCCAGGTTCGAGATCGGCGCCGCGTCCGACGTATCCGGCAGGTCTTCAAGCTGGATCTGCGTGCGCTCCAGCCATTTCTTGTAGGGATGGCTCTGCGCCAATTCCGATTTCAGCTCTTCGTCGGGGATGAGCCGGCCCGCCTCGAGATCGACCAGGAGCATCTTGCCCGGCTGCAGCCGCCATTTGGTGACGATCTCCTCTTCCGGGATCGGCAGCACGCCGACTTCCGAGGCCATGATGATGCGGTCGTCGCGGGTGACGACATAGCGCGCCGGGCGCAAGCCATTGCGATCGAGCGTGGCGCCGATCTGCCGGCCGTTGGTGAACGCGATCGCCGCCGGACCGTCCCACGGCTCCATCAGCGCCGCATTGTATTCGTAGAAGGCGCGGCGCTCTTCGTTCATCGATTGATTGCCGGCCCACGCTTCCGGAATCAACATCATCATCGCATGGGCGAGCGGATAGCCGCCCATGGTGAGGAATTCGAGCGCGTTGTCGAAGCAGGCGGTGTCGGACTGGCCCTCGTAGGAGATCGGCCACAGCCTGGAAATGTCGTCGCCGAATTTCGGCGACGACACCGAGGCCTGCCGCGCCGCCATCCAATTGTTGTTGCCGCGCAGCGTATTGATCTCGCCGTTATGTGCGACCATCCGGTAGGGATGCGCCAGCGACCAGGCTGGAAATGTGTTGGTGGAGAAACGCTGGTGCACCAGAGCGAGCGCGCTTTCGAAATCCGGATCGTGCAGGTCTGGATAGTAGGCGCCGAGCTGGTCGGCGAGGAACATGCCTTTGTAGATCAGCGTGCGGCACGACAGCGACACCGGATAATAATGCGAGACTTGGCGGCCGCGCTTGCCGTGCATGATCCCGGAGATCGTCTTGCGCAGGATATAGAGCCGGCGTTCGAACTCGTCGTCCGACTTGGTCTTTGGATTGCGCGCGAGAAAGACCTGCATGTTTTTCGGCTCGGTCGGCTTGACCGATTCGCCGAGCGTCGAATTGTCGGTCGGCACATCGCGCCAGCCCAAGAGCGTCATGCCCTCGCTCGCCGCAACCGCGGCGTAAGCGTCCATGATCTCCTGACGCCACTCCGGATCGTGCGGCATGAACAGGGCGCCGACGGCGTAATCGCCCGGCTTCGGCAGCTTGATGCCAAGCTCGGCGACCCTCTTGGCGAGAAACTTATGCGGCATTTGCACCAGAATGCCGGCGCCGTCGCCGGCGCGCGGATCGGCGCCGACCGCGCCGCGGTGCTCCAAATTGACCAGGATCGTCAGGGCGTCGGCGACGATCTTGTGCGATTTGCGTCCCTTGATGTCGGCAATAAATCCGACCCCGCAGGAATCCTTTTCCAGCGCCGGATCAAACAGGCCGAAACCAGACGCATCCATCGTCGTACTCGCGATCCTCCCGGAGCCTCGACCAACCCGGCCTCAAGGTCCCGACGCAGCCACCGTTAAGCTACTCTCGCGCCATCGTCCGCATGCGGCAGATGGGACGAAAAGAGCTTGCGCCCAAGGGCGCGCTACTCTTTCTGGAGGCAACCTTTGTGCCGCTTGAGCGGCCGCTCTGGTTGCTTGTTTTGCCGCCCGGCGCGCCCTCGCCACCGACGGCCGACCCGGCGTCTTCCCCCTCCTGAACGGAGGCGGCGCGCGGTTGGGTCACCAATTGGGACAGCAATGCTGTCCTATACAGAACATGGCAAATTCCGCAACCCAATACAAGCGCCCGACCCTTTCTTGCTTGCGCTCTCCGCCTGCGCGTCGAGAAAAAGAGGGACGAACAGGCGCTACGAGGGCTCCCGGTCACCGCGATTTTTGCGAACGTTCCGCGTTGCAATTGGATCATGGGATGGCCTTTGGCGCAATGGGCGATGATGGCGCCATTGCCGCAATTCGCGCTACCTTCGCCGCATGAACTTCGCCAGCGACAATACGGCGGGCATCACGCCCGCCATTCTCGATGCGCTCGCCGAGGCCAATCGTGGCTATGCCCGCGGCTACGGCAATGACGATTGGACGCAAGCCGCCGAACGCAAGCTTGCGGAAATCTTCGAACGCGACGTCGCGGTCTTCCTGGTGCCGACCGGAACGGCGGCGAATGCGCTTGCCTTGGCGCAGGTTTCGCCGCCTTGGGGCGTCGTGTTCTGTCATGCCGAATCCCACATCGCCACCGACGAATGCGGCGCGCCGGAATTCTTCGGGCATGGTCTGAAACTGGTCGGCTTGCCCGGCGACGGCGCCAAGATCGCTCCAGACACCCTGAAAACAGCGCTTGCCGGCTACGGCGGCCATAGCCCGCATCAGATGGTGCCGGCGGCGCTGTCGATCACCCAGGCCAGCGAAGCCGGCACCATCTACCGCACCGGCGAGATCGCGGCGCTGGCCGAGATCGCGCATGCGCGCGGGCTCGCCGTGCACATGGACGGCGCGCGTTTCGCCAATGCACTGGTGCGGCTCAACGCCAGCCCGGCGGAAATGACTTGGCGGTCCGGCATCGACGTGTTGTCGTTCGGCGCCACCAAAGGCGGCGCGCTGGCCGCCGAAGCGGTGGTTGTTTTTGAGCCGGCCCGTGCCGCTTTCATGGGCGAGCGGCGTAAGCGCGCCGGCCATCTCCTCTCAAAGCATCGCTTCATCGCCGTGCAATTCCTAGCCTATCTCGCCGAGGATCGCTGGCTCAGCCTGGCGCGGCACGCCAATGCTATGGCCGATAAGCTCGCCGCAAGGCTGACCGTGGTCGGTCTGAAGCCGGTCTGGCCGGTCGAAGCCAATCTGATCTTCGTGGTGCTGCCGCGCGCGCTCGATGCCAAGCTGAAAGCGGCCGGCGCTACATATTATGTACGATCGAGTGAGAGCCTGGACGTCGGCGCCGATAATGTCTTGGTGCGCTTGGTCACATCGTTCGCCACGGAAGACTCCGATATCGAACGCTTCGTCGGCCATTGCAAAAAATCCTGATTGCGCCAAAGCGCCGCCCCAATTGCAGCTAACCCTGACGCTGGGATGTGTTTTACGATCGGCTGATGGGGAGGGGCGTCACTCGTGCGTGTGAGCGTAACCGGAACCTTGGCGCTGGCGCTTCTCATCCCGGCTATCGGTGCGGCATGGGCGCAGGTTCCGCTGGCGCTGCCGCAAATTCCGCCAATGGCCGCGCCCGGGCCGCCGCCAGCGCCGCCGCTGCCCCCGGCGCCGGGTTTCGTCTCGACTTACGAAATCGTTCGCACGCTGCGTTCGGCGGGCTTCGATCCACTGGCGCCGCCGTTGCGTGAGGGCACCATCTATGTGGCGCGGGCAACCGACTATCGCGGCATCCTGATGCGCGTGGTGCTCGATGCGCGCACCGGCGCCATTCGCGACGCCAACCGCATCGTGCCCGGTCCTGGCAATTTCGGCGGCCCCTATGGCGGCATTTACGGCGAACGCGCCTACGGACCTTATGGTCCTGGGCCATACGGTCCCGATCCTGACGATGAAGAGGATGCAGG
>JBAQAB010000169.1:0-10226 GCA_049285535.1 Xanthobacteraceae bacterium
TCCATGACTCCGGCGCTGCAAATGTACATGACGCCGGTCATCGGGCTGACCTGCTTTGGCATCATCATCGTCAACTGGCTCGGGGGCTTCCAATATCCGAAAGGGATCCCAGCCGGTCTCGTCGCCATTGCGGTCGGCATACTGATCGCCTGGGGCTCGAACCTGTTCGGTCTCAATTACGGAGGGTTGAGTAGTAAGGGCGTGATGGATGCATTTTCGAATTTCGGCTTCAACGTGCCGATCCCTGCCTTCCACGAGGTGTTCTCGGGTTTTCATTATCTCGGCATCATCCTTGTTACGGCGGTGCCGTTTGGCATCTATGACTTGGTCGAGGCCATGGACAATGTCGAGAGTGCGGAGGCCGGGGGCGATCCCTATCCGACAACACGCGTTCTGACAGCCGACGGTATCGTAAGCCTAATCGGCTGCCTGATGGGAAATCCCTACATTAACGCGGTCTATATCGGCCATCCGGGCTGGAAAGGCATGGGCGGCCGCATCGGCTACTCGGCCGCCGTCGGCGTCATGGTGATCATTCTGTCGTGGTTCGGCGTCATCGCGCTGTTGCTGGCCATCGTGCCGGTCGTGGCGATCTCGCCCATCCTGCTTTACATCGGCATGTTGATCGGCGCGCAGGCTTTCCAGACGACGCCGAAGGGGCACGCGCCCGCCATTATTCTGGCGCTGACGCCGCACGTGGCGGCCTGGGCGAAAACCTTGATGGACGGCGCGCTGCAAGTCGCCGGAACGGACGCGTCGAAACTTGGATTCGACAAGCTCGCTAATGTCGGCGTGCTCTATCCGGGTCTTGAGACGATGGGTGGGGGCGCCATTCTCACTGGACTGGTGCTGGCCGCAATTGGCGCCAATGTCATCGACAAGAAATTCCTCAACGCCGCGGCCTTTGCCTTGGCGGGCGCCGTGCTGACGTTCTTCGGTTTCATGCACGGTCAAGCGGTTGGCATTGCGGTGACTTCGACAGTTGCGGTGGCCTACGCCATCGTGGCGGCGTTCTTGTTTGCGCTAAGCCGCTATCCGGCGCTGGCGCCAAGATTGACCATGTCAGACGAGGCATTGGCGGCAACACCGGCGGAATAAGATAAAGGGCTGATTGGACATTTCGCCGTCTGCTCATAAAGCGGGCGGCGATATGCTGAAAAAAGTGGCCTCGACCGGTATGCGTCATAATTGACCAAAGAGATCAGTAGTCTAGCGCAGCCAAGAACTGGCACATGCTTTGCGACGTAGCCGTTAGAGGGGCGCCGTCCGTGCGCTCGCGAAATCAAAGCGAGGCTCATCCATGTCCAGCAAACCGCTAACCACCTACACGTTAACTCGCCGCGGCTGGCTCGTCGGAGCCGGCGGTGTTGCGCTTGGGCTGATGGGAGCGCTGCCCGCACAGGCCGATGACACCATCAAGGTCGGAATTCTCCACTCGCTTTCCGGCACCATGGCGATTAGCGAAACGACGCTGAAAGACGTGATGCTGATGCTCATCGCCGAGCAGAACAAGAAAGGCGGTGTATTGGGCAAGAAGCTCGAAGCGGTCGTTGTCGACCCCGCCTCGAACTGGCCGTTGTTCGCCGAAAAGGCGCGCGAACTGATCAGCCAGAACAAAGTTGCCGTCGTGTTCGGCTGTTGGACCTCGGTGTCGCGCAAGTCGGTGCTGCCGGTATTCAAGGAACTCGACAACATCCTGTTCTATCCCGTTCAATTCGAAGGCGAAGAAGGCGAGCGTAACGTCTTCTATACCGGCGCCGCGCCGAACCAGCAGGCCATTCCGGCGGTGGACTATCTCATGAGCGCCGACGGCGGTTCGGTGAAACGGTGGGTGCTGGAAGGCACCGATTATGTCTATCCGCGCACCACCAATAAAATCCTCGAAGCCTATCTCAAGCAAAAAGGAGTGGCCGACGAGGATATTTTGATCAACTACACCCCGTTCGGCTTTTCCGATTGGCAGACCGAGGTGTCCAAGATCAAGGCGTTCGGCTCGGCCGGCAAGAAGACGGCGGTGGTGTCCACCGTCAATGGCGACGCCAATGTTCCGTTCTACAAGGAACTCGGCAATCAGGGCATCAAGGCGACCGACATCCCAGTGGTGGCGTTTTCGGTCGGCGAAGAGGAACTCGCTGGGCTCGACACCAAGCCGCTGGTCGGCCATCTCGCCGCGTGGAACTACTTCGAGTCGATCAAGACGCCGGCGAATGCCGCGTTCATCAAAGAGTGGCACGACTTCATCAAGAATCCCAAGCGAACAACCAACGATCCGATGGAAGCGCACTACATCGGCTTCAACATGTGGGTGAAGGCGGTGGAGAAGGCGAAGACCACCAATGCGGACAAGGTGATTGCGGCTTTGCCTGGCATCAAACAGGCCAATCTGACAGGCGGCGTCTCCGAAATGCTGCCCAACCACTACATCACCAAGCCAGTCTTCATCGGCGAAATCCGGGCCGACGGCCAATTCGACGTGGTGTGGAAGACCAAATCCTTGGTGCCCGGACAAGCGTGGTCGCCTTATCTCCCCGGCTCCAAGGACCTAGTCGCAGACTGGGTGAAGCTCAACTGCGGCAACTACAACACCGTGACCAAGACCTGCGGCGGTACTTAAGTCAGGGCTGCGCCGACGTTCTGACGCGGATAACGCGGAGGGAGGCGGTCCAGCCTCCTCCGTACAGCGCCGGGGAACATTGCGATGCGTTTTGGCCGAGCTTGCCTCGTCGTGCTGGCTTTAGCTTTTGGCTTCGCCCTAGGCTGCACGCACGCGCACGCCGCAATTATCGACGATGCCATTGCGCACTTCGCGGCGGACGATTTTGACGAAACGCTGACCGGCATCGGGCAGGTCGTCGCCAGCGGTAGTCCGCGGGCGGAAGTCATCATCGGCGCCTTACAGAACGGCCAGCTGATGTTCAGCGCCGAACAAAAAAAGGTCTACATTCAGGACGCCGACGGCAAGTTGTTCGACGCGGCCACCGGCGATCCGGTCGCCGGCGAGCCGCCGGCCGATCTTGATAACGTTCACCTCAATAATCGGGTGCGCGGTGCGCTCGATGCGGCGGTCGGCCAACTCACTTTGTTGTCCCACGATCCGGGCAAGCGATACGACGCCGCGCAAGCGGTATTCAAGTCGCGCGCGGAAAGTGCGCTGCCGACGGTCGAAAAGGCCCTGTCTGAGGAGACGGACAGTCGCGTCAAAGTCGCGCTGCAGCAGGCATGGGCTGCCATCCTGCTCACGACGCCCGGCACCTCCGAAGCGGACAAGCTCAAGGCGATTTCCATCGTGCGTGATCGCGGCGATCAGGATGCGTTGGGCCTTCTTTCCGACATCCCCGCTCACGAAACCCCGGTTGTTGCCAAGGCGGCAAGCGACGCGATCGGGGCGATCCAGACCCACCTCGCCGAATGGGATGCGGTACAAAATCTTTGGTACGGGCTGTCGCTCGGGTCGGTGCTCTTGCTGGCCGCCATTGGTCTTGCCATCACCTTCGGCGTCATGGGCGTCATCAACATGGCGCACGGCGAAATGGTAATGCTCGGCGCCTATGTCACCTATGTCGTGCAGGAGATCATCCGCGACAATGCGCCGGCGCTGTTCGACTACTCGCTGGCCATCGCCATTCCGCTCGCGTTCGTGTTCGCGGGCTGCGTCGGTATTTTGATTGAACGCTGCATTATCCGCTTTCTCTACGGGCGGCCGCTGGAGACGCTGCTCGCCACGTGGGGTCTTTCGCTGATCCTGCAGCAGGCCGTGCGCACGGCGTTCGGCCCGAACAACCGCGAAGTCGGCAATCCGTCCTTTATGAGCGGCGCGTTCGATCTCGGCGGTATCACCGTCACCTATAATCGGCTTTGGATCATCTGTTTTGCGCTCGCGGTGTTCGTCGCGCTGTTGGGCATATTGCGCTACACGCGCTTTGGCTTGGAAATGCGCGCAGTCACGCAGAACCGCGCCATGGCGGCGTCGATGGGTATCCGCACCAACCGGGTCGACGCGCTGACCTTCGGCTTGGGCTCCGGAATCGCTGGTATTGCCGGTGTCGCGCTATCGCAAATCGACAATGTCAGTCCCAACCTCGGTCAAAGCTACATTATCGACAGTTTCATGGTCGTGGTGTTCGGCGGCGTCGGCAATTTATGGGGCACTTTCGTCGGCTCTTTCGTGCTTGGCGTCGCCAATAAATTTCTCGAACCGTTTGCCGGCGCCGTGCTCGGCAAGATAGCCATTCTCGTCTTGATCATCTTGTTCATTCAGAAACGCCCGCGCGGCCTGTTTGCGCTCAAGGGAAGGGCGGTCGAGGCGTGAACTCGCATATCCTCATCCGATCGCTGGACCGCACCGCGACTATTTTCCTGATCGCGCTGGCGGCTATGGCGATCGCTGTCCCGGTGCTCAACCTCGCGGTGCCGCAATCTTCGGACTTCCACATCCCCACCTATCTGGTGGCGTTGTTCGGAAAATATCTCTGTTACGCGATCCTCGCTTTGTCGATCGATCTGATCTGGGGCTATTGCGGCATTCTCTCGCTCGGCCAAAGCGCATTCTTCGCGCTCGGCGGCTATGCCATGGGCATGTATCTGATGCGTCAGATCGGTACCCGTGGCGTCTATGCCAATCCGATCCTGCCGGATTTCATGGTGTTTCTGAATTGGAAAGAGTTGCCGTATTCCTGGTACGGCTTTCAGCATTTTCCCTACGCCGCGCTGATGGTCGTGCTGGTGCCGGGCGTGCTCGCTTTCGTGTTTGGATGGCTGGCGTTCCGCAGCCGCGTCACCGGTGTTTACCTGTCGATCATAACCCAGGCACTGACTTATGCGCTGATGCTTGGCTTCTTCCGCAACAATTTCGGTTTCGGCGGAAATAACGGGCTGACGGATTTCAAGGAAATCCTCGGTTTCAATGTCGAGGCGGAAGCGACACGCGCGGCTTTGTTTTCGATCACGTGCGTCGCGCTGATCCTCGGTTTTTTGGTCTGCCGAGCCGTCGTGACCTCGAAATTCGGCAAGGTGCTTATCGCCATCCGCGATGCCGAAGCCCGCGTGCGATTCCTCGGCTATCGCGTGGAGTCCTACAAGGTCCTGGTATTTACCCTGTCCGCATGCATGGCCGGCATTGCCGGCGCGCTTTACGTGCCGCAGGTCGGCATCATCAACCCGGGCGAATTCGCGCCCGGCAACTCAATCGAGGCCGTCATCTGGGTGGCGGTCGGCGGCCGCGGTACGCTGGTCGGCGCCGCGGTTGGCGCCATCCTGGTCAATTACGCCAAGACCTATTTCACGTCCGGCGTGCTGGCGCCGTATTGGCTGTTCATGCTCGGCGGCTTGTTCATTGGCGTCACGCTGTTCTTGCCGCGCGGCATCATCGGCAGCCTGCATCATTGGACCGCGTTACGCCGCGCCCGCATATCAGCCGCGGCGGAGGAGGGCGTTGCCGCCCCGCCGCCCGAGCCGCAGCCGGCGGAATAAGGATCGGCCGATGAAGATTCAGGAACGACTGGCGCAGGCCGAAGACCAAGCGATGGAGACGTTCGAGCGAACGCTTCTCTATATCGAGGGCGTTACGGTGTCTTTCGACGGCTTTCGCGCGCTCAATAATCTTTCCTTCGCCATCGCGCCCGGCGAGATGCGCGCCATTATTGGTCCTAACGGCGCCGGCAAGACGACCATGATGGACGTGGTGACGGGCAAAACGCGGCCGGACAAAGGCGCGGTGATTTTCGACAAGTTCCACGATTTGGCCCGGCTCGACGAGACCGAGATTGCCGAACTCGGCATCGGCCGAAAATTCCAGAAACCGACCGTGTTCGACAGCCACACCGTCTACGACAATCTTGAGCTCGCGCTCAAGGCTGATCGGCGCGCGCGCGCGACGCTGTGGTCGCAGGAAACCGCGGACGAGCGCCACCGGATCGATGAGATCTTGCAAATCATCCGGCTCACTGCCGTACAGTCTCGCCTTGCCGGCCGCCTGTCGCATGGCCAGAAACAATGGCTCGAGATCGGCATGCTGCTGGCGCAGGATCCGAAATTGCTGCTGGTCGACGAACCGGTCGCCGGCATGACCGACGTCGAGACGCAGCAGACTGCGGAACTCCTCAAGGAGATCAATCGCGAGCACACCGTCGTCGTGGTCGAACACGACATGACCTTCGTGCGCGAGCTTGGCGTCAAAGTCACATGTCTTCACGAGGGCTCGGTGATCGCCGAAGGCACGATCGACGAAGTCTCCGCAAACGAGCGCGTCGTGGAAGTCTATTTGGGGCGCTAACGCGTGCCCCGAAAAATCGACGGCGATGTCCGGAAATGCGTCGAGGAAAAAGCTGATGCTCGAAGCGAAAACCATCGACCTGCACTATGGCGCTGCCCAGGCTCTTCGCGCGGTGTCACTAAAGGCGGAGCCCGGCAAAGTAACCTGCGTCCTGGGCCGGAACGGAGTCGGAAAAACAAGCCTTTTAGATGCGCTAGCCGGTCACCTCCCGGTGAGTAGCGGTAAAATCATCTGGGAGGGCAACGACATCACCGCTTTGCGGCCGCCGGAGCGCGCCCGGCGGGGTATCGCTTATGTGCCGCAAGGCCGAGAGATTTTTCCGTTGCTCACCGTTGACGAAAACCTAAGGACCGGTTTTGCACCCTTGCCACGGGGGGAACGCAACGTGCCCGAGGATGTGTTCTCACTGTTTCCAGTACTCAAGGGCATGCTCCACCGTCGTGGCGGCGACTTATCCGGCGGCCAGCAGCAGCAGCTTGCAATCGGCCGCGCGCTGGTGATGCGGCCGCGGCTTCTATTGCTCGACGAGCCGACCGAAGGCATCCAACCCTCGATCATCAAGGATATCGGCCGCGCCATCGACTACTTGCGATCGCTCGGCAAGATCGCCATCGTGCTGGTGGAGCAATATCTCGACTTCGCCCGCGAACTTGGCGACTATTTCGCGGTCATGGATCGGGGCGCCGTGGTCTATTCGTGCGATCGTGAGAATATCGACGAGGCGGCGCTGAAGCGGGCCATGGCCATTTGAAGTGACCTGTCTGGCGCTCGATTTGATGGGCTGCGATGAGTACTGTTTCGATGGCAATTGTGCCGCTGCGCGACGAGATTTTTGCCGCCAATCGCGCCATTGGGCGCATCGCGCTGACTGTTGCGGCCGGCGCCGGTAGAAGCCGGCCGGCGCGCGTGCATGAGTCGGGTTCGCTTCGCGTGCGCTTTCCTCACCGCGACGGCGCGGTTCTCGACGCCGTTATCGTCAATACCGGCGGTGGAATGACGGGCGGCGATCGCTTCGATCTCGACATCAATGTCGGCGCCGGCGCCGATGTGAGCGTTACCACCGCCGCTGCCGAAAAAATCTATCGATCGTTGGGCTCTGATACCACGCTTGACCTCAATCTGACCGTTGGTTCGGGTGGCAGGCTCGCCTGGCTGCCGCAAGAGACGATTCTCTTTGACCGGGCCCGCTTGCGGCGCAAAATCGATGTCGACCTCGAGCCCGACGCGAGCCTGCTTTTGGCGGAAGCAACCATATTTGGCCGTTCCGCCATGGGCGAGACTGTCCTTTCCGGCTCCTTTTTCGATCGCTGGCGCGTGCGCGTCGGCGGCTCATTGGTCTTTGCCGACGCCATCCGCCTCGACGGTGCTATTGCGCAATCTCTGGCAGTGCCTGCCGCGGCGGCGGGTGGCGCAGCCGTGGCAAGCGTGCTCAAGGTGCCGGGCACGGAGGAATGTGTTGCAGCGGTCCGTGCATTCCAGCAAGATTTTGCCGGGGAAGTCGGCGCATCCGCTTGGAATGGACTGGTCGCCGTGCGTTGTGTCGCTGCCGACGGTGGGGTGCTGCGGCATGATCTCGCCAAAGTGCTTGCCGCACTCGGTTCGGGACCGTTGCCGCGATTGTGGACGAACTGAAGGCCGCCATGCAGCTCACGCCTCGCGAGAAGGATAAGCTGTTGATCGCCACCGCGGCGATGGTGGCGCAACGCCGCCTCGCCCGTGGGGTCAAGCTTAATCACCCCGAGGCGGTCGCGTTGATCTCGGATTTCATCCTGGAGGGCGCTCGTGACGGCCACACCGTCGCCGAACTGATGGAACGGGGCGCCCACGTTCTCACGCGCGCGCAGGTCATGGATGGCATCGCCGAGATGATTCCGGAGATTCAAGTGGAAGCGACGTTTCCCGATGGAACCAAGCTCGTCACCGTACATGAGCCGATCAGGTGAGCGCATGATCCCCGGCGAAATGTTCATCAAACCTGGCGAAATCGAGCTCAACAAGGGCCGCCGCATCGTCACGCTCACCGTCTCCAATACCGGCGATCGGCCGATCCAGGTCGGTTCGCACTACCATTTCTTCGAAACCAATCCGGCCCTGAAGTTCGATCGCAACAAGGCGCGTGGCATGCGGCTCGATATCGCGGCGGGGACTGCCGTGCGCTTCGAGCCAGGACAGACGCGCGATGTCACGCTGGTCGCTGTGGCCGGCAAACGCGCGGTGTACGGCTTCCGGCAGGAGATCATGGGTAAGCTCTAGCGCGCGCCCCGGAAAAAATGGCTGTCGGCTTTCAGGAAGGTCACATATGAGGAGCGGTGCAATGACCTCGGCAATGGAGATCGGCCTGATTTTACAAGGCGGCGGTGCGCTTGGCGCCTACGAGTGGGGCGGCATTCTCGCGCTGTTTGATCTGATGGACGAGGCGGCCAGAGCCGGACGCAACGTCACGCTGCGCGTCGTCACCGGAGTTTCGATCGGCGCGATCAATGCAGCGTGCGTGGTCGGTGCCAGCGGCCGCGACGATGCGCGTCAGCGCCTTGGCGCCTTATGGAACGATTTCATGATCAAGGCGCCGGCCTTCGTGCCCGCAGCGGTGACCTCCAACGTTGCGCTGTTCGAGGTTCCGCATTTTTACAGGTTCGCGCCAAGCTGGAACTTCACTTATCTCTATCAAACCAAAGCGCTTCTCGATACGCTCTCGGAACACGTGGATTTTGCGGCGCTCAACGCGAGCGGGACGGCGTTCGTCGTGACAGCCGTCGACGTAAAGAGCGGACAGCTCACCTGGTTTGCGAACCAAAGCGTCGGCGAGATCGCGCCCAGGATGATCGAGCCAAGGCATGTACTCGCCAGCGGCAGCTTAGCGCCGCAATTTCCCTGGACGCAAATCGGCGATGGTAAAGAGGCCTATCATTATTGGGACGGCGGCCTTATCGACAACACGCCGCTCGGCGCCGCGATCGATGCTTTGGATCCGAACCCGAATGTCGGCAAGCTTCTTGTGGTGATGAACCTGTTTCCCCTGCAAACGAATCTGCCGAACACCTATACTGAGGTCAGCCAACGCGTTGATCAGCTTCGCTTCGGCAACCGGCTGCGCCAGGACGCCAGCACCGCCAGGCAGTTCAACAAACTGATATCGGTTATCGAGCGCCTTGCCGCGCTCGTTCCCCAACTGCCGCCCGATGTGAACGAGCTCCTGGCCAACTACAAGATCGTCGAGCCGATCGAAATATCGCTCGGTCCGGCGGATTCCCTGAGTGATCCATACGGCTTCCACGACTTTTCGCAACAAGGCATTGAAGCGCGGCGTGACCGCGGCAAAGCCATCACCGCAGCCAAGCTGAGGCCGTTTTTCGCCGACAAAATTGCCGCCTGAGGAGCCGCCGGTGCCGTCCAAAATTTTGCGTTCCGTCTATGCCGATATGTTCGGCCCGACCACCGGAGACCGTGTCCGGCTCGCCGATACCGATCTTATCATCGAGGTTGAGAAGGATTTCACCGTCTACGGCGAGGAGGTGAAGTTCGGCGGCGGCAAGGTGATCCGCGACGGCATGGGCCAAAGTCAGATCACCAACAGACAAGGCGCGGTCGACACCGTCATCACCAATGCGCTCATTCTCGACCATTGGGGAATCGTGAAAGCCGATATCGGCATCAAGGACGGCAACATCTTCGCCGTCGGCAAGGCCGGTAATCCCGACATTCAGCCCAACGTCGCCATTGTCATCGGCCCCGGCACTGAAGTCATTGCCGGCGAGGGCAAGATCCTCACCGCCGGCGGCTTCGACACTCACATTCATTTCATCTGCCCGCAGCAAGTCGACGAGGCTTTGATGTCGGGCGTCACCTCGATGCTTGGCGGCGGCACCGGTCCGGCGCATGGCACGTTTGCGACCACCTGTACGCCGGGGCCGTTCCATCTCGCGCGCATGATCCAGGCGGCTGACGATTTTCCCGT
>JBAQAB010000170.1:0-9537 GCA_049285535.1 Xanthobacteraceae bacterium
GCAAAGTAGACTCCGCGGCGACGCACGATCAACAGGCCGAACAGCGTTCCGGCCACCCCCCCAAGCAGGGTGCCGGCAAGCTTGGCAAGCGGTGTCGAGTGCACCAGATAGCGCAGCGTCAGGCCGGCGCCATAGGCGCCGAGGCCGAAATAGGCCGCGTGTCCGAAGCTCAAGACGCCGGTAAAGCCCAGCAGCATATTGAGGCCCATCGCGGCGAGACCAAAGACCAGGACGCGTCCGGCGAGCGCGGTGTAGCCGCCGAGCAGGGGCAGCCACAGCGGCACGGTGAGCAGCGCGGTCCAAATGGCGATCATCGCCAATTCGCGCCGGCCGGCCTGTATCGGCAGCCGCCCGCCAAGGGACGCAATTGCCATGGTCATGACAGCATCCCTTCCTCGCCAACGAGCCCGCGCGGGCGGATGAGAAGCACCGCCATCAGGATCGCATAAATCACCGCCTCGCTCGCGGAAGGATAAACGACCGTGGTCAGCGCTGCGGCCATGCCGATCAACAGGCCGCCGAACAAAGTGCCGATCAGGCTACCGACACCGCCGACGATGATGGCGATGAAGCTCGGCATCAAGAGATCGTCGCCCATATTGGGATTAAGCCCGATCTGCCCGGCGGCGAGCACCCCGCTCAGGCCTGCCAGCATGCAGCCCACAGCGAAATTGAAGGTCCGCAAATTCCGAACATTGACGCCCAGCGTCGAAACGGTTTCGAGGTCGAACGTTCCTGCGCGGATGCGCAAGCCGACGCGGGTGTAACGCAGGAAGGCGAACAGCCCGGCCACGGCGACAATGACCACCGTCACCATGAAGATGCGATAGTAGGTGATGAAGAACAGTTCGTTGGTGATCGGCTGCGCCAAGACGGCGGGCAGGCCCATCGGCAGGCCGTTCGGCCCCCAGATATAGCGCGCCGCATCCTGCATCACGAAGGCGAGGCCGAAGGTAAGCAGCAGGCTGTAGACCGGATCGCGATTGTAGATGCGCCGGATCATCAGCCGCTCGACCGCCAGCCCGATCAGGGCCGTGAGGAACGGCGAGACCAACAGCGCCCCCCAATAGCCCAGCGTCGGCGACAGCGCGAACGCCAAATAGCCGCCGAGCGCCAGGAAATTGCCGTGCGCAAAGTTGATGACATTCGAGAGATTGAGGATGAGCGACAGACCGAGCGCCATCAGCACGTAGAACGCGCCGATGATCAGCCCATTGGTCACATTGAACAAGATGAGCTGAGTCATCGGCGCTCTACGCTTGCGGATGCCGCGGCGAGTTGCAGGAACGCTTAGCTCGGTTCAACCATCTTGCAGCCGGTTTCTTCGACCGTGCCGGCGGCTTGTTCGCCTGGCACCAACGTGCCGAGCGTGAACACGTCGTCGGGATCTCCCTTCGCCGGATGCACTTCGCCGACGAAAATGTTGGGCATCAGTTCGTGATCGCCCTTACGATAGACCACCTTGCCGGGCTGCAGCGCCACATCCGGCGGCAGTTCCATGTCCTCCATCGCCGCCGCCAATTTCGGCCCGTCGAGCGACTTGGCCTTCTCCGCTGCAAGCCGGACCGAGTTCATCGACACATAGCCGAACCAGTCGCGTGCCGAGGGGGTCTTCTTGGTCGCCGCGCGATAATCGGCGACGAACTTCACCACTTCGGGCACGTTCGGCTGATTCCACCACCATTCCATGTCCCACCAGCCGGTTTGCGCCTCCGGCGGGCAGCCCTTGATGCTTTCCAATTCGAACAGCGCCCCGCCGAGGCCCATTTCGTTCTGCATGCCGAACTGGGTGAACTGCTTCATGCAGTTGATCTGGGTCAGGCCGCCCATGTTGTTGAGCAGCACGTTCGGCTTAAAAGCCTTGGCCTTGATCAAAGTGGCGGAGAAATCCGTGTTGTTGATTGGCAGCATGTCGCCGTCATAGGTGCCGCCGGATTTCTTGAGCGCCTTGACGAAGGCGTCCTGCAGCGTATGGCCGTAGGCGTAATCGGGCGTGACGAAGAACCATTTCTTGCCGAACTTCTTGACCAGCTCCGGAGTCACCGCCTCGGCATCCATTGTCGTCGTGTTACAGACGCGGAATACGTTCCATTTGCAATTGGTGCCGGTGATCGGGTCGGTATGGCCACCGGCGACGATGTGGAACACCTTCTTTTCGTTGGTCACCTGCGACATGGCGTAGGCGATGCCGGAGTTGACGTCGCCGATGATGGCATTGACCTGATCGCGGTCGATCAGCTTGCGCGTCTTCTGCACGCCGGTGCCGACGTCGTTCGCCGAATCCTCGACGAGAAGCTGGACCCGGCGGCCAAGAATTCCGCCCTTCTTGTTGATTTCGGCCTCGGCGTATCTGGCGCCGTCGACCTCGCTTTGCGCCAGCGCCGACAGCACGCCGGTCAGCGGATCGACCATGCCGATCTTGATTGGCTCATCGCCGAGAGCTCTGATGACGAACGGGGCGCCGATGGCTTGACTGGCGCCCAGCGCAAGACCTGCTTGGAGCAAGGTGCGGCGGCGCACGGATAGTGTGTTATTCGACATGTTCGATCCTCCCTGATGATGTTGTTTTTTGATCTTGGGGTTTTGGCCACGAAGGTTTCGTGGCCTGGCGGCTTTTTTGTTGCGAGCCCGGTGCGGGCTGCCGTCAGTGCAGCGATGCGGCCAAACCCAATGAGCCACCCCGCGCCCGAACCCTCAATATCTTCTACCGCGGTTCTCGTATGGTCAAGGCGATGCAGCGCCGGACGCGTTGACCGCGCCTTTCCATCGGCGGCGACATTTGGACGCGTCGCAATCGACGACTCAGTTCGGGGTGGCGGGCGACGCTTAGGCCGGGTCCTTCTGCCGCGCCTTGTTTCGCGCTTTGGCCTGATCGGCGAGGAAATGCGACAGGCGCCTGCGGACGGCGTCGGCCTGCTCCGGTGTCCATTTGCGCAAGCCCTCGCCGGTCTTCATGCCGAGTTTGCCGGCAGCGACGATGTCGCGCAAATACGGATGCGGTCCCGGCGTCCGATCGAGATCGGCGTAGAGCACCTCGGCGATGTCGAGAGTCAGATTGGTTCCGACGAGATCGGATTGCTCCATCGGGCCGAGCACGGCGATGCGCGCGCCAAAGCCCTCGCGCACCACGACGTCGACGGTGTCGGCGTCGCAGACGCCTGCGGCAACGAGCGCGATCGCCTCGCGCTTCATCGCATGCTGCAAACGGTTGCCGACGAAGCCCGGCACGTCGCGCCGGACATGGACCGGCGTTTTCCCGGCACCGCGCAGGAGCGCGATGGTCCGCTCCACGACGTCGGGGCTGGTCTTCTCGTTTTGCACGACCTCGACCAGCGGCACCAGATGCGGCGGATTCCAGAAATGGGTGCCGAGGACGCGCTCGCGATGGGCGAGGTGACGGCCGATCTCGGTCGATGGGATTGCCGAGCTGTTGCTGGCCAGGATCGTATCCGGTGTGGCGAGCTTCTCGAGTTCGGCGAAGATGTGCTGCTTGAGCGGCAGTTTCTCCGGCGCCGCCTCGAACACGAATGCCGCGCCTTGCACGGCAGGCGCGAGCGCATCAGGCGCCGTGATTCGTTGCAGGAGCGCCGGATCGTCCGCGAGCAGATCCGCGATCGCCCGCAAGCGTGTCGCCAACGACGCCCGGATTTCAGGCGATGGTTCGAACACGGCAACCTGATGCCCTGCGGCGGCAAGGAGATAGGCGATGCCGTGCCCCATCAAGCCGCCGCCGACGATGCCGATCATTTGCTTTCGATCTGGTTCCTGTCGATCACGCATGTGTGTCCCTCCGTGCCTTGGAACTGTGATGTTGGCTAAACGTTGTTTGGGTGAAAAGAAATTCATTCAATGATCGAATCCATAGAGGAGAACTGGTCATGCCTACCCTTCTGTGGGTTGCTTTCTGGTCGTCGATGATGGGCGCCGCCGCTTGTTGGGGCGACGAGCGACGACCGATTCGTAAGGGGTCAATTCGCGAAGACTCGATCAAGAAAACCAACCTGTCGAGCGGCGAGTAGATTATCGATTGGGATGAGACCGCCATCGACATACCTTTTCTGTCCGATGCCGAAATCCGACGCTGGTGACGACGATCCGGTCTCTAGCAAGATCGAAATTGATGTGACAGGCCGGGGCATTGCCGGCTGCTTGTGGCATTGAGCAAAAAAGCGCAGGCTTCTACCGTCAACATTTCAAAATAAGGCGCAGACGCCGGCAAAGCGGCCGCGCCATGTGACGGGGGAGGAGCATCATGCGCAACCGTGCGAACGTAATGCTTTGTGCCGGCCTCGCCGGCGCGGCCGCTGTCGCGGCAATCGCCATGTCCGGCGGGCGGGTGCAGGCCGACGATCCCAACAGTGCGCCCAATCCGTACCACGTCGTCGACAATTGGGCGAAGCTTCCGGAAGGCCGGCGTTGGGGCATGGCGATCGGCGTCGACATCGACCGCGATGGAACGAGCGTGTGGGTGTTCGACCGTTGCGGCGGCAAGACCTGCGCCGGCTCAAACATCGCGCCGATCCAGAAATTCGACGCCAGCGGCCGGCTTGTCGTGAGCTTCGGCTCCGGACTGTTCAGCTGGCCGCACGGCCTGTTTGCTGCACCCGATGGCACGCTCTGGGTTACCGACGGCCAGAAGCAGGTCGTCATGCAATTAACTTCGGATGGCCGTGTGCTACGGACCCTCGGCAAGCCCGGCGTCACCGGCGACGGTCCCGACACGTTCAATTCGCCGTCCGACGTCGTGGTCGCGCCCAATGGCGATATTTTTGTCGCCGACGGCCACGGGGATTATCCGGTGCAGCATACCAACGACCGCATGGTGAAATTCTCCAAGGACGGAAAATTCATCAAGGCATGGGGCCATCACGGCTCGGCGCAGGGCGAGTTCGACGTGCCGCACGGCTTGGCGATGGATTCCGCCGGCCGCCTGTTCGTTGCCGACCGGGCTAACAACCGCATCCAGATTTTCAATCAGGACGGTAAATTCCTCGCCGAGTGGAAGCAGTTTGGACGGCCTAGCGGCATCTACATCCGCAACGACATCATTTATGTGGGTGACTCGCAGTCGGACGAAAAGACCAATCCGCCGTTCCAGCAAGGCATCCGCATCGGCAGCGTCAAGGACGGCAAGGTCACGACATTCATTCCATCCATGGATGCGAAAATATCGATGCCGGAAGGGGTGGCCGCCGACAAGGACGGCAACGTTTTCGGCGGCTTTGCCACCGGCATGGATTTCAAGAAGTTCGCCAGGAATTAGCCACCGCGAAGCGCTCGAGAACAGCCCCGGTTGCAGCTATCCGGCGGCGCCGGTATGAACACGCGCCATGGCCCGTCTCGTCATGAAATTCGGCGGCACTTCGGTCGCCGATATCGACCGCATCCGCAACGTCGCGCGTCACGTCAAGCGCGAGGTCGATGCCGGCCATGAAGTCGCCGTCGTGGTCTCGGCCATGGCGGGCACGACCAACCAGCTCGTTTCCTGGTGCGAAGCGGCGCTGAAAGAGCGGCGTATCTTCGACGCGCGCGAATACGACGCCGTGGTCGCCACCGGCGAAGAGGTCACCGCCGGCCTTCTCGCCATCACCTTGCAGGACCTCGATATCAACGCGCGCTCATGGCAGGGCTGGCAGCTGCCGATTCTGACGTCGGACGCGCACGGGTCGGCGCGCATTCTCGAGGTCAAGGGCGACGAACTGGTCGCGCGCTTCAAGGACCGCAAAGAGGTCGCGGTCATCGCCGGCTTCCAGGGCGTGCACAAGGAAACCAACCGCGTCACCACGCTCGGCCGCGGCGGCTCGGACACCTCCGCGGTGGCGATTGCCGCCGCGATACGCGCCGACCGCTGTGACATCTATACCGACGTCGACGGCGTTTATACCACCGATCCGCGCGTGGTGCCGCGCGCGCGCCGCCTTGAGAAGGTCGCCTTCGAGGAAATGCTGGAGCTCGCCTCGCTCGGCGCCAAGGTTCTGCAGGTGCGCTCGGTGGAGCTCGGCATGGTGCACAATGTGCGCATTTTCGTGCGTTCGAGCTTTGACCCGCCGGAGAAAATCGATCCGCACGGCCATCCGCCCGGCACATTGATCTGCGACGAGGGGGAGATCATGGAACAGCAAACCGTCACCGGCATCGCCTTCTCGAGGGACGAGGCGCAAATCTCGATCCGCCAGGTTCAGGACAAGCCGGGGGTGGCTGCGGCCATTTTCGGGCCGCTCGCCGAAGCCAATATCAATGTCGACATGATCGTGCAAAACGTCTCGGCCGACGGCAAAACCACCGATCTCACTTTCACCGTGCCGGCGGCGGATTACCAGCGCTCGCTTAACGTCATCGCCAAGGCCAAGGGCGCGATCGGCTATACCCGGCTCGACGGCGCCACCGACGTTGCCAAGATTTCCGTCATCGGCATCGGGATGCGCAGTCATGCCGGCGTCGCGGCGCAGGCGTTCAGCGCGCTGGCCGAGCGCTCCATCAATATCCGCGCCATTACGACATCTGAGATCAAGTTTTCGCTGCTGATTGACGCCGCCTTTACTGAACTTGCGGTGCGCACATTGCATTCGCTGTACAATCTCGATAACGCCACGGGGTAAGCGGCGCGGTTAGTTGCACTGCAACATAATTCCTTAGCGTTGTCATATCGTTGTCTCTGGCTTGCGGTTTGCATGCCGCATTCGATATAGCCTTGGGGACATTCGCCGCGGGACGGGACCCGGGCGAATTCCTCTTCGATTGCGGCCGGTGCATCACGGGCTCCGCCCCGGCCAAAATCACGCCCGAGGGACCTCACGCCATGCGTGGCGCGCTCGGCGGTCCGCGCGTGCTGTTGCGCCGGCTTCGCGAAGTGATGGCGGAGCCGGTCAGCGCGCAGGAACGCCTCGACAAGATCGTGGTGCTGATCGCCGCCAACATGGTCGCGGAGGTCTGCTCCGTCTATGTGCTGCGCGTCGACGCCACGCTCGAACTCTACGCCACCGAAGGCCTCAACCGCGAAGCTGTCCACCACACGGTAATGGGCTCCGACGAGGGCCTGGTCGGCCTGGTGGCGAGCCAGGCGAGCGCGATCAATCTGTCAAATGCGCAGGCGCATCCGGCCTTCTCGTTCCGGCCGGAAACCGGCGAAGAAATCTACCATTCCTTCCTAGGCGTGCCGATTTTGCGCGCCGGTAATACGCTCGGCGTGCTGGTGGTGCAGAACCGCGCCCGCCGTACTTATTCCGAAGAGGAAGTCGAGGCGCTGCAAACCACTGCCATGGTGCTCGCCGAGATGATCGCCTCGGGCGAGCTCTCCGCGCTGGCGCTGCCCGGCGCCGAACCCGCCGCACGCCATTCGCTGCATCTCAAGGGCTCGGCTTTGAGCGAAGGCATTGCGCTCGGCCATGTTGTGCTGCACGAGCCGCGCGTTGTCGTCACCAATTTCATCGCCGACAACGTGCCCAAGGAATTGGAGCACCTCAAAGCCGCCGTCGAGACGCTGCAATCCAATCTCGACGAGATGCTGGAGCATGGCGATGTCGTCGAGGGCGGCGAGCATCGTGAAGTGCTCGAAGCCTATCGCATGTTCGCCTATGACCGCGGCTGGGTGCACAAGCTCGAAGAAGCGGTGATGACCGGCCTGACCGCGGAAGCCGCGGTCGAGCGCGTCCAGTCCGACACCCGCGCCCGCATGTTGCGGCAGACCGATCCGTTTCTGCGCGAGCGGCTGCACGACCTCGACGACCTTGCCAATCGCCTGATGCGCCAGCTCACCGGCCGCGACCACGCGCCGTCGCGCGACAGCCTGCCGGAGAACGCGATCCTGATCGCCCGTTCGATGGGCCCGGCCGCGCTGCTCGACTACGACCGCAATCGCCTGCGCGGCCTGGTGCTGGAAGAAGGCGGCCCGCATTCGCATGTCGCGATCGTGGCGCGCGCTCTCGGCATTCCCGCGGTCGGCGACATCGACAACGCCACCGGCATCGCCGATCCGGGCGACGCCATCATTATCGACGGTACCGCCGGCGATCTGCATATCCGGCCGCTGCCGGACATGGAGGCGGCTTACGTCGAGCGCGTGCGGCTGCGGGCGCGGCGGCAGCAGCAATATCAGTCGCTGCGCGACAAGCCCTGCGTCACCAAGGATGGCGTAGAGATCAAATTGCTGCTCAACGCCGGCTTGAGCGTCGACCTACCGCATATCGAGGATACCGGCGCCGGCGGCATCGGCTTGTTCCGCACCGAGCTGCAATTCATGGTGGCGCCGAATTTTCCACGCACCAGCGAGCAATATGCGCTGTACCGCGCCGTGCTCGACGCCGCCGGTGACAAGCCGGTGACGTTTCGCACGCTCGACATCGGCGGCGACAAGGTGCTGCCCTATATGCGTAATGTCGAAGAGGAGAATCCAGCGCTCGGCTGGCGTGCGATACGCCTCGGTCTCGATCGCCCCGGCTTGCTGCGCACGCAATTGCGCGCCTTGCTGCGGGCGGCCGGCAGCCGCGCGCTCAAAATCATGTTTCCCATGATCTCGACGGTCGAGGAATTCGATCAGGCCAAGGAATTAGTCGAACGCGAGCTTACCCATCTGCGCCGCCATGGCCACAAACTACCCGCCGAAGTCGAAGTTGGCAGCATGGTGGAAGTGCCAGCGTTGCTCTATCAGCTCGACGAGCTCTTGGAGCGCGTCGACTTCCTCTCGGTCGGCTCCAACGACCTGGTGCAGTTCCTCTATGCGATCGACCGCGGCAATCCGCGGGTCTCCGGCCGTTTCGATGCGCTCTCCGCGCCGGTGCTGCGGGCGCTCAAGGACATCGCCGACAAATCGCGCGCCCATAACAAGCCGGTCACCGTGTGCGGGGAGCTGGCGTCGCAGCCGATCGGAGCGCTGGCTTTGGCCGCGCTGGGCTACCGCGCGCTTTCCCTCACCCCCTCGGCGGTCGGGCCAGTCAAGGCGATGCTGCTCGATCTCGATTGCCGCAAGGCCGCTGCATTTCTATGTCCGTTGATCGACCAGGGCAGCCGCGGCGCGCCGATCCGCGCGCAGCTCGAGAAATTTGCCGCCGATTACGGACTGCAGCTGTAACGCAACAAATAACCGCCGCAGCCGGGCTTGTCCCGGCCGGCTCCGTCTTTTACTTAATCTGACATGCTGCCCGACCAAAAACTCAACGCGCTCCTCGTCCGGCATGCGGCGCTGGAGCACGATCTCGCGGCCGCGCTGCCGGCCGAGACCTATGTGAAGCTGTCGCGCGAATTCGCCGAAATCGCGCCGGTGGTCGAGGCGGTCAAATCGTACCGTGCTGCGAAGAATGAGCTTGACGGTCTGACAAGCCTGATCGCCGATCCGGCGACCGACTCCGAGATGCGCTCGATCGCCGAAGCGGAAAAGCCCGGGTTGGAAGCGCGCCGCGCGGCGTTGGAGCAGCAATTGCGGCTGGCGCTCTTGCCCAAAGACGCGATGGACGAACGGAATGTCATCCTCGAAATCCGCGCCGGCACCGGTGGTGACGAGGCGGCATTGTTTGCCGGCAATCTGTTTCGCATGTACGAGCG
>JBAQAB010000171.1:0-1899 GCA_049285535.1 Xanthobacteraceae bacterium
CTCCACAACCATGCTGATGACGACGGCGATACTTTATCGCATCATGCGGGTCTTATGGCGCTGGCCGGCCTGGGCGGCGATCGGCTTATTCTCCTTGTTCATATGCGTCGATGTCGCCTTCTTCATCGCTAATCTCACCAAAATCGTCGACGGCGGCTGGATCCCGCTATTGTTCGGCGTGGCGATTTTCGTCGTGATGACGACGTGGCACGCCGGCATCGACGCCATGCACCGGCGACAGGAGCGCGACGCCATCACGATCGGGCAATTTGTCCGCCAATTGCGCGATCACAAGATCCCTCGCGTTCCCGGCCGCGCGATTTTCCTGACCCGGCTGCGGGGCTTTATTCCGCAGCTGATCGCCGATCACGTGCGCCAGATGGGCTCGCTCTATGAGGAGGCCGTGGCGCTGACGGTGCAGTTTAGCGCGGTACCACGCGTGCGTTCCAAGAGTCGGCTTCATGTCGAGCCGTTCGGCCAAGGATTTTGGCGGGTGACGGTGCGTTTCGGCTTTATGGAAAATCCCGACGTTTCGCGAGCGCTCGACCGCGAAAAGACCATGTGCCCGATCAAATCCGACGATGCCATCTATTTCTGCGAGCGCGACTACGTGGTGGCGCGTAAGCACAAACCACGGCTGGCGGCGTGGCGGCGTCACCTGTTTTCTTTCCTGTACCGCAATTCGATCCACCCGGCCGATCGCTTCAATTTTCCGAGCGGGCAATTCGTGCAGATCAGCCGGCAGATCGGGATTTAAGTGGCGTTTGCAGCAAAGCACGCGACCCTCGCGGATGTAACCTCCTTGTCGCGGGCCGCCTACAAAATCAACAACTTGGTATACCAACAAATTTGCCGGACCGATATTGCAAAGTGTCCAACTCGCCGTCACCATGGCGCCGAGGAATGCTGATTTGGAGGGGCATTACTTGATTACCGTTCCCGAATTGGCGGCCGAGGCCTTGGGGTCTTATCTCGGCGAGCATTTGAGCCGCAGGTTTGCGTCGACCCACGCCGATCTGACCGAGCTTATTCCGTCGATCGCAAGAACGTCCCTCGAATGCATCGGCAATAGCGACGCGCTCTACCACAATGTCGAGCATACCATGCTGGTGACGCTGGTCGGCTACGACATCATGAAGGGCCGCTCGCTGCTGACGCCGACTTATCCGAGTGATTACGCGCATCTGCTCGTCGCCTGCCTGCTGCACGACATTGGCTATGTGCGCGGCATCCTCAAGGGCGACGGCGCCGACGGCTACGTCATCGACGCCAAGGGCAACAAGGCGAAACTGCCGCGCGGTTCATCCGACGCCGCGCTGTTGCCCTATCATGTCGAGCGCTCGAAGCTGTTCGTGAAGGATCGTATGGCCAAGATCGAGCTGCTCGACGCCGAACGGATCGCCGCCGCCATCGAATATACCCGCTTTCCGTCGTCGCATGGGCCGCACGAATCCGACAGCGAGGAAGGCCTCTTGGTGCGCGCCGCCGATCTCATCGGCCAGCTCGGCGACCCGCATTATCTGCGCAAGGCCAATGCGCTATATTACGAGTTCGAGGAAGTCGGCATGAACAAGCAGCTCGGCTATACCTCGCCCGCCGACCTTACCGACCTCTATCCGCAGTTCTACTGGAACAGCGTGTCCTCGCATATCCAGACCGCCATCCGCTATCTCAACGTTACCTCGAGCGGACGGCAGTGGATCGCCAACCTCTACAGCAATGTGTTCCGCGCCGAGCGCGACCTCAGCCTGTGCGGACCGCAGCGCTGACGGACCGTTTGCTCTTGTCATGACAGCGTCACGCACAGCGATTCATCTTGCATCGAGTGATACGCGGGCAAACGGCAATGTGGATGCACCCGGTGCGGATGTTCCCTAGCCGTTGTGCTCGCTCATGACC
>JBAQAB010000172.1:0-8582 GCA_049285535.1 Xanthobacteraceae bacterium
AGATAGCCGCGGTCGAACTGCATACCCTCGACGATCTCGACTTCGGTGTCGAGCGCCTTGGCCTCTTCGACGGTGATGACGCCCTCATTGCCGACCTTCTGCATGGCGTCGGCGATCATCTTGCCGATGGTCGAATCGCCGTTCGATGAGATGGTGCCGACTTGCGCCACTTCGGCCGACGAGCCCACCTTCTTGGCGCGCTTCTTGATATCCTCCACGACGGCGGTCACGGCGAGATCGATGCCGCGCTTGAGGTCCATCGGGTTCATGCCGGCGGCCACCGACTTGACGCCTTCCTTGACGATGGCAGCCGCGAGCACGGTCGCGGTCGTGGTGCCGTCGCCGGCGGTGTCGTTGGTCTTCTGCGCCACTTCGCGCACCATCTGCGCGCCCATGTTCTCGAACTTGTCTTCGAGCTCGATCTCCTTGGCGACGGTGACGCCGTCCTTGGTGATGCGGGGTGCGCCGTAGGATTTGTCGAGGATGACGTTGCGGCCCTTGGGGCCGAGCGTCACTTTCACCGCATTGGCGAGAATGTCGACGCCGCGCAGCATGCGGTCACGGGCGTCGGTAGAGAATTTTACGTCTTTCGCGGACATTTCCGTTGTCTCCTTGGGTGTTGAGTCTGGCCGTCATCCTGAGGTGCGAGCGAAGCGAGCCTCGAAGGATGACAGCCCGGGCCGTGCATCCTTCGAGGGCCGCTGCGCGGCCGCCTTAGGATGACGGGACGTAAGTTCCGTTCAAGCGATCACGCCCATGATGTCGGACTCCTTCATGATCAGGAGGTCCTCACCGTCGAGCTTGACCTCGGTGCCCGACCACTTGCCGAACAGCACGTGGTCGCCGGACTTCAGCTCGATCGGAATAATCTTGCCGGCCTCGTCGCGGCCGCCGGGACCGACGGCGACCACTTCGCCTTCGGACGGCTTTTCCTTGACGGTATCGGGAATGATGATGCCGCCCTTGGACTTGGCCTCGGCGTCGATACGCTTGACGACCACCCGGTCATGCAGCGGTCGGAACTTGGTCTTTGCCATGATCACCTCGGTGCCGCGCAACCTCGTCGACGATCTGGGAAGGTTTTGCCGGCGTTCGTTGTTGAAAATATCGTTGTTTTGCAGAGCCTTGGCACTCAGAACAATTGAGTGCCAGAAAGGCTCTGCGGGACATAAGGCGCGGCCTATGCGCTGTCAAGGCGCAGGCGCCGAAATGGCAAATGCCACCGCTTGCTATTCGCGGCGCGCCATTCGCTGCTAATCTCGCGCTGCCCATCTCGCCTCCGGGCGGCCGAGGAAGGAAATTGAGAATGCGCGCGCTGACGCTCGACGAGGCCAATACCATCATCGCGGCGACTTTTGCCGCGGCCAAGAAACACAAATGTCGGCCGATGAGCGCGATCGTTCTCGACGCCGGCGGTCGGGTCAAGGCGTTTCAGAAAGAGGATCATGCCTCGATGCTGCGCTTCGAGGTCTGCTACGGCAAAGCCTATGGCGCGCTGGCGCTGGGACGGCCGTCGAAGCTCGTGCTGCAGAAGGCCAACGAGAAGCCGCTGTTCATGCAGTCGATCGAAAACCTTGCCGATTATCCGCTGTTCCTCGAAGGCGGCGGCCAGCTCATCCGTGACAAGTCCGGCGAAGTGGTCGCCGCCATCGGCGTCACCGGCGACGCCAATGAGATGGACGATATCTGCGCCATTGCCGGCATTCACGCCGGGGGCTATCGCGCCGACAGCGACTTCTTCGACGATCCGGATCAGCTTCGCACGCTGAGCATCCATAAATCGGCGCCGTTGGTCGATCCGCGGCCCAAAGCGGCCGGCAAGGGAAAGCCGGCCGGCGAGGGCGGCAACGGCGGTCGCGCCGCCCGGAACGGTTCCGCGCGGCGGGCTACGGCCTGACCGCCCAACCCGGGCCGTAATCGTCGCCGACTGCTTTCGATGGTTAATTTCGAGGGTGCAATTCGAAACAAAGTCGAAAGGTCGGGGCGGTAAAACGGGCGCGGTGTCATTTGGTACCCGGGTTCGGGAGGATTTGCCCATGAGGGCTTCGTATCGGAGTGCGTCGTATCGGCGATTGGCTCTCGCCATCGCGGTGGCTTGCGCGCTGGCGCTTTCCGCCTGCACCTCGAACACGCCATCGCCGCAGGAAGCGGCGGCGCCGCCAGTTCCGGAACAGCCGGCGATCCCGTCCAAATACCGGCCGGAGGATATTGTCGGCCGCTGGGGCTATGGCGCCTTTCACCGCGACGAGGATCTCGGACGCACCGCCGCCGCGGCACGCCAGCAATGCGGCCAGCCGGTGGAGATCACGCGCGGGCCGAACGGCGGCGTGATGATGTATCTCGCCGACTCCGCGCAATTGCAGGAACTGCAGCTCAAGGGCTCGCAGAGCGGCGCCAATTATATCGGTCCGCCCGGTCCGGCGGGCGGCATGCAGGACCGCGAGATCGTCTCGTTCGACGGCCGCACCATGGTGCTCAAGTGGATGGATCCCGAAGTCGCCGGCCGCTATGGCACCGGGGTCTATGTGCGTTGCGCGCCGGAAGGCACCGCGCGCGCCGCAGGACGGCCGCCGATGAAGCCGGTGGGGCAGTAAGGCTTCGCGTCGTCATTCCGGGGCCGAGCGCAGCGAGGAGCCCGGAATCCATATACGCTGACCTGTGATTATGGATTCCGGACTTGCCGCTTCGCGCCAATCCGGAATGACGGATTGAGAAATGCCAAACCCCCGCGAATTCATCTTCGGTCCTTGGCGCGCGGTGAGCGTGCTCGGCGTCACCGAGATTCTGTCCTGGGGTGCGCTGTTCTATCCGCCGGTGCTCACGGTGCCGTTGATCGCGGCCGATCACGGCTGGTCGCGCTCGTTCACGATGGGCGGTTTTTCCTTGGGCCTGCTCGTCGGCGGCCTGTGTTCGCGCTATGTCGGCGGCGCGATCGATCGCTTTGGTGGCCATGTGGTGATGCCGGTTGGCTCGCTTACCGCCGCCGCGGGCCTCGCCGCACTGGTGCATGTGCAGAGCGCGCCCGCTTATTTCACGGTGTGGATGCTGCTCGGCGCTGCCATGGCGGCCTCGCTCTACGATCCGGCCTTCGCCGCGCTCGGCCGCATTTTCGGCGCCGGCGCGCGCGGGCCGATCACGACGTTGACGCTCGCCGGTGGTTTTGCCTCCACCGTGAGCTGGCCGGCGACCCAATTCCTCATCGACAAAGTGGGCTGGCGCGGCACCTATCTGGTCTATGCCGCCTTGCTCGCGCTTGTTGCCGCGCCGCTGCACGCTTTCGCGCTGCCGCGCCAGCGCGCCGAGATTTTGGCGCGGCCGGCACCGACGCTTGCACCGGCGCAAAAACCCGCGGCGTTCATTCCGCCGCACGGGCTGACCTTTATTCTCGTCGTTGCCGGTTTTGCCTCCTACGCCTTCGTACCGTCGGCGCTGTCGGCGCAGCTTCTCGCCATCTTCAAAAGATTTGGATTGGCGCCCGACGTCGTCGTTGCCATCGGCATGCTGTTCGGTCCGGCGCAGGTGCTGGCGCGCATCTGCGAGCTCGGCTTTGGCCGCCACATGCATCCGTTGTGGATCGCACGCGCCGCCGTCGGGCTCCTGGTCGCCGCTTTCGTGCTGCTGGCGCTTCTTCCGTTCTCCGCTGCCTTGGCCGCCACCTTTGCCGTGATGTTCGGCATGGCGAATGGCCTTTTGACTATAGCGCGGGGCACCGTGCCGCTCGCTTTGTTTGGTCCTAGCGGCTACGGGCGGCTAGTCGGACGGATCGGCGGACCGTTTCTGGCGGTGCAGGCGCTGGCGCCGGTGATAGTGACCTATGTCGCCGATCGCGCCTCCGATGCCGCGGGCCTGATGCTGGTGGCGGTGTTCGCGGTCGCCGCGTTTATTTGTTTCCTGACGATCCGCGCGCCGGAATAGATCTCATCAGCCCGCGAACATCGCGTCGATTTCGCTCTGCGAGAGATGGCCCTTGTCGCTGTCGAGCCGCGGGCCGTGCAAATCCGGGCCGGCATCGGCGGCCGGCGCCGCATCTTTCTGTGTGAGCGTCTTCATCACCTTGGCGACGCGCTGGCCGATCATATCCTGAAAATTGCACGCCTCGAAAATGCGCAGCACGCTGTCGGCGATGTCCTGCGCCAATTCCTGTTCGAGCCTGCCCTTGAGCGCCGCCGAGAGGTTGTCGGCAAGCTGATCGATCTCTTCGGCGGCGGCGAGAATCTTCTGCGTCGCCTGCGCCGTGCCGGCGGTGACCGCATCAAGCTCGTCGGCGATGCGCGTCATGTCCTCCGCTTGCGGTGCCGTGTCATGGCCGGGACGATCGGATTGGCGGGGCGTGGCCGTAGTCGTTGCCGGCAAAGCCGGCGCCGCCGCCATCAACGCCCGCAACGCGTCGAGCGCCTGCATGATCTCGCCGTCGTGCGGCGCGTGGGCCGCGCCCGGGGCGGGGCGCGCCCGTCGTGCGGCGGCGGTCTGTTCGATCCGGAAAACCCTGCGCGGTTCGGGCATGCGACTACCGACTGACTTCACTCAACCCTAGTGGGGCGCCGCTTAATACCGCGTTCACGCGCGCGCAGCGTTAATGCCAAGGTCTTATTAACCAAGACGGCCGGCCATTGACACAAAATCAACTCTAACTTGATGAACAATGTACCAATAACGTGCCGCCGCAATTTGTTTACCAAACAGTCGAGGTTTGCAGGCGTACTCGTCGTATGAGCGCGGAACCGCGCTTGGCGTGAAACCAGCGTAACGAGTACAGCAATGCGGCGTATCTGCACCACCGCGCTCCTTCTGAGCGCGCTTTCCGGTCCGGCCTTTGCGCAATCGGCGCTCTATCCTTCCGGCCAGCCGGTTTATGCGGCGCAACAGCTGCCACAGCAGCAATATTATTACGCGCAGCAGCCGCGCGACGTGAATGCGCCGGCGAATTATCAGCAACGCTACGCGAACGCCGCTCCACAGGGCTACGCGGCGCCACCGCCGCGCACTTATGCAGCGGCGGCTCCGCAAGGTTACGCCGCCGCGCCAGTGCCGGCGCCGGCACCGTCAGGTCCCGGCGGAGGTGGATTCCTTGAAGCGATTTTCGGCGGCCCGACCATCAATGTGCCGGTGTCTCACATGTATCCCGGCTATCAGGCGCCGCAGCCGGAGGCACAACCCGCGCCGGTCGCTCCGCCGCAGCAGCAAGCCTACAATCCGGCCAACGCGCCCGACAAAGCGAATTACCCGATCGATCCCCAATTCATGCGCCAGGTCGTCGCCTATAACGGCGACGAGAAGCCGGGCACGGTCATCGTCGATACGCCGGACAAATTTCTGTTTCTGGTCGAGGACGGCGGCAAGGCGCTGCGCTACGGCATCGGCGTCGGCCGCCCCGGTTTTACCTGGTCGGGCGTGAAGACCATCACCGCGAAGAAAGAGTGGCCGGATTGGACGCCGCCGCCGGAGATGATCGCGCGGCAACCCGGCATTCCGCATTTCATGGCCGGCGGTATCGGCAATCCGCTCGGCGCGCGCGCGATGTATCTCGGTTCGACGCTCTACCGCATTCACGGCTCCAACGAGCCGTGGACCATCGGTCAGAATGTGTCCTCGGGCTGCATCCGCATGCGCAACGAGGACGTCGAGGACCTCTACAACCGCGTCAAGATCGGCACCAAGGTCGTCATCATCTAACGCCCCAGCCTTGCGATTGCCCGGGCCGACGCGCGGGCCGCCGGAGGGCTTGCGATACACCACCCGGTCAAGATGCAAAGCCTGCCGGGGCGCTGCAGAGATCGAATCCATGGCCGATAACAGCGCGCAGAAGAATTCACCGTCGTTCCGCCTTGCCGCGCTCGATGCGGATTTTCTGCTCGGCGACTCGATGCGCGGGGTTCGCTTGCAGATCGAATATGAGAAGGCCGAGGAGCGGCTGCGCGCATGGACCGTACGCTCGACCATCGTGGTGTTCGGCAGTGCGCGGATGCGGCCGGGCGGCGCGGGGGCACGATGGTACGAAGAAGCGCGGTTATTCGGGAAGATCGCCTCCGAACGCGGGGGCGCGCTCAATTCACACCACGGCGTACGCGATAATGTGATCGCAACCGGCGGTGGACCGGGCATCATGGAGGCGGCCAATCGCGGCGCGGCAGACGCCGGCGCGCCATCGATCGGATATAACATCGGTCTGCCGCACGAGCAGGATCCCAATGCCTATTCGACGCCGGATCTCACTTTTCAGTTTCATTATTTCGCGATCCGCAAGCTGCACTTTGCGATGCGCGCCAATGCACTCGTGGTATTTCCGGGCGGTTTCGGCACGTTCGATGAATTGTTCGAGATTCTCACACTCATTCAGACCGGAAAAATGCCAGCCGTTCCGGTTCTTCTCATTGACCCCTCCTATTGGCGAAGCGCGATGAATTTCGAGAGGCTGGCCGAGGAGGGGACGATTGCCGGTGCCGATCTCGATCTCTTCTGCTATGCCGAAGGCGCCGAGAGCGGCTGGCAGGAACTCGTCAAGCACGGACTGCGAACCGGGCCGCGGCCGCCCGGCTATCCGTCGAAGCCGCGTTACTGACAGCAATCTTCCGCAGAAAGCGATAATCCAAAATGGCTATGGCAACAGCGTCCGCTGCCGGCGGCGACATCGAAATGACGTTTCTCCAGCAGATCGGTGACGATCCCTTCTCGGCGACGCCCGACCGCGCCACCCAAATCGCCGCCGTGGCGAAACTCGCTGCCGATTTGGTTGCCGGCGCGCGCAAAAGCCTCGACATCGCTATCTACGATTTCCGGCTGGACGGTGAGGCGGCGACGATCGTGAGCGCGGCGTTACGCGAGTGCGCGCGCAACAACGTCGCTATACGCATTATCTACGACGCCACCACCGAGCCGCAAGCGAACGGCGCCCCGATCGTTGCGCCGGTGCATCTAGAAGTCGATTTCAAGGCGCCCGGCACCGAGACATTTGAGAACGCCTTTGCCGATATCGCGCAAATCAAACCTGTCACCGGCTACCGCGCCCTGATGCATTGCAAATATCTCGTCCGCGACGGCGACAGCGACGATGCCGCGGTGTTCTTCGGCTCGGCGAATTACACCGACGATTCATGGGGATTGCAGGAGAGTAATCTCCTGCACATCCGGTCGCGGCCGCTGGCGTCTTCTTTCACCAACAATTTTGCCGAACTGTTCGCCACTGGCCGGATTCCATCTCATCCGACCGACCGTGAGCTCGATGTAGTCGATGTTTCCGGCGTTTCAGTGAAGATTGGTTTTGCACCGAAACAAAGCCCGGCGATCGTCAAGGAGATTGTCGGCGCGATCGCCTGCGCGCGGCAGCGGCTCTTCGTAGCGTCTGGTGTGGTGTCATCGGGGCCGATTTTGGCGGCGCTGTCCGAAGCGATCGACCGCGGCATGCGGGTCGGCGGACTTTACGATGGGCCGCAGATGGATTTGGTGCGGCGGCAATGGCACGCCGCGCATGTCGGCGCCGACAAGATCAATACCTGGGACAAGGTCGCCGACCATCTCGTGCGCAAGAACTCGCTGGCCTACGAACAAAACAAACCGCACCGGCCGCATAATTTCATGCACAATAAGCTCGTCGTCGCCGACGACGTTGTGGTGACGGGCAGCTTCAATCTGTCGAACCACGCCATGAGCAACGCCGAGGACGTGCTGTTCATTCATGACGCCGGTGTCGCTTCGGCTTACGCGGCCTATATCGAAGAGCTCGAGGTGAGATACAGCCACGCGGTGCATCCGCGTCGGCGGTAACGCCGATCACGCCAGCGTGTAGCCGCGTTTTTCCAACAGCCGCGAAAAATCGTCGCCGAGAAAATAGTCGTATTCGCGCTGGCGCAGATCGGTGAGCGGATCGAGGCGGCGCAGCTCGTCGTCGACTTTGCCGGGGTGGCACATGACGACGCCGCCGTCCGGCAGCCCGTCGAGAAAACCCGTAAATAATGCCGCGTAATCCGCCCCCGGCGCAAAGGAATAGGTGCCGGCGAAGGCGGGATTGGTGCGCACGCCGGCGCGGGCTGCGAGGCGGGCCAGATGCGCGCTCAGCGCATCTAGTATAAATCCCTTGGGATCGGAAAGGCTCTTGGGCGCGGCGGCGGATCGTCCGCATTGGCGCAGCCAGGCTTGCGGCGCGACGTCCTTGATGACGCGCAGCAACGCTTCGCGGATTTGCGGAAAGACATGGATGTGCTGATGGCCGTCGACGTAATCCGGCGTGCGCCCGAAGGCGGCCTGGAAGGCCGCAAACTGCCGCGCGATCTCGACCTCCAAATCCTCGGGCCGAAGCCAACGCGCCAGCGCGTGGCCGGCCATCGCCGCAAGCGGCGGGAAGGCGCCGTCGCGGGTCGGGGCAAAACCTGAGCTCAGCGGATGGAACGGTGCCGTTAAGGTCACGTGCAAGCCGATCGCGCCATGCCCGGCCGCGGCCTCGTCGAGCGCTGACGCCTCGCTCGGCGAAAAACTCGGTGCCGGCATCATGGCGGAGGCGGCGTTGATACGGCGCCGCGTCATGAGATCGCGGATCGCGGCGCTGACCGCGGGCGACAGGCCGTAGTCGTCGGCGCAGAGCCAGATGT
>JBAQAB010000173.1:0-14824 GCA_049285535.1 Xanthobacteraceae bacterium
TTCTTGCGCCGTTTGCGTATCGCCTAATGCGCTGGCGCGGCTCGTCCCGTCATGTATCCCGCTTTCGATCATGGCCAAGCGATCGACCACGTGCTCCACCGTGCCGTGCACGGCTTCGAGTGATTCCTGGGTGCGTTGTTCGCTGCGTTTGATCTCGGCGACGTCGCGCTCGATAGCGTCGACCGGCTTACGCGGCATGGCCGCAGCCGCTACGCCGTTGCTGCCACGGATCTGGTCGATATGCACCAGCAGATCGGCGATCCCGCGCTCGACCGCTGCAAGATTGCCGAACCGTGCGTCGGAGGCGTCAAGCCGCTTGATCAGTTGGGCGATACGGTCTTCCAGCGCGCCAAGCGCGGCGTGATCGGTATGGGTGAGCTGCACCCATTCGAGCTTTTCGATCAGTCCGGAGAGCAGCTTCTCCAGCTCGCCCGGGACGGCGCGGCCCGCTTCATTCGAAGCATTGAGCGCATTGGCGAGCGTATCGATGCGGCTCTCAAGCGCGGAAACCGCCTGGCCGCTGGCCGCGCTACCGGCGACGACGTCCACCTTGGCGGCGAGTAAACGCACGTCCTCAGCTACTTTGGTCAAGGTGTCGTTGGAGGCGACATGGGAGACGATGCCGCGCAGCGTGCCAATGGCCGTCTCCAGCTGCTGCAGTGCCGCCGGATCTTCTTTGGCGATGATCAGGTCGACCTTTTGCGACAGTGCTTTCACCGTGTCTTCGAAACCGACCAGATTCTCAGCCGGCGTCAGGCTGCGCAGCGCGTCGCGGACCTCCTTCAGTCCGCCCTCGATCCCGGCCAGCACACCCAAATCGATGCCGGATGCGGATGCGCGGGATTGATCGAGCCGCTTTGCCAGGGCCTGAACCTCGGCTTCGAGCGATTGTACGGCCCGGCGCGGCAGCGCTTCCGTGAGCTGCTCGCGGATTTCCGCAAGGTCCTTGCGGAAGGATTTGACGACGCTTTCAAGCTCGCTCGACGGCCGCAACGATTCGATTCGGGCCGTGATGTCGCGCAGCTGCTCTTCGAGATTGCTGATATCGACGGGCGGCTCCGCGACACGCTGCGCGGTACCGGGTAACGGCGGCGGAGCTGCAGCAACCGCCGGCTCCGGGGACGGCGCCGTCGAGACGGAAGTCACGGGGGCGACAGGCGCAATGCGGCTAGCCGCGTCATCGCCGTAAAGCTGGCGTTGGCGTTGGGCGATCTCGGCGACGGCGTTGTCGACCGATAGCAACGGTCGATGGCCGGGTGCGCGAATGCTGGGAGGCGGCGGCGGTGGCTGATAGACGTGCGGCTGCGGTGCCGCCTGATAGACATGCGGCTGCGGCGCCGGAGCGCCGGTGAGCCGCGGGGCGTCGGTCTGCGCCATACGCTCGAGTTGCTGCGTCAGCCGGTCGAGGCGGGCGTGGACTTCGCCGAATTCCTCCCGTGCCAGCGCGGCCTCGCGCTCGATCTCGGCTTCGCGCTCGCGCTGGCGGCGTCGCGACGTCAATTCATCATGGTCACGGTCGTGTCCATGGCGTGCTCCGCGGCGCGGCGGCTCATCCTGTTCAGGGCGGCCGCGGCGTCGGCGCGCGGCGCGATCGGCATAACGTGACTCGCGAGGATCGTCATAACGCGGTTCGCGGCGCTTGTCGTCGTGCCGGGCGTCGTCATTGTCGTCGTAATCAACGGACCGCATCGGCTCGCCGCGATCGTCGTCGTCCTCGCGGATGACGCTGTTCAGCCATTCCCCGACCGACACGCCGGAGCGGCGCGCGGCGTCGCGGGCGACTTCGCGCGTTTCTGGACGGAGGCCTCTCAGGTTCCACGGACCGCCAGATTTCATTGCGCGCCAAGCCACTCCGGGAGGAACGAGATGACTCTGTATTGAGCTTGGGCTCGTTAACAGAAGAAGCGGAGGGCGCGATCTCGTGTCCTCGGCACGGACTCTTCCGGATTAGCGTAAACAAGTCGTTAATGCGGCCGCGGCGGGCATTTCGTCGAGATTCCCGCCATATCGGCGGCAACGCAGAATCCCGTAAATGGCCGTCGTGATGGCGTCGTGAATCAGTTAGTTTATGCGTCGATCCGCCGCTGGCGGACGCCGGGGAGGGACGTCATGCCGAGCTACAAGGCTCCCGTCGACGATGTGATGTTCCTGTTGGACGACGTGTTCCACATCGATCGCTACAACAACCTGCCCGGCTTCGCCGAAGCCACGCCCGATCTTATCGAGGCGGTGCTCGGGGAGGCGGCAAAATTCGCCGAACAGGTGCTCACGCCGCTCAACCGCGTCGGCGACAAGGAAGGCTGCCGCCGGCACGACGACGGCTCGGTGACGACGCCGACCGGGTTTAAGGGCGCCTATCAGAGGCTGACTGCCGGAGGCTGGCTCGGCATAGCGGCGCCCGCCGAGTTCGGCGGCCAGGGCCTGCCGATGGTGTTGGCGCAGGCGCTCAACGAGTTCCTCTGCTCGGCGAACATGGCGTTCGCCATGTATCCCGGTCTGACCGAGGGCGCGATCGCGGCGCTGCACACCCACGGGTCGCCGGAGCAGAAAGCGCTTTATCTGCCGAAGCTCGTTGCCGGGCAGTGGTCCGGCACCATGAACCTGACCGAGCCGCAATGCGGCACCGATCTCGGCCTGGTGCGCACCCGCGCCACGCCACAGGCCGACGGCAGCTATAAAATCTCCGGCACCAAGATCTTCATCTCCGCCGGCGAGCACGATCTCGTCGAGAACATCGTTCATCTCGTGCTGGCCCGTATCGACGGCGCGCCGGCCGGCACCCGCGGCATTTCGCTGTTCATCGTGCCGAAATTCCTGCCCGATGCCGATGGCAAAGTCGGCGCGCGCAATGCGGTGTCGTGCGGCTCGATCGAAGAGAAGATGGGCATCCACGGCAACGCCACCTGCGTGATGAATTACGATGGCGCCACCGGCTGGCTCATGGGTGAAGCCAATCGCGGTTTGCAGGCGATGTTCACGATGATGAACGAGGCGCGGCTCGGCGTCGGCGTGCAAGGGTTGGCGCTGTCGGAGGTTGCCTACCAGAATGCCGCCGCTTACGCCAAAGAGCGGCTTGCCGGCCGCGCCCTGACCGGTGCGAAATTTCCGCAACAGCCCGCCGATCCGATCATCGTGCATCCGGACGTGCGTCGCATGCTGATGACGATGCGCGCTTTCAATGAGGCGGCGCGCGCATTGGTGCTGTGGGTCGCGCTCAAAAGCGACGTCGCGCACCGCTCCGAAGACGCCAAAGAGCGGCAGGCGGCCGACGATCGCTTGGGTCTGATGACCCCGGTGATCAAAGGCGTACTCACCGATCAGGGCTTCGCCAATACGGTTTCGGCGCAGCAGGTCTTCGGCGGTCACGGTTATATCGCCGAGCACGGCATGGAGCAGTTCGTGCGCGATGCCCGCATCGCTATGCTGTATGAGGGCGCCAACGGCATTCAGGCGCTCGACCTGGTCGGCCGCAAGCTGCCGAAGGACGGCGGCCGCGCCTTGCAGGCTTTCTTCGCCGAGGTGACCGCCTACATCAAGGAGCGCGGCGGCGATGCCGGCATGGCGCCCTTCGTGACGCCGCTTAGTCAGGCGCTCGGCGAATTGCAGCAGGCGACCATGTGGTTCTTGCAGAACGCGGTGGGCAATCCCGATAATGCCGGCGCCGGCGCGACTGACTATATGCACCTCTTCGGCTTGGTCGCACTCGGCTATATGTGGTGCCTGATCGCGGAGGCGGCCAAGGCCAAAACCGGGGCCAAAGCCGACGCCAAGGCGAGTGAAGGGGATGGTGCGGTGGGACGGATGGCGGAGCGGTTGACCACCGGCCGCTTTTTCATGGAACGGATGCTGCCGGGGGCGGCAACGCATCTGGCGCGCATCAAAGCCGGCGCCGCTTCGACCATGGAATTGCCGGCCGAGGCTTTCTAGCTGTTCGACAGAGTGCTCATTGCGCCTGCAGTGACGATTGAGAGGAATGCATGCCCGACGCCTTCATCTACGATCACGTGCGCACCCCGCGCGGCCGCGGCAAGGTCGATGGCTCGCTGCACGAAGTGACCGCGCTCAATCTCGCCAGCCAGGCGTTGCGCGCGATCAAGGATCGCAACCATCTCGATACAGCGCTGGTCGATGACGTGGTCATGGGCGTGGTCGATCCGGTCGGCGAGGCCGCGGCCGATATCGCGCGCACTGCGGCACTAGTGGCCGGCTACGGCAACGAAGTTCCCGGCGTTCAGATCAACCGTTTCTGCGCCTCCGGCCTCGATGCGGTGAATTTCGCCGCGGCGCAGATCATGTCCGGCCAGCAGACCATGGCGGTCGGCGGCGGCGTCGAATCGATGAGCCGGGTCGGCATCGGCGCGGCCGGCGGCGCCTGGGCGGTCGATCCGTCGATCGCGGTTGCGCATTATTTCCTGCCGCAGGGCATTTCCGCGGATCTCATCGCCACCAAATACGGGTTCTCGCGCGACGACGTCGACGCCTATGCAGTGGAAAGCCAGCAGCGCGCCGCGGCGGCGTGGGAGGATGGCCGCTTCAACCACTCGGTCGTGGCGGTGAAGGACGTCAATGGCCTGACCATTCTGGCCAAGGACGAGCACATGCGGCCGGAGACGACCATGCAGTCGCTGGCCGCGCTGAAGCCTTCCTTCGTGCAGATGGGTGAACTGGGCGGCTTCGATGCGGTCGCCATCCAGGCGCACCCGGAAGTGGAATACGTCAATCACGTCCATCACGCCGGCAATTCCTCGGGGATCGTCGATGGCGCGGCGGCGGTCCTGGTCGGCAACAAGGCCGCCGGGGAAAAGAGCGGTCTAAAGCCGCGCGCCCGCGTTCGCGCCTTCGCCAATATCGGCTCCGACCCGGCGCTGATGTTGACCGGCCCGATCGACGTCACCAAGAAAGTGCTCAAGACCGCCGGCATGACGCTCGCCGACATCGATCTCATCGAGATCAACGAGGCCTTCGCCGCGGTGGTGTTGCGCTATCTGCAAGCCTTCGACCTCGATATGTCCAAGGTCAACGTCAACGGCGGCGCCATCGCGCTCGGCCATCCGCTCGGCGCCACCGGCGCGATGATCCTCGGCACGCTGGTCGACGAGATGGAACGGCGCAATGTTGCGACCGGACTGGTCACGCTCTGCATCGGCGCCGGCATGGGCACCGCCACCATCATCGAGCGGGTGTGAGCGAATGCCCAAGATCGATATCGCCAAAATCCCGGCGCAGCCGATCGCGTCGTACCCGAAGGAATTCGCATCCGTCATCTGCGGCCGCGAGAAGCAGCGCATCGGCGACGCCGCCGGACTGACCCAGTTTGGCGTCAACATCACCCGCATCAAGCCGCACTCGGCTTCGGCGCTGCGTCACGCCCACGCCAACGAAGACGAATTCGTTTTCATGCTCGAGGGCGAACTGGTGCTGCACGAGAACGACGGCGAGATGGTGCTCAAGCCGGGCGACGCCGCCGGGTTCAAGGCCGGCAGCGGCGTCGCGCATTGTCTGATCAACCGCACCGACCGTGACGCGATCTATTTCGAGGTCGGCACGCGCGCCAAGAGCGAGCGCGTGCAATATCCCGACGTCGACTTTGTCATGGAACGCGATGAGAATGGCCGCCGCTTTTTCCGCAAATCCGGCGAGCCGATCGGGAATTGAGCGGCCATGCCGAAAATCGACATTGCCAAAAGTCCGGTCGATACGCGCACGGGTTATCCGAAGCCATTCGATCGCGTCGTGGTCGGCCGCGAGCGCAAGCGGCTCGGCAACGCCGTCGGCCTCGAACAGTTCGGCGTCAATCTCACGACGCTGAAGCCCGGCGCGGCTTCCGCGCTGCGGCACTGGCACGAGAGCGAAGATGAGTTCGTCTATGTTTTGAAAGGCGAAGTCGTCCTGATCGAGGATGGCGGCGAATGCACGCTCAAGCCGGGCGATGCCGCTGGTTTCAAGGCAAACAGCCGCAACGGCCATCAGCTCGTCAACCGCGGCAGTCGCGATGCGGTCTATCTCGAGGTCGGCACCCGCTCCAAGCATGAACGCGTCGACTACCCGGGGGTCGACCTGATGGTTATCCGTGACGACAATGGCATGCGTTACACCCACAAGAACGGCGAACCGTATGGCTGAGACCAAACCGACCTTCACCAATTTCACGCTCGACATCGACGGCGACGGCATTGCGCTCGTCACCTGGAATGCGCCGGGCCGCACGATGAACGTCATCGACGTGAAAGTGATCGAGGAGCTGACGGCCATCGTCGAGGAGCTGGCGACCGACGGCGCGGTCAAGGGCGTGGTGATTACATCGGGCAAGGACACGTTCTGCGCCGGCGCCGATCTGACGATGCTGGAAGCTTTGAGCCGCACCTTCGCCGATCTGGCGGCGTCGCAGGGCGCCGAAGCGGCAAACACGAGGCTGTTCGACGAGAGCCGCAGGCTGTCGCTGCTCTACCGGCGCATCGAGACCTGCGGCAAGCCGTGGGTTGCTGCGGTCAACGGCACCGCGGTCGGCGGCGGTTTCGAGCTGACGCTCGCCTGCCATCATCGCATCGCCGCCGACAACGGACGGACCCGGCTCGGTCTGCCCGAGATCAAGATCGGTTTGTTTCCGGGCGCCGGCGGCACGCAGCGCATTGCGCGCATGCTGGCCCCTTCCGACGCACTGCAATTTTTGCTCAAGGGCGATCAGTTGCAGCTCAATCGCGCCAAGGCGATGAAGCTGATCGACGCCGTGGTGCCGCAAGGCGATTTGATCAAAGCGGCGAAAGACTGGATCAAATCGGGCGGCACCGCCAAGGCGCCATGGGATGTCGACGGCTTCAAATTGCCGGGCGGCCCGGTCTATTCCAAAGCCGGCATGATGGTGTTCCCGCCGGCGAACGCCATCTATCGCCGCGAGACCTACGATAATTACCCGGCGGCGCGCGCCATCATGCAGGTCGTCTATGAGGGCCTGCAGTTGCCGATCGACCAGGCGCTGCGGGTCGAGTCGCGCTGGTTCGCCAAAATCCTGCACTCGCCGGAAGCGGCGGCGATGATCCGCTCGCTTTTCGTCTCGCTGCAGGAGCTGAACAAGGGAGCCCGGCGGCCGGCCGTGCCGGCGAAGCCGCTGAAAAAGATCGGCGTGATCGGCGCCGGATTCATGGGCGGCGGCATCGCGTATGTCAGCGCGCTTGCCGGGCTGGACGTCGTGCTGATCGACCGTGATCCGGAAACCGCGGAAAAAGGCAAAGCGCATTCGCAGAAGCTGATGACCGACCAGGTCAATCGCGGCCGCGCCACGACCGCCGACCGCGAATCGGTGCTGGCGCGCATCCATCCGACCGCCGATTACGTCGCATTGAAGGGCTGCGACCTTGTCGTCGAAGCCGTGTTTGAGGATCGCAAGGTCAAGGAAGAGGTCATTTCGCGGGCGCAGAACGTGCTGGGCGAGGAAGCGATCTTCGCCTCCAACACTTCGACACTGCCGATCTCTTCGCTGGCGGCAGCGTTCAAGGATCGCGCCCGCTTCATCGGCATCCATTTTTTCTCGCCGGTCGAACGCATGATGCTGGTCGAGATCATCATGGGCAAGGAAACCGGCGACATGGCGCTCGCCACCGCGCTCGATTACGTGCGCGCCATTCGCAAAACGCCGATCGTCGTCAACGATTCGCGCGGCTTCTATACATCGCGGGTGGTTGGCACCTATATCCGCGAAGGTCATTTGATGCTGACCGAAGGCGTGCCGGCGGCGATGATCGAGAATGTCGGGCGCATGGCCGGTATGCCGGTTGGACCGCTGGCGCTCACCGACGAGGTGGCCGTCGACCTGGCCTGGAAAATCCTCAAAGCCACCGAGGCCGACCTTGGCGTCAAGATGATCGATCTCAAGCAAAAGGCGCTGCTTGAGGAGATGGTGGAAAAGCGTGGACGCCTCGGCCGCAAGAACGGCAAAGGCTTTTATGATTATCCATCGAACGGCCCGAAGCGGCTGTGGCAGGAGCTCGCCGAGCTGCAGCCGAAAATACTCGATCCCGACACTATCGATATTGTCGTCCTGGAGCGGCGGCTGCTGGCGATCCAGGCGCTGGAATCCGCCCGCTGCATCGAAGAAAAGGTCGTCACCGACGTGCGTGAAGCCGACGTCGGCTCGATCCTGGGCTTCGGTTTTGCACCTTTCACCGGCGGCACGATTTCCTATATCGACGGCATGGGCGTCCAAGCCTTTGTCGACCTCTGCAACGGCCTCGCCAAGGCTTATGGCGAGCGTTTTAAGCCGTGCAAACTGCTCAACGACATGGCGAAGAAGGGCGACACCTTCTACCGCCGCTTCCCGCCGCCGCAGCGCGTGGCGGTCGCCAAAGCGTCATGAGCGTTGCATTGCCCTCCCACGCCTCCCGCGTATAAGGTCGCGGCCGATTTTTTCCGGGACCCTGCATGGCGCGTGATCAAGTCGACCTGACGCCGATCGAGCGGCGCGACGATCTCGTGCACTGGCTTGCGCAGGGCGCCAAACCCAAATCGCAATTCCGTATCGGCACCGAGCATGAGAAGTTCGTCTTCACGCGGGAGGACCACCGACCGGTGCCGTACGAGGGTCGGCGCGGCATTCGCGCGCTGCTCGAAGGCATGCAGCACCTGCTTGGTTGGCAGCCGATCATGGAAGGACCGAACATCATCGGCCTCTTCGATGTCCCCGGCGGCGGTGCCATCTCGCTGGAGCCCGGCGGTCAGTTCGAGCTGTCCGGCGCTCAGGTCGAGTGCGTGCATCAGACCTCGAGCGAACTGATGGCGCATCTCGCGCAGGTTCGCGAAGTGGCGCAGCCACTGCACATCGGCTTTCTCGGCGCCGGCTTTTCGCCAAGCTGGACGTTGTCGGAAATCCCGAAAATGCCGAAGGGCCGCTACAAGATCATGACCGAATATATGCCGAAAGTCGGCAAGCTCGGTCTCGACATGATGTACCGCACCTGCACGGTGCAGACCAATCTCGATTTCTCCTCCGAAGCCGACATGGTCAAGAAGCTGCGCGTCTCGGTCGCGCTGCAGCCGGTGGCGACGGCGCTCTTCGCCAATTCGCCATTCACCGAGGGCAAGCCCAACGGCTATCTGTCATTTCGTTCCGAAATCTGGCGCGACACCGACAATGCGCGCGCCGGAATGCTGGCTTGGGCGTTCGAGCCGGGCATGAGCTTCGAGCGCTGGGTCGATTATGCGCTCGACGTGCCAATGTATTTCGTCAAGCACGGCGACGAATATGTGGACGCCTCCGGTCAATCGTTCCGTGACCTGATGGCGGGCAAGTTGCCGGCGATGCCCGGCGCGCGCGCCTCCATCTCGGATTGGGCAAACCACCTGAGCACCATCTTCCCGGAGGTGCGGCTCAAGCGCTATCTGGAAATGCGCGGGGCCGATTCCGGCTCGCTGCCGAACCTGCTGGCGCTGCCGGCCTTCTGGGTCGGCATTCTTTATGACGATGTCAGCCTCGATGCGGCCTGGGACCTGGTCAAAGGCTGGACCGCGTCGGAGCGTCAAAAGCTCCGTGACGACGTGCCAAAACAGGGTCTCGCCGCGACGCTTGGCGGCCGCACCGCGTTCGAGATTGCCAACGACGTCCTCAAGCTGGCACGCGCCGGGCTCGCGCGCCGGCAATGTCTCGATGCCGCCGGCCAGGACGAGACGCACTACCTTGAAGTCCTGGAAGATCGCCTGGCGCGCGGCACCACGCCGGCGCAGGAGCTGCTCGAGAAATTTTACGGCCCGTGGGGCGGCTCGGTCGATCCGATCTATGCCGAAGAGGCCTATTGAGGAAACGCGAAAGGCTTTTCGTTTCGCGCAATTTCATTGACCGAGGTCGTAAAGCCGCTTTGCCTCGGTGAGCGCCGCGTCGCAAGCGGACGCGTTGCCGGCGGCGTCGGCTTTGCGAGCGGCCTCGAGCGCGGCGTCGGCTTCTTTGTGGCCGATCTTTTGAGCGCGCTCGACGTCTTCTGGCGTCGGCTGGTGATGCAACTGCGCACCGAGCGTTTGCGAAAAGGTCGGGCCGCTCGTCGGGCCCGCCGGGCTGGCGCGGACTTGCTGCTCGAGTGCGGCGATCTGCGCCGTGCACGGACCGCTATAGGCGACTCCGGCGCTGGCGAGCAATGCCGCGGCAGCCGTGCCGCAAAGGATCCCGCCCGTGAGAGGGGCTTTGAAAAAGCTGCCGGCCCGCCGGTGAATGCCGCTCATTTCGGCCTCCAGACATAGGATATGCCAGTTCGAGTTCCGAGTCCCAGAGCGGTCGCTGACCCTAGTCAATTCCCCTCTGCGACCGCCGTGCTGTTCCAACACCCTGAGTTTACTCCTTGTTCATAGTGCCGATGCCGGACCGGCCGCAAATTTGCGGTGCAAAACACGTATTTTTTCGGCAACCCGACTGTTTTGATTCTATTTTTACATCTCCTCGGCAGAATCCGGTCCATGACCAAAAGCGCGACCGCGGAAGTGCAGCGCCAGCAGGCCGAACGGCAGCTGTTCACCGCCCGCCGGGCGCTAACTCACCTTGTCGAGATGTACGACAGCGGTCAGTGGCGGCATTATTACAGAAAGGAAGAAGCCTTCGCCGAGGCAGTCCGCGAAGCGCGGCAAGCCGTCGAGCAATGGACCGACATCGTCAACCAGATTGGCGGCGGCACAGCCTAAGAGCCTCGCAGGCGGCGCGTCGCCTAGACTTAGGCCCTCAACGAGACCATGATCCATCCTGCTACGAAAGCGGCGGGAGGACGGCGTGCTCGAGCATTATCACAATATCAATTCGGTCTGCGCCCAGAAGGTGCGCATTGCGCTCATCGAGAAAGGCCTCGACGCCAAGGAGCATCTCCTCGCCTTGCGCGGCGATCAGTTCGATCCGGCCTATCTGAAGCTCAACCCGAACGGTGTCGTGCCGACGCTGGTGCACGACGGCAGCCCGATCATCGAATCCTCGCTGATCCTTTATTATCTGGATGAGGCGTTTCCAACGCCGCCGCTGATGCCGAAGGAGCCGAAGCTTCGTCACCGCGTACGGATGTTCAACAAGCTGATCGACGAATATCTGCACAATTCGTGCATGATCCTCACCTTTGCCACGGCGTTCCGGCCGAATTTCCTCAAGCTGCCGCGCGAGGCTTGGCTTGCCGAGGTCAATAAATCGCCGCTCAAGCGCCGTGCCGAGTATAAGCGCAGCGTCATCGAGCATGGGCTGGATTCCGAATTCGTCATCGATGCGATCAACCAGCACAAAAAATTGCTGGCCTGGATGAACGAGTCGCTGCAGAGCGGCCCATATCTCGCCGGTGCGAGCTTCTCCAATGCGGATTGCGCCGTCGTGCCTTACATCCTGCGCCTCGAATTGCTCAAGCTCGCCGGCATGTGGGATGGCCAGGCGGCGATTGGCGATTGGTGGGGGCGGATGCGCGAGCGCCCTTCGGTTAAAGCCGCGATCTTGGATCGCATGACCGAAACCGACTGGGCGCCATTCCGCAATCTGGCGCCCGATCCGTGGCCGAAAGTGGAAACGCTGTTGCGCGCGGCTTAAGCGCTGCGGCGGCGTAGCGCAGTCCGTCTCGCCAGCCTCGGGGCTTGGCTTTCCCATGGCATCGGTCGTCAATGCTGCCTTTTGCGCACTGGTGGCGACTGCATTCTTCACGGCCTTCGGTTATGCGATCGGCCGCCACGTGCTGCCGCGCACGCTGGCGCTCGGTGCGGCGCCGGTCGTCGGCTGGGCGATGTTCAGCGCCGCGACGCTGCCGGTTCTGACGCTCACCGGGTTTTCGGCGCCTGCCGTCGCCGCCATGGCGGCGCTCTTTCTCATCATCGGCGGCGGGGTGCTGCTGACGCAAAACGCCAATGACGAGGCGGCGCAAAAGCCGATTGTCCCGCTATGGGCTTATCCGGCGGCCGGGCTGCTCGCTCTGGTGCCGGCGAGCGCGATCGCTCCGAAGATTTCCGCCGCCGGCGTGCAGCTCGCGGATCCCATATTCGATCACGCCAAGATCGCCATCATCGACGCGATGACGCGGCAGGGCTTGCCGCCGGTCGATCCGGTGTATGACGCCACGGTCGGCGCCATGAGTGCGCCCGGGCGGCTGGCCTATTATTACCTCTGGCATTTCAGCGCGGCGGAGCTGGCGCTGCCGCTGCGCATCAGCGGCTGGGAGGCCGATATCGGCCTCACCTGGTTCACCGCTTTCGCCTCGCTCGCCTTGATGATGGCTGTCGCCGTCTGGCTCAGCGAGCGATCAGGCGCCGCGATCCTGGTGGTCGCTCTCGCCGCGGGGGCATCGCTGCGGACGACGCTGAGTCTTTTGTTCGGCAGCTTTTCTCTTGAACCGTTCATGGCGTCGCCCAATGGCTTTGCCGGCTGGCTGTTCCAGTCCGCCTGGGTGCCGCAGCATCTGATGTCGGCGTCCTGCGTGGTCGCGGCCATGGTGCTGATCGTGCATTTCGCGCGGCGGCCCAGTGCCGCGCGGTTCCTGACTCTGGTTTTGATCGTCGTCGCCGGCTTTGAAAGCTCGGCCTTTGTTGGCGGCGTGACCTTCGCGGTCGCGTCCTTGCTCGCAACGCCCATCCTCTTCGCCGCCGTGACGCCGGCCCGGCGCCTGACGGTTGTCGGCGGATTTGGCGCCGCCGCCGTGCTCGCCTTGCTGATTGCGGCGCCTTTCCTCCGCGATCAACTCGCCGCGGTCGCGTTGCGCGGCGACGGCCAGCCGATCGTCGTCAATCATTTTGCCGTGCTCGGCGATTTGTTCCCGCATACGCTGCGCCGCGAACTCGATCTGCCGGCCTATTGGCTCATTCTGCTGCCGCTCGAATTTCCGGCGGCTTATATCGCGGGCTTGTTTGGGCTCGTCGTGACGCAGCGGACGCTGCCGCAGGGGCTGGAGAGAACCGCCGTCGCGATCTTCCTCGCGCTGGCTGGCGCCGGGCTCGCCGTGTCGTGGCTCCTTGTCAGCACCGTAGGCGACAACAACGATCTGAGCCTGCGCGCGATCCTGCCGGCTACCATGATCCTGATCATCGGCGCCGCGGCGGCAATGATGCGCGCTCCGCATCGTAAACTGATCGCCACCGCGGCCTTGGGCGGTCTCGCGCTCAGCCTGCCCGATACCGTCGCTATGGCGCGATACAATGTGATCGGGTCGCCGGCGGCGGATGCGCAAACATTCTCGGAAGCCCCCGAACTATGGGCCGCGGTGCGCCGCTATGCGCCGCCGGCCGCACGCGTCGCCAATAATCCGCTGTTCCTGCAAGATCTGACGCCGTGGCCGGCGAACATGTCCTGGGCGCTGCTCGCCGATCGCAGCTCGTGCTTTGCCGGGCGCGAGATGGCGCTCGCCTTCGCGCCGCTGCCGGCGGATCGGCGCGAGGCGATCAACGCGCAATTCATCCGCGTCTTTGCCGGGCAAGGCAGCGCGAGCGATGTCGCCGCCATGGCCACCGTATTTGCCTGCGATGTCGTGCTGGTCGTGCCGCAAGACGGCGCCTGGACCAAGGATCCGTTCGCCGTAAGCCCCGATTATCGCCTGGCGGAAACGCGGGCCGGAAAATGGCGGATCTATACGCGAGTCACTCCTTAAATCCCCGCAAACCAGTTAAAGCCCCGCTTGCTCCAGAACGTCTCGCGAAAATCGTTGGTGACTTCGATCGCCTTGATCCATTTTGCGTTCTTGTAGCCGAGCTTGGTCGAGGTGCGCAGCCGCAGCGGAAAGCCGAACGGATCGGTAATGACGTCACCGGCATATTTGGTGGCGAGGATGGTCTGCGGATGCAGCGCCGAGGCCATATCGATGCTTTCGGTGTAATTGTCGGCACAGATGAAATAGACATATTTGGCGGTCAGATCGGCGCCGACGCGATGGAGAAAATCGCGCAGGTTCGGCCCTGACCATTGTCCGATGTAATCCCAGCCCTCGACACAAATGTGCCGGATGATGATTTCCTGATCCGGTAACTGATAAATCTGCTGCGCCGTCCAGGGCTGCTTGTTGTCGATACGGCCGGCCAGCTCCAGTTTCCAGGTGGCGCCGTCGACGGGTTTGACGTCCTCGATGTCGTAATAGGCGTTAAAGCGCGGCGGCTTGACCACCTGCGCCGGCGAGAAGGTGGGCGCCAAATGCGTCGGCCGGAATATCGCCTCCTGCACGCCGTCGTTCCATGCCGACACGGTGCGCAGCCATGATTGGACCGGAGGTTCCTCGCTGACGTCGCAGCCGGTCAGCAGCCCAAGCGCGCCGAGGCTCGCCGCGCCGCGAATGAGGCCGCGGCGATCGATGTTGTCGGTGGCCCATCGCTTTGTCGTGCGTTGGCCGAGGATCTCGCGCCGCCGCGAGATGGCGGGCATGGGGAATCGAATGGGCATTCGGGTCACCGCATCATGGCGTGGCTTCGATTTCGGGGGCGATAGGGGCCGCGTGGAGCCCGCCGTCGTCGATGGCGGGCCCGCCGGTCACCATGGCAACGAGGCTCTGCGGCACCAGCAATGCCAGGGTTACGTGAACGAGAATGAAGGCGACGATGGCGGACATGCAGAGAAAGTGAACTAGCCGGATGGTCTGGAAACTGCCGAACAGATCGGCCAGCGCGGAGAACTGGATCGGCTTCCACAACGCCAAGCCGGAAATCACGATCAGGATGCCGACCAGCATGACGCCGAGATAGAGCACCTTCTGCACGGCGTTGTAGTGGATCAGATCGTCGTGGCGGAGGCGAAAGCGCAGCGCGTCGCCGATCGTGGCAAAAAGCTCGCCTAGGGAGATGGGAAACAGCTTGCGCCGGAAACGGCCGGTCGCGATCCCGTAGCTGAGGTAAGCTAGCCCATTGAGCACGAAAA
>JBAQAB010000174.1:0-2459 GCA_049285535.1 Xanthobacteraceae bacterium
GGGCAACATCTATGTCTGCGAAGCGCTCTATCGCGCGCGGCTGTCTCCCAAACGAATGGCGTCGACGATCGCCGGCAGGAAAGGCGAACCGAACGAGCGCGCCGAGCGCCTGGTCGAGGCTATCAAGGCGGTGCTCAACGAGGCGATCAAAAGCGGCGGATCGTCGCTGCGCGACCACCGGCGCACCGATGGCGATCTCGGCATGTTCCAGCACAATTTCCGCGTCTACGATCGCGAGGGCGAGGGGGCCTGCGGCGGCACCGTCAAGCGCATCGTGCAGAACGGCCGCTCGACGTTTTATTGTCCGGCGTGCCAGAAATAGCCGGGGAGAACATCGTCATGAGCTACAGCACCATCATCGTTGAGACCCGCGGCCGAGTCGGCCTCGTCCGGCTCAATCGCCCGCAGGCGCTCAACGCGCTCAACGCCGCGCTGATGCGCGAACTCGCCGACGCCGTGGCCGCCTTCGATGCCGATCCCAACATCGGTTGCATGGTCATCACTGGTTCGGACAAGGCGTTCGCGGCCGGCGCCGACATCAAGGAAATGGCGGATAAGGCCTTCACCGAAGTCTTCCTCGGTGATTTCGCGGCGAACTGGCACCGCGTTGCCGAAGTGCGCAAGCCGGTGATCGCCGCGGTCGCCGGTTTTGCGCTCGGCGGCGGCTGCGAGCTTGCTATGCAATGCGATCTCATCATCGCCGCCGACAATGCCAAGTTCGGCCAACCGGAAATCACGCTCGGCATCATTCCCGGCATCGGCGGCACGCAGCGGCTCACACATGCTATCGGCAAGGCCAAGGCGATGGACCTGATCCTCACAGGGCGCATGATGGACGCGCAGGAGGCCGAACGCTCGGGCCTAGTCGCGCGCGTCGTGCCGCTGCAGAGCCTATTCGAGGAGGCGCTTAAGGTCGCCGAGACCGTCGCCTCGATGTCGCTGCCATCGGTGCTGGCGGCGAAGGAAGCGGTCAACCGCGCCTTCGAAACCTCGCTCGCCGAGGGCGTGCGCTTCGAGCGCCGCGTCTTTCACTCGCTGTTCGCGACGCATGACCAGAAGGAAGGCATGGCGGCCTTCGTCGAGAAGCGGCCGCCGAAGTTCGAGCACAAATAGCCCCGGCGCGCGCTGTCCGGACCTACTATATTGCCGGCATGTTGACTGACGACGAGCTTGAGCGGTACGCGCGCCACATTGTGCTGCGCGAGGTGGGCGGCCCCGGTCAGGCCGCGCTTGGCCGCGCGCGCGTGCTGGTTATCGGTGCCGGTGGGCTTGGCGCGCCGGTGCTGCTCTATCTCGCGGCCGCCGGGGTCGGCACGCTTGGTGTCATCGACGATGACGTGGTGGCGCTGTCGAATTTGCAGCGGCAGGTCATCCACACGACGCCGGATGTCGGCGCGCCCAAAGTCGACAGCGCTGCGGCGATGATTCGGCGCCTCAATCCGCATGTCGCGGTGAAGCAGTACAATACGCGGCTGACCGCGAAGAACGCGCTCGAATTGATCGGCGGCTATAGCATTGTCGCCGACGGCTCCGACAATTTTGCCACGCGCTATCTGGTGTCGGACGCCTGCTATTTTGCCAAGAAGCCGCTGGTCACGGCGGCCCTCGGCACTTTCGATGGCACGCTCACCACGATCCGCGCCTATGAGCGTGACGCCGACGGCAAGCCGAACCCGACCTATCGCTGTCTGTTTCCCGAGCCGCCGCCGCCCGGCACCGTGCCCGCTTGCGCCGAAGCCGGCGTGCTGGGTGCGCTGGCCGGCGTGATCGGCTCGATGATGGCGCTCGAAGTGATCCGCGAGATTGTCGGCTTCGGCGAAAATCTGGTCGGGCGCCTCGTTATGCTCGATGCGCGCGCCATGCGCTTCGAAACCCTGCGCTATGGCTGGGACCCGGAGAACCCGCTCTCGGGCGAGCGGCCGGCGATCCCGGATCTTTCAGTTCACGCCTAAATTCCTGCTACCGGCTTTGCTTGTGATACGCGCTGTTCGGCCGCATGTCGGTGGCGGATGCGACGCGGTTGGTCATGTTGAAGAAGCCGGCGACCGCGGCGATGTCCCAAATGTCGCGGTCGGAAAAGCCGGCGCGGCGCACGCGCTCGCGATCCTCCTCCTCGACCAGCCATGGCTCGGCGGTCAGCTTGACGGCAAAATCGAGCATGGCGCGATGACGCCTCGACAGCCGCGCCGCGCGATAATTCATCGCCATCAATTCGCCGAGTGGCGGATCATCGGACAATTGCCGCACGGCGGCGCCGTGAGCGACCAGGCAGTAGTAGCAACGGTTGTGCGCCGATACCGCGACCGCGATCATCTCGCGCTCGAGCTTGCTCAAGCCCGAAGGCGCCAGCATCAGGTCGTTGTACATGCCGACAAAGGCCGACAGCTTGGCCATGTCGAAGGCGTAGGCCTTGAGCACGTTCGGCACAAAGCCCAGTTTTTCCTCGCATTTGGCAAAAT
>JBAQAB010000175.1:0-3445 GCA_049285535.1 Xanthobacteraceae bacterium
GCCACCAAGCCTCGAGATCGCCACCGCCGCATTCGCCGCGCAGCCGCCGTTGACGACGAAGAATCCGTTCGCCTGCACCTTGCCGTCGGGCTGCGGAAATTCGTCGACGCGAAACACCTCGTCGAGCACGATGATGCCCGCGCATAAGATGCGCGGCGCGCCGCTCCTTCGCGCGGCTCTTTCAGCAAAAGACATCGCAACCGTCCTCGACATAACTGCGGATGATGTGATGCGCGATAGCGACCGGCGGCGGCGTGGTCAGGCCTCCCGCATGCTCGCGCCTGAGCATTGCCGCCAATTCGTCGCGCTCGAACCAGCGGGCGTCCTCCAATTCCTCGCGATCGACCACGACGGTATCGGACAACGCTTCGGCGTGGCAGCCGATCATGATGGAAGACGGAAACGGCCACGGTTGCGACGCGAAGTATTTCACGCGGCCGACAGCGATGCCGACCTCTTCCAGCACTTCGCGGCGCACCGCTTCCTCGATCGACTCCCCGGGCTCGGCGAAGCCAGCGAGACACGACCACATGGTCGGCGCGAAACGCGGCGAGCGGCCGAGTACGCAACGCTCGCCGGCAATCGGCAGCATGATGACGACCGGATCGGTGCGCGGAAAATGCTCGGCCTTGCACACCGGGCAATCGCGCCGCCAGCCGGCCTGAACGACTTCGGTCTTGGCGCCGCAATTGGGACAGTGCGAATGCCGCGCATGCCAGCCGAGCAGCGCTTTGGCTTCGGCGAGCGGCGGCAAATGCTCCGGATCGACTAGGCCCTGCACCGCAATCGAGCGCAGATCGGTGATCTTCAGATCGTGGCGCATCTTGAGCGGCTCGATCGCCTGCGGATCGAGCCGCAGCCCGAACCGGGGCGCGTCATCCACCAAGCCGAGAAAGACGTTTTCATGCCCGCCGCCGAGCGCGCGCGCCTCGGCCGGCGCGAACAACGGATCGCACATCGGCGATGCAGCCTTCAGCACCACCATTTCGCCGCCGACAACATAGACGCCGGCGCGCGGATGCTCGCCGAATGTTTTGAGCGCCGCGGTATCGCCGCGCAAACCGGCCGCACGATCGACGCGGCTGGCGATATAACCCAGTTGCGGCGGCGGACCGAGATCGGGGCGCGGGGACACGATTACACGTCATTCCGGGGCGCACCACCGGTGCGAGCCCGGAATCCATAATCACAGGTCATGCAGAGCTGGCACGGAAATAATTCTGAAAGCATCGTGGATATGGATTCCGGGCTCCTCGCTTCGCTCGGCCCCGGAATGACGGGATGCATGGGCCGCATCACTCGGCCGCTTCGCGCAGCGGCCTCGGATGGAAACTGTCGTAGAGCTCCGGCCGCTGCCATTGCGGGCCGAGCAGGCCCTGCTTGGCGCCGCAATCGACCGACGAGCCGATGTCGTCGCGCGTCGAGCGCAGATAGCGCACGCGGTCGAGGCTGACGTCGACCACGCTCATTCCAGCCGCCGTGCTCTCGAACAAAATTTCTTCCGGCGCCGCCACCATGGCGAGCCCGCGCTGCGCGTGATCGAACAAGTTCTGCGTCGTCACCACGATCGCCAGATTTTCGATGGCGCGCGCAAAGATCAATGTCCGCCAGGTCGGCCACAGCCGGTGCTTCTCGATGCCGGCCGGCATGAAGATCAATTCGGCGCCGCGCAAAGCGAGCGCGCGGGTCACTTCGGGCATATAGATTTCGCTGCACATCGCGAGCCCGACCTTGCCGTGCACGGTGTCGAACACCGGATAGTCGCCGCCGGCGACATATTTGAAGTCCCACACTTTGCCGCCGGTATAGATCCACGGCCCGTTGGGATGACTGCGGCGATAGCGTGCTGGCGCGCGGCCGTCGGGAAAGGCCATCGCGGTCAGGTTATAGGCGGTGCCGGCCTTGGCATCGATCGGCTCGAGCGTGCCAAACACCACATGCACGCCGTGCTTGACCGCGGCTTCCGCCAGCGCGGCGGTCGGATCGTAGGTGGCCGGCATGCGCCACGGCCCCGGATAGCTCTCCGGAAAGCAGACGAAGTCGGCGCCCTCGCCGGCCGCGCGTTCGATCGTGCGCACTGCAGCCGCGACATTCTTGTCGTCCTCGGGCGGGCGGTGCGTGATCGGCTGCACAACGGCAATGCGGAAGGTCATGCTCGTGCTCCTTTGGCCGCGTTCGGCGCATATTCTGCGCGCTTGATTTGCGCCGGATTGAAGCCGCGCCGCTCCGGCAGGTCAAGGCGCACTCCCTCTCCCCGCGTGCGGGGAGAGGGTTGGGGTGAGGGGGCCTCTCCGCTGGGTGCGGAATTGCGGCAGGGTCTGCAACGCTGTTCGCTTGATCCGCGCCGGTCAGACTCGCTGAGAGGCCCCCTCATCCTCGTCGCTTCGCTCCTCGACTTCTCCCCGCACGCGGGGAGAAGTGAATAAGCATCCTCGTTCTCGCGATGCGTCTCGCATCCGAGGTTTGCCACGCCACTGCAAGAAAGCCCTTCGTGCCTCCCAAAAAGAAGGGAGGCGGAGCGCCAAAAGGCGCGCACTCTTTTTGCCGTGCCCAGCGGGGCCCGGCGCGCGCCACGCAGGCGAATGTTGCCATTCGCCGGCGCTTCGGGCGCGCTCGCCTTTCGGCGCTCCACCGCGGTTCTCGCCAGTTGGCTCGCACCGACTGACTCAGCTCCAGGCCATGCTTCCTGGGACGCGGGTCGGGCGGGCGTTACCCGCCCTCGCCTATCCCAGTCCAGGGACTGCACCTCCCGCACCGGCCGTAATACCGGCGTGAATGATGCCCAGAGCCGCCCGGGCGCGGTTTGCGAGACCGCGCGCAGGCACCGCACTCGCTCCACCTTCTAGGTCGCACCCGGAATGTGCCCTTCGATGAGCAAGCTTGGACCTATGTAACTGCCATGGGGACAATTGTCAAGACATTGGTCACTAATAATGATACACACCCGTACTGGATCCATCGGTCGTGCGCGCACGCCGATTCTGCATTGGGATTTTGCAACTCTGGGTGAGAGCCCTTAAGCTTCCATTATGTGGGGTTGGGAACGAGGTGGATGGACGGGAAGTTTGCGACGTTGGGTCGCAAGCGAGGTTAGAGCACATTCAAGAGGTAACCTGACTGTAAGAGCCGCTCGCTACTCCTTGTCACTGCGTTTTTTAAGACGGTTCATAGCTGGCCGCTCATTCTTCCACTTTGTCGTGTTGTATCTGTGTATCGTCTTCTGCTTGGCGCTAACTGAGATTCTCTTGGCGTCTCTTGCCCCACAACTGGGATTAGAGTGGCGACGACCAGGCTATAACCCCTCGCTCCTTAAGGACGCAGCCAGCTATTACATTTCAGCGCAAGTTGGCGCACTTGGCCTGCACCCGGTTTGGTTGACACCCGGCTAAGCGAATCCCGCCTGCATTTCGAACTCCACGGGACTTAGATATCCGATCGTCGAGTG
>JBAQAB010000176.1:0-3389 GCA_049285535.1 Xanthobacteraceae bacterium
ATCACGTTGGTCTGCGGATCGAAATGATAGTCCCAAACATTCTCCAGCAGCATGGTGCGGGTGACGACCTGCCCGGCGTGCCGCATCAGATATTCGAGCAGGCGAAATTCCCGCGGCTGCAGTTGCATTTCCTGGCCGGCGCGGCTGACCTCATGCGACAGCCGGTTGAGCTCCAGATCGCCGACCCGGTAAACGGTTTCCTCGCCGCGACTGCCGCGGCGGCGCGCCAGCGCCTCGACGCGCGCCAGAAGCTCAGAAAAGGCGTACGGCTTGGCGAGGTAATCGTCGCCGCCGGTGCGCAGGCCCTTGACCCGGTCGTCAACCTGACCGAGCGCCGAGAGAATCAGGACGGGAGTTTCCAGCGACTTGGTCCGCAAAGCGCCTATGACGGACAGGCCATCGCGCTTCGGCAGCATACGATCGACGATCAGCACGTCGTATTCGCCGTCGAGAGCGAGCTGCAGCCCCTCTTCGCCGTCGCCGGCCTGATCGGCAACATGACCGACCTCGCGGAATGCCTTGACCAGATAATCGGCCGCGTCGCGGTCGTCCTCAATGATGAGAAGACGCATGTTCTATCGCCGCACTCAATAAGCGTGTGTCCACCCGAATATAATCATCCCATGCCGATGCCGGGGGCTTAAGCCAAGCCATACCATCCGGACCGAAGAGTCGCCACGCTCCGACCGCAGCCGGGCGAAAAAAACGAGGGGGTGGCGAGCGGCTGCCCGCCACCCTCTCTTACCTACTCTACCCCGGCGGGGGCGACGGATGCCGGGAGGTAGAGTTGGTATTGGGGCGGGGACGGGTCTTGCGACCCGTCCCCAAGGAACGCCCGCCAGCGGGGGCGACGGATGCCAGCGGATCGCCCCTTTCTTTAGAGCCCGTCGATTAGACTGGAACCGGGCTCCATATTTGTTTGCGCGTGATCTGCCCTGAAAACCGACGACCGCTTTTCAGGATCATGCGCTAGGCGTTACCAAGCGGCAGGGCCACGAACTTCGTGCCGTCACTCGACTTCACCCGAAACAACACGGTGTGCTTGCCCGACGAACGCGCGTCGTCGAGCCCTTTGCTGACATCGGCCGGCGTCGTCACCGCCTTGCCACCAACGTCGAGAATGACGTCGCCAACCTGGAACCCATGATCTGCCGCGACGCCGCCTTGTGCGACTGCAGTGACCACAACGCCGCTGCCGCCCGCGCCTGAAACCTTGCTGCTGGGCGCGAGCGTCAGGCCGAGCTTCGGCATATCGCTTCCGGAATCCTCATGCGCCGGCGCATTCGCTGCCTCTTTCTCGGCGGGCAACGTGCCGAGCGTCAGAGTCACGGTTTTGTCGGCGCCTTGATGCAGCATGCCGAGCTTGACCGACGTGCCAGGCGACATGGTGCCGATTTTGCGCGCGAGGTCGCGCGCATCCTTGACGGGCTGGTCATTGACCGAAGTGATGACGTCGCCGCTGGCAACGCCGGCCTTCGCCGCGGGGCTGTCTTTCTGCGGCTCGGAAACGAGCGCGCCGGTCGGTTCTTTCAATCCCATGCTGTCGGCGATGTCGGGCGTCACCGACTGGATCTGCACGCCGATCCAGCCGCGCGTGACGCTGCCCTTGTCGCGGAGTTGCGCGATCACGCTTTTTACGGTGTCGGCGGGAATGGCAAAGGCGATGCCGACCGAGCCGCCTGACGGCGAGAATATCGCCGTATTGACGCCGATAACGTTGCCGTCGACGTCGAAAGTGGGTCCGCCGGAATTGCCTTTATTCACCGGCGCATCGATCTGGATGAAGTCGTCATAGGGGCCGGCGCCGATATCGCGACCGCGGGCCGAGACGATGCCGGCAGTCACCGTGCCGCCGAGGCCGAACGGATTGCCCACGGCGAGCACCCAATCGCCGACGCGCGGTGTAGTGTCGGAGAGCTTCACGTAAGGAAAGTCCTTGCCGTCGATCTTGATCAAAGCAAGATCGGTGCGCGGATCGGTGCCGATGACCTTGGCCTTATAGGTCTTGCCGTCATCGGTGGTGACCTGAACGTTCTCGGCGTTCTGCACCACGTGATTGTTGGTCACAGCGTAACCGTCGCCTGAAATGAAGAAACCGGAACCCTGACCGGTGATGATCTCGTGACCGTTCGGCATGTTGGGCATGCCGAATTGCCGGAAGAATTTTTCGAACGGCGAGCCTGGCGGGAAAGGAGAAGCGTCGTCGCTGTCGGTCGAACTGGCCGGCTGATCGATCTTGACTCGCACCGAAATAACTGCGGGCTTCACTTTTTCGACAATGTCGGCGAATCCTACGGGCTTTTGCGGAAGCTGCTGGACCTTCTCGGTCAAATTCTGCGCTTGAGCCGCAGTCGCGAACGGGCTTGTCGCGTTAGGTGCCAGCACGAATACGACCGCGCCAAGTCCGGCGATCGTCGTGGCCAGGAGCGCAAAGCGCCGCGCCGATAGAAAGCTGCGCGAGCGCGGGGAATTATCGTTCATTCGGTGTCTCCAAAATGGATTGTTCCGTCGCGCGACGGACATTTGCTTGCCCGAACATGGGACCGCGACCCTTACCGCGCTCTGTCGGCCGCATTAAAAGTTTGTAATGTTGGGAGAGCTTTAAAGTGTTATTTAAAAACAATGACTTATTCGAAGTCGGGTAGCCGACATGGGGATATTAATCCACCATGTGACGCACTCCGCGGCTAAGGCGATATTCGGCTTGATCGATGTCTAAGGCGCTTCCCGGCGTAGCAGCTCGGCAACGCGGGCTTCTTCGGCCGCGGTCAGGTTTGCGGTCCCGATAACGACCGCCGCGCCTTTGCGGCGCCAGGCGGTGATCAGCAGCATGACGATCCCGATCAGCAAGAGACCGGGCGGTGTGCCCCATAGCAGAGCGGTGCGCCACTCCAATCGCGGTTTGAGCAGAACGAATTCACCGTAGCGCGCGACGATGAAGTTCATCACCTGTGCATCGCTATCGCCAGCTTCGATCCGCTGGCGCACCAAGACACGCAGATCGTGGGCAAGCGGCGCTTCGGACTCGTCGATCGATTCGTTCTGGCAGACCAGGCAGCGCAATTGTTCCGAGATGGCGCGGGCGCGCGTCTCGAGCTTCGGATCCGACAGCATTTCGTCGGGCTGCACGGCGCGGACCGGAAACGACCAGCCGAGTGCGAGCACAAGCATGAGCGCATGGAGATATCTCACCGTGTTCACTCCGCAGGCTGCGGCACGGCGCGGAGTTTGGCCTTGGCCGGCCGCGGTGCGCCAACGCGCAGCCGCCGATCCGAGAGCGACAAAGCTCCGCCGAGGAACATGATCCCGGCGCCGAGCCAGATCATGAGCACATAGGGCTTGAAATAGAGCCGTACCGGCACGCTGCCGTCCTTGTTCGGATCGCCGAT
>JBAQAB010000177.1:0-11017 GCA_049285535.1 Xanthobacteraceae bacterium
CCTCGTTGACGCCTATCCCAGGGCCGATAGCCAGCGCATTCAGCCGGCGGTCGGCAAGAAAGGTCGCGAGCTCGGTGGCGCCATCAACCGCTCGCACCATCACCGCCGTGTTTGCCGCTGCATTGACGGCAAGCGCCTCGCGCGGGCTGGCGATGGTCGCCAAACCCGCCCCGGCGCGCAGCGCACCGCGCGCCGCGAGCCGCGCCGCCCCGGTCGACCAGGATGGGCCGGAAACAACCACCGCATGGCCGCGGTCGTATTTGTGTCCTTCATGGCGAGGCACTGGAAAGCTTTCCCGCCACAGCGCCGGCACGTTCGCAAAAATGCGGGGCGCGATGCGAGCGAGAACCGTTGCCGGAATCCCAATGTCGACGACGGAAACGGAGCCGCAGTGCAACCGGCCGGGCAGCAGCAGATGGCCGGGCTTTTTGCGGAAGAAAGTTACGGTGTGCGCGGCCTTGACCGCGACGCCCATGATGGCGCCCGAAGAGCCATTGATGCCGCTCGGCAGGTCGACAGACACCACGGGGGCGGCCTGCGCGTTCATGGCCTCGATCATGGTGCGCGCCGGCCCTTCAACGGGGCGATCGAGCCCTGCGCCAAATAGGGCATCGACGATAATATCGGCGCGATCGAGGCCGCCTGGCTCCGCCGGGACGATTGGCTTGCCCCAGCTTTTTGCCGCGAGTGCTGCATCGCCTTTGAGGCGGCCGGCCTCCCCGACCAGCATTACCTCAAGTCTGTAGCCCCGCGCGGCAAGGAGTCGCGCCGCGACAAAGCCATCGCCGCCGTTATTGCCGGGTCCTGCCACCACCGTCACGCTACTGGCGCGGCCTTTGCGCGCCGCGACCGCTTCGGCCACTGCCGCGCCGGCGTTTTCCATGAGCTCCATGCCGGCAACGCCGCCAGAGATCGCCAGCCGGTCGGCTTGCGCCATCTCAGTATTGGTCAGGAGCTCGATCATTTCGGAGGCACCATAGCGAATGCATCGTTTTGCGAATATTGGCAGTCCGGTTGTTCCGCACCTCCGATCATTGACGCGATTATAGGCAGTGTGCCTATCTAAGTGGCGAGAGCCTATTCCAAACTTGTGCACCCACCGCCCAACAGCACCATAACGCTTTGTTTTCACGCCGATTCCGAGGTGCCTCGGGCCTTGGCACGGGACCTGCTAACCAAGGCTCGGTTCCGAGGATGATTTTGCTCATCAAGGGGCCGGGAGAAGAGACGCGATGAAAAAAATTGAGGCGATCATCAAGCCATTCAAGCTCGATGAGGTGAAGGAGGCTCTCCAGGAAGTCGGTCTTCAAGGAATTACTGTCACCGAAGCCAAGGGTTTCGGTCGCCAGAAAGGGCATACGGAGCTCTATCGCGGCGCCGAATACGTTGTCGACTTTCTCCCCAAGGTGAAGATCGAGATTGTGCTCGGTGACGACATGGTTGAAAAAGCCATCGAGGCGATCCGTCGCGCCGCCCAGACTGGGCGGATCGGAGACGGAAAAATCTTTGTCTCAAATATCGAAGAAGCCATCCGGATCAGGACGGGGGAATCCGGGACAGACGCCATCTGAACTGCTGGTCCATCTGTTCACGCCGGCCGGCCGCGGGCAGATTTTAGTGCGACGCGACATTCATAAGCACCACCACGAAAGGGTACGCCTACCATGACGACGCCAAAAAATGTCATGAAGTTGATCAAGGACAGCGACGTAAAGTACGCTGATTTCCGCTTCACCGATCCGCGCGGCAAGTGGCAGCATGTCACTTTCGACATCGGCATGATCGAGGAAGACACATTCGCCGAAGGCCAGATGTTCGACGGCTCATCGATCGCAGGATGGAAGGCGATCAATGAATCCGACATGTGCCTGATGCCGGACCCCGCCTCGGCCTGCATCGATCCGTTCTTTGCCGAAACCACTCTCGTCCTGGTCTGCGACGTGCTCGAGCCGACCACCGGCGAGCCCTACAACCGCGATCCACGGGGCATCGCCAAGCGCGCCGAGGGCATGGTCAAATCCATGAGCGTCGGCGACACGGTCTATTTCGGGCCGGAAGCCGAATTCTTCGTGTTCGACGACGTCAAATACAAGGCGGAGCCCTACAACACCGGCTTTAAGCTCGACTCGGTGGAATTCCCGACCAATTCAGACACCGATTACGAGGGCGGCAATCTCGGCCACCGGGTGTGGACCAAGAAAGGCTACTTCCCGGTGCCGCCGCAGGATTCGGTGCAGGACATGCGCTCGGAAATGCTCGCCGCCATGGCGCGCATGAACGTCAAGGTGGAAAAGCACCACCACGAAGTCGCATCCGCCCAGCACGAACTCGGCATGAAATTCTCGCCGCTGACGATGATGGCGGATCAGATGCAGATCTACAAATACTGCATCCAGCAGGTGGCGCAGGTTTACGGCAAGACCGCCACCTTCATGCCGAAGCCGATCTACGGCGACAACGGTTCGGGCATGCACTGCCATCAGTCGATCTGGAAAGGCGGCAAGCCGGTCTTCGCCGGCAACAAATATGCCGACCTGTCGGAGACCTGCCTGTCCTACATCGCCGGCATCATCAAGCACGCCAAGGCGATCAACGCCTTCACCAATCCGACGACGAATTCATACAAGCGCCTGGTGCCGGGATTCGAAGCGCCGGTGCTGCTCGCCTATTCGGCGCGCAACCGCTCGGCGTCCTGCCGCATTCCGTACACGACCAATCCCAAAGCTAAGCGCGTCGAGGTGCGTTTCCCCGATCCGCTCGCCAATCCCTACCTCGCTTTTGCGGCGATGCTGATGGCCGGCCTCGACGGCGTCAAGAACAAGCTCGATCCGGGCGAGGCCATCGACAAGGATCTCTACGATCTGCCGCCGAAGGAGCTGAAAAAGATCCCGACCGTTTGCGGGTCGCTCCGCCAGGCGCTCGAAGAGCTCAACAAGGACCGCACCTTCCTCAAGGCCGGCGGCGTGTTCGACGACGACTTCATCGACGCCTATGTCGATCTGAAGATGAACGAAGTCATTCGCTTCGAGCACACCCCGCATCCGGTCGAGTTCGAAATGTATTACTCCGCGTAAGCGTTGGTATCCTCCCCGCATTGCCAGTCAGCGATGCAACCTTAAGGGCGCTTCGGCGCCCTTTTTCTTTTGCTGAATTCCGAGCGGCGCGATCGGGAACTGGTACGCCTATGCGCTCGGCCCGAACGACGTGCTCAACCAGATCAACGTCGCATCGGGCACGCGCGCGACGCTGATCCCCGACGTCCAGGGCTCGTTCATCGGCGCGCTCGATGCCACCTCGGGCACGCTGACCAAGACTGGCTATCAGACCTACGGCGAGAGCGGCTCGACCGGCGGCAGCTTCCGCTACACCGGCCAGCGCATCGATCCGGAGACCAACGGCCTCTACTACTACCGCGCCCGCATGTACGCGCCGGCGTGGGGGCGCTTCATGCAGGTCGATCCGATTGGGTATGCGGGAGGAAGCAATCTCTATCGCTACGTCAGGAATGATCCGCTTAATCTGATCGATCCCTATGGCTTCGCGCCGGATAGTCCCCGACCGCAGGCCGGCGGCGGAGGCGGCAATGGAATCGAGCCGCCGTCAGTCGCTGCGGCTGGCTCAGCGGAAGAGCCTGAGGACAGCAGCGGGAATCTAATTCAGGTCGCACAGAACGGGCCAGCAACCGGGCTAACTCCCGAGGAACAAGTATTTCAGACTAGCGAGGCCGAGGCGTTAGGCGGTGGTGGGGTAGCGCCGCTGCCTGAAGGGGAAACGGTTTTGGTGCCACCGCCGCCAGGATTTACAACACTCTATCGGGCTGTCGGTCCGGAAGAACTCTCAACTCTCCAAGGTGGCGGAAGTTATACTCTTTTTCCCGGCGGGCTCGAGTCAAAATATTTTTATCCATCAGCTGGGCAGGCCAGTAATTATGCGGCGAACCCCGCGAATTCGCCAATTTGACCGTTCACTTTGACATCGACCAATGTTCCTAACTCCCTTATTAGTCCTACAAACATGGTGCCCGTGGCGGGAGAAGGAACCGTTGTGACTATCCCGGGGGCATTATTGCCGCAGGTCCCGGCCCCCACCATCTGGAATGCCATGCCAGTCCCAAACGGTGCTCCATGAGATCGCTCTATCCTCATTTCATGGTCGACGTGACGCTTTATCCATCTGACCGCGGCGGACGGAGCGAGCCGATCGCGCGCGAAGGATTTGGTTGTCCCTGTAAGCTCGAGGACAACAGCAATACCTTCGCGGACTGTCGCCTATTCCTAGGTGGGCAGCAAATTGCCCCTGGAGAGACGAAACGCGTGGGCATTAGATTCTCTTATGAACCGGCAGCGTCGGTCTTTCGATCAGCGGGAAAGTTCTTTCTCTGGGACGGGCGTGTGATAGGCGAAGCAGTGGTCACGCCATCTTGAGCCGGCGCATCAAGGTGTCCAATCCGACAACCCAGTCGCCACCACGTCACCGCACCAAAATCGGCACCGTCAACGTCGACGCCGCAGGCATTGCCGCGAGCTTCATCTGCGCCCGACTGTCGAGCAGGCGCTCGAAATTACAAATTACGAAATTACGAAAATTACAAATTACAATTACAATTACGCAATTACGGTGACAGTGCACTTAATTGACACGCGTCCAGAGCGCCGCCATCATCCGGCATGGCTCGCCTCGCCCGCGTCGTCGTTCCCGGCCATCCGCACCACGTCACGCAACGCGGCAACGGCCGCGCGCGCACGTTTTTCAACGACGCCGACTATGCGCTGTACCGCGATCTCCTCGCCCAGCATTGCCGGGCCGCCGACGTGCAGGTGTGGGCGTGGTGCCTGATGCCTAATCACGTCCATCTCATCCTGGTGCCGTCCGACCCCGATGGATTGCGCCGGGCGCTGGCGGCGGTGCACCGCCGTTACGCCGGCGCCATTCACGCCCGGCGCAAGCGCACGGGTCATTTCTGGCAGGGCCGCTTCGGCGCCGCGGCGATGGACGAGGAGCATCTTGCGGCGGCGCTGCGCTACGTGTCGCTCAATCCGGTGCGGGCACGGCTGGTCGAACGCGCGCAGGACTGGCGCTGGTCGAGCACACGCGCGCATCTTAGCGGCAAGGACGACGGCATCACCGCGCGCACGCCCATCAAGGAACGCATCCCCGATTTTGCCGATTTCCTTGGCGCCGCGCCCGAAGCGGATTTATTCTCGCGCCTGCGCACCGCCGAAAGCGTCGGCCGGCCGCTCGGCGACGATCGATTTCTCGGTCGCATCGAGCGGCTGACCAAGCGCCGGCTGCGGCCGGGCAAACGCGGACCCAGATCGAAGCGGGAAGGCAATTAAGCGCACTGTCACGGTAATACCGGGAAGGCAATTAAGTGCACTGTCACCGTAATAGTAATACCAGCCTTCTAAGATGGATCGATCTCCCGAATTCTTCATGTCGACAGCCGGTGAGTACCAACCGCTCGCTGCTCCGCGCGCGTGCTGGAAGCTCGCGCGGCTTCGAGACGAGGTTCGCGATGATTATATGCTGATTGCTATTGAGCCGGTGCTCGATGGTCAACGATTTGGTCTGGGAGCAACTGAAATCAAACAGTTGATCATTTCTACGCGCGTTCGAGGGCAAACGCTGTTTCCTATTTCTCAATGGCCCGCGTTCGTATACGTAGCTCGCATCTTGAACGATACCGTGCTGACATCGCAGGCATTCACGCGCGAGCAGGTTGAACTCATCGCGTGGGGGGCGCTCTTTCGTACGCGTAGCGAGGCGTTGGATCACGAAAGGCGTTCTCGAAGATGACCCCCTCCGGTCCATTGCCGAGAGACCCGATCGCGATTCAGGTCTCGAGCTTGCGGTTCGTGCGTGAACAGGACGGCAAACCAGAACGTCCTGAAGAGCCAACTGGTGAGATTATTCAAACAAAACAGCCGTATTCAATGCGCATACTTGGTGCAGATCAGCTCTGGCGATGTGTCAGGCGTGGCGCTTTGCCTCAAAAGCAAATGCGGTCCGGACCAGAACCTAGTGCGGGAGATCGGTGCGGTATTTGCAGGCATTTTTGTTCGGCAAGAGCACCTGGATATCCTGTTCCTGACGGAGGCCCAGGAGACGGCACTTACGACGGTCTGCGCTCCGTTCTATTATTACGGTGATAGTGCATCAAATTGAGCCACGCACTGCGTTTTGCCACCGCCGCGATGCGCCGCTCTCACCGCACCAGGATCGGCACCGTCAGCGTGGACACCGCGGGCATGGCGGCAAGCTTCAGCTGCGCCCGGCAATCGAGCTGGCGCTCCGCCCCGCTCGACACCATCATCTCGTCGGGCTCGACGCGATTGCGGCCGTTCGCCTTGGCGCGATAAAGCACGGCGTCGGCGCGCGAGATCAGCACGTCGATCGACACGTCGGGCATGCCGCACGCGACGCCGATACTGACGGTCGCCGGAATCTGCGGGCTGCCCGGCGCCACGGTTGCGCGTTCGAAGGCCGAACGCACGCGCTCGGCGGCGATGGACGCTTCGGCCAACGTGCCTGAGATGACGGCGACAAATTCCTCGCCGCCGATCCGGCCGACCACGTCATCGGCGCGCAGGCTCGACCGGGCTACTCTGGCGAACAGGCCCAACACCGCATCGCCCGATTTATGCCCGTAGCGGTCGTTGATCGACTTGAAGTGATCGAGATCGAAGGCGAGCACGCTGACCGGGGTCTTGCTGGATTTGTTGCCGGTCATCAGCGCGGTGGCTGCCGTGAAGAAGCCGCGCCGGTTCAGCAGAGCGGTCAAGGGATCGGTCTCCGCCGCCGCCTTGTAACGATTGACGGCGCGGTCCTTGGCGAGCACCAGCACGATAAAGGCCGCGCCGACCACATAGAGCACGACTTCGATCGCGAAGACCGCGATCCAGCCGGTAGCGAGGCTGCGCACGCCCAGGCTCGCCAGCGCCACCGGAAACAGGAAGATGGCGCCGTGCAGCATCGGCACGAACAGCGCCGGCCAGCGCCGGATCAGGGATTTGCGCCGCTCGCGCCACAGCTCGGCGGCGATCAGGAATGTATAGGTGGCGACGATCACCGAGCTCAGCATGATGCGCGCGGCCGGCGAATGCGGCACCGCCGACGACATGCAGCTCGCGGCCCAGACGGTGGCGCCGAAGCACATGGCGCCCCAGCGTACCTGACGACCGTGAAACAGCCGCGCCGCGCTCCAAATCATGCCGAGCGCGATCAGCAACAGCACGTCGGCGATCCACGACGGCACCCACGGGGACAGCGCGTCGCCGAGCTGCCACAGTACGCCCGAGAATCCGCCGATCAGATACGCCAGTCCCCACCAGGCAAGGGCTTCGACGCGATCCTGCATCCAGGCAAACAGCAGGAAGAGACCCAGCAACGTGGTCACGCATGTTGCGATGACGAACAGCGTGCCGATGTCGAGCGAAGTCGAGGCCTCCGCAAGGCGGGCAAACATAGTGGCGATGCTCCTCACTCTCTAGGTACAATCACCTATCACGGATTTCGGAGGAGCGTTGAACGTTTGCCGATCAGGCTTTGCCGAACGTATCGGCTATCGCGCAGGTTTGCTGAAAAAAACTTTTGAAAATTGAAGCATCCTTGTTGCAAGGTTTGCAACAGCTCGGGCGGGCTCAGCCTTTACGATGCGATACGCCAGCGCCGGCCCCCTGATTGCGGCGCGTTCGCCGAGCGATCCGGCCCGATGATCGGCACGATCGACGGCGTCGCGGAATTCGCTTCGGCTTCAGCCGGAGCTCCCAGCTCGACGCGATTGCGTCCCAATTCCTTCGCCCGATACAGCGTCCGGTCGACGATTGAAAGCAATTCCGTGACGGTGACGCCCGGATCGCAACCCACCGTCACGCCGACGCTCACGCTCGGCGACAGGCTTGCGCTGCCGAAGGGAGCCGCCGCGGCGGCAAAATTGCGCCGCACCCGATCGGCAATCGCATAAGCCTCGTCGAGGTCGCCGACCGGCAGGCAAGACGCGAACTCCTCGCCGCCGATGCGAGCGAACAGGATATCGGCGCCAAGGGTCTGCGTTGCCGTGGCGGCAAAGCTTTGCAGCACGGTGTCGCCGATAGCGTGGCCGAATTGGTCGTTGATTTGCTTAAAATGATCGAGATCGAACAACAACATCGCGAGCGGCTCATGGTCCGTCTCTTGCCGAACCAGCAATCCGGCGGCGCGGTCGAGGAAGGCGCGGCGGTTGGCCACCCCGCTGAGCGGATCGACCAGCGAATTGATCTTATGTTTGAGCTCGGTGCGCTCTTTGGTCATGTTCAGCTGCAGGAAGGCCAAAACGACGGTGAACAGCAGCGTGCCGAATGCCAAGAGCGTGAACGACGGGGTGCTTAAAACGAACTCGCCACGGAAGGTGGCACTGAGCAGGACCGCCGGCACCCGCACCAGCAAGATCGCGGCATGCGCGATCAGCACGATGACGGTCGGCCATCGCGACATCAACGGTTCGCCGCGGCCGCGCCAAAACTCCTGTGCCGCTAGGAGCGTGAGCAGTGCCAGCATGCTCGAGGCAAAAATGACCCTGGCGCCAACGCTGTCGGCGAAAGCCGGGATCCGGCAGAGCAGCAGCCAGACGAGAGGCGCCAAGAGAACAAGGAACGGCCGGATCGGGCGGCTGTCGAAAACGCGTGTTCCCGTCCAGGTCAGTCCGTAACCGAACAGCACCAGGGCATTGGCGAGATCGATGGTCACAAAGCCGGGCACCGTGCCCCGCGACGTCAACAGCGCGAAACCGCTCGCATTGACGATATGGGCCGCCCCCCACCATATCGGCGCGCGAACGCTGCGGTTCTGCAGCCCGGCGAAGACCAGAAGCGCGCCAAGGAGCGCGGCTATGAAGACAGTGACAACCGATAAAGTCTGCAGATCGATATGCATGCCGCCATCACTCGCCGCTGACGGCGATAAGCTAATGGCCACGCGTTCCCTAGGGGTTACTACGGGCTGAAAGCTCGCGAACAGGCTTGCCGGACGGTAAACCCCTGCCGGACGATTTTAGGCACCCTTCCCGGCGCGACCTTCCGGCCATAAATTAAGGGTGAAACCGCAGGAGTTGCCGATGACACTAACTGCCGAGCTCAACACTGCCACCGATTTGGCTCCCGATACCATCGAGACGACGCTCAACTACATCGTCGACGATGGAAACAAGGTCTTCACCATCGTCGCCGGTCCCGGCGGCAGCGACACGCGGTCCGGCGGCACACCCGATCCGCGCCGCGTCACCATCCATAACGGCCGCCCGCACGCCAAGGACTTCGTGCTGGATCGCAACGGCTTCCGTTTCGTTCGCCACGACACCAAGGTTGCCGATTTCTACGACGAGGCCGAAATCAGCCGCGTCTACTATCCGGAAATGGAAGCGCTGATCAAGGCCGAGAGTGGCGCCAAGCGTGTCGTCGTGTTCGACCACACGCTGCGTACCGCCGACGACGAACTGCGCGAGAGCAAGAAAATCCGCGAAGTCGTGCGCCGCGTGCACAACGACTACACCGAATGGTCGGGCCCGCAGCGCGTCCGCGATATTCTTCCCGACGAGGCCGACGAACTGCTCAAGCGCCGTTTTGCCATCATCCAGGTGTGGCGGCCGATCCGCTACCCGGTCGAGACCTATCCGCTCGCCATGGCGGACGCCCAGACTTTGTCGCCGAGCGACATGATCGTCTCGGAGCGGCGCGCCCCCGGCCGCATCGGCCAGACCTACGCGATCAAATATAATCCGGCGCACACATGGTACTGGTTTCCGCGTATGCGGCGCGAGGAGGCCTACGTTTTCAAGGTGTTCGATTCGGAAAAAGACGGCCGCGCCCGCTGGACCGCACATACCGCGTTCGAGGATCCGACCTCGCCGCCGCACGCGCGCCCGCGCGAGAGCATTGAGATCCGGACGCTGGCGTTTTTCTGAGCTTCGTCATTCCGGGGCCGAGCGTAGCGAGGAGCCCGGAATCCATAATCACGGGCCAGCCGGATATTGCGCTGGCTTTTGAAAACCGATCGTTCGTGATTATGGATTCCGGGCCCGCGGGCTTTGCCCGCGTCCCGGAATGACGATTACCGCTTCGAGAACTGGAAGCTTCGCCGCGCTTTGGCTTTGCCGTATTTCTTGCGCTCGACGACGCGCGAGTCACGGGTGAGGAAGCCGCCGCGCTTGAGCACAGGCCGCAAATCCGGCTCGTGCCGCATCAGCGCTTTCGAAATCCCATGGCGCACTGCGCCGGCCTGGCCCGACAGCCCGCCTCCGGACACCGTACACACCACGTCGAATTGACCCTGGCGGTTCGCGGCGACCAGCGGCTGCTGGATCATCATGCGCAGCACCGGGCGGGCAAAATAGGTTTCCACCGGCCGCGTATTGATGACGATCTTGCCGGCGCCCATTTTGATCCACACCCGCGCCACGGCATCCTTGCGTTTACCGGTGGCATAGGCGCGGCCCTGCTTATCCAGCTTCTGGACGTATTTGGGCGGCGCCGGCGCGGCGGCAGGCTTCAGTGAAGACAGCTCTTCGAGCGTCTGAATCGTCTCGGCCATTACGCGGTCCTCGTATTCTTGCGGTTCATGGCGGCAATATCGATTTTTTCCGGCTGTTGCGCCGCGTGCGGATGTTCAGCGTGCGGATAGACTCTTAAATTGCCGAGCTGGCGGCGGCCAAGCGGCCCGCGCGGCAGCATGCGTTCCACGGCTTTTTCAACGATCCGCTCGGGATAGCGGCCGGCCAGGATCGACTTTGCCGTTCGCTCCTTGATGCCGCCGATATAGCCGGTGTGCTTGTAATAGATCTTCTGTTCGACCTTGCGGCCCGTCAGCACCGCCTTGGCGGCGTTGATAATGATGACGTTATCGCCGTCATCGACGTGCGGGGTGAAGGTCGGCTTATGCTTGCCGCGCAGCCGCAGCGCCACGATCGAGGCGAGCCGGCCGACGACGAGCCCTTCGGCGTCGATCATCACCCACTTCTTCTCGACTTCGGCGGGCTTGGCAGAAA
>JBAQAB010000178.1:0-7691 GCA_049285535.1 Xanthobacteraceae bacterium
AATCCTGACCGAGCCGCGCCGCCAGCTGCGGTGCGACCAGTCGCGCCAGGACGTCGGGCGCCAGGCCTGGCGGAAGGTCGGCGATCAAATGCACCGGCCGCGACGGATAGGTTTCCGCCTCGGCAAAACCCGGCCACGACGGCACCCCGGCGCCCGCGGCCGCGAGCGCCAACAATGTGCGGCGGGATAAGCTCATGTCTTTCCTCCCCTGGTTCGGCTGTGGCTTCCAGGTTCCCCAACCGGGCCGCCGACGCCGTGGCTTCATCTTATCATGTCGGAACGTGCCGTTGGATGGGCGGAGCCAACGAATGTTCCTTTCAGGTTCCGCGATTTGTTCCGGCTGGTGACCTGCGGCGGTGCCGTAAATGTGTACGGCCGGCTGCCGCCTACCGAGCCTCAGTTCGTTATATTACATTCCAAGAAAGAAATTCGGTAGATGAACCGATTTCGCTGACAGGCAGGGAGATGGAGATATGCTCACTCACACCATCAACGGACAATCGCGCCAAGTCGACGCGCCGGAGGACATGCCGCTTCTGTGGGTGCTGCGCGATCATCTCAATCTGGTCGGCACCAAATATGGCTGCGGCATCGCCCAATGCGGCGTCTGCACCGTGCATGTGGGCGGCAAGCCGGTGCGGTCGTGCCAACTGGGCGTCGGCGATGTCGGCACCCGCGCCGTCGTCACCATTGAAGGGATCGGCAGTACGCCCAACGGCGCCAAGGTGCAGCAGGCCTGGATGGAAAATGCAGTGCCGCAATGCGGCTATTGCCAAGCCGGCCAGATCATGTCGGCGACAGCGCTCTTGGACGGCAATCCTCACCCCGACGATGCGGACATTGACGCGGCCATGGCGGGCAATCTCTGCCGCTGCGGGACTTACATCCGCATCCGCCGAGCGATCAAGAACGCCGCCGCCAAGTCGGCCTGACCAAGTCGGCCTGACCATGAAAAAAATCATCGGCATTATCGGCGCGGGAATTTTCGTCATCGCGCTTGGTTACGCAGGTTGGGCGTTACTTGGCCGCGATCCGATGGCTTTCGCCGGCGGCTCGACCGTGGCGCTGCAAGATTACAAAGGCGGCGCTATCACCGGCGTTCCGGCCCAGCTTGCCAGTGCCGATCTGGTCAAGCGCGGCGAATATCTGACTCATGCCGCGGACTGCCAAGCCTGCCACACCGCCCCTAATGGTGCGCCCTACGCGGGCGGCTTTGCCTTCAACATGCCATTCGGCACCATCTATTCCACCAACATCACACCGGACAAGCAAACAGGCATCGGCAACTACACCGACGCCCAATTCCTGGCCGCCGTGCATAGCGGCATTCGCGCCGATGGCGAGAGGCTCTATCCCGCCATGCCCTACACGTCCTATTCCGCCATGACGGACGACGACGCGCTGGCGATCAAGGCTTATCTCTTCACGCTGGCGCCGATCCATGCCCCGGCCAAACAAGACCAGCTTTCTTTTCCTTTCAATCAGCGCGGCCTGCTGGCGCTCTGGGACGTGATGTTCAATCCCGATGAACGCTTTCGGCCCAACACCGGCCGGAGCCAGCAGTGGAATCGCGGCGCCTACCTTGCCGAGTCGATGGGCCATTGCGGCGAGTGCCATACTCCGCGCAACCTTGCCTTTGCGCTCGACAATCACCGGAAATTTTCGGGCGCCGTCACCGCGGGCTGGCGCGCCTACAACATCACTGCCGACAAGGAGTCTGGCATCGGCGATTGGAGCGACGAGGACGTCTATCTCTATCTATCCACCGGCCATGCCAACGGGCATGGCGGCGCGGCGGGCCCGATGGGCGAAGCCGCCGACGACAGCCTCAGCTATCTGGTGCCGGGTGACGTGCATGCGCTGGTGACTTATCTGCGCAGCGTACCCCCTCAGGCGAGCGACCTGCCGCGCACCGTCACGACGCCTGCGCCGGCGTCGTACAAGGAGGGTGTGGTGGCGGGCTTCGATCCGCGCGGCGAAAAGATCTTCGCCGGCGCCTGCGCCAGCTGCCATGACTGGACCGGCGTGAGCCCGGTCACCGGCTATGCCACGCTGACCGGCGTGCGCGCGGTGAACGATCCGAGCGCCACCAATGTGGCGCAGACGGTCATCAATGGCGTCGACCGCAAGACCGCCGCGGGCAAGATCTTCATGCCCGCTTTCGGCGAGGGCTATTCCGACGATGACATAGCCGCCGTGGCCAATTACGTCACCGCCCGTTTTGGCGCCAAAGGCGCGCAGCTCACAGGCAACGATGTGGCCAATCTGCGCAAGCAGTCGACCCAGCACCCAAAATCCCAGGAGGCCCCCAATGGCTGACATCCTGTCCGACTTTGCCCGGTCCGACGCCTACTTAGCGGCGCTGACGCGCGAGGTGAACTCCGTACCGGCGGCCAATGTTTCGTTGACCAATGCTTCATCGGCCATGGGGCGGCGCAGCTTCTTCAAACTGGCCAGCGCCGGCGCCGCGGGATTGGTGCTGGGCTTCCGGTTCGGCGACCAAGCGCTCGCGGCCGAGAGCGCGGACGGCCAAGACCAGGCGATGCAAGACCAGGCGATGAACGCCTTCATCCGCATCGCCCCGGACGACACCATCACGATCTATTCCAAAGCCCCGGAAATCGGCCAAGGCATCAAGACGTCATTCGGCGTGATCATTGCCGACGAACTCGACGCTGATTGGAATCACGTCGTGATGGAGCAGGCGGAGATCAATTCCAAGGTCTATGGCTACCAGGGCGCGGGAGGCTCGACCTCCATCCCGCGCGCCTGGGACCAGCTGCGTCAGGCGGGCGCCAGTGCCAAGGCGATGCTGATCGCCGCCGCCGCCCAGGCGTGGGCGGTGGATCCGTCGGAGATTACCGCGCGGGATTCAACCTTGACCCATGCCGCCAGCGGCAAGTCCGCGACCTACGGGTCGCTCGCCGCTGCGGCAGCGATAATGCCGGTGCCCGATCCCAAGAGCCTGAAGCTGAAGAGCCGCACCGAATACCGTTTGATCGGCAAGCGCTTTCGCGGCGTCGACGATCCCAAGGTCGTTAGCGGCAAACCGCTGTTCGGCATCGATGTCCAACGTCCCGGCATGGTCTATGCGAGCTACACCAAATGTCCGGCGGCAGGCGGCAAGGTCGCCTCCTTCAATGTGGATGAGATCAAGGCCCAGCGCGGCGTGCTCGACGCCTTTGCGCTCGATGGCACCGGCGTGGCGATCGAGGTGATGCCGGGCGTCGCCATCATCGCCAAGGACACCTGGAGCGCGTTCCAGGCCAAGGACAAGCTCAAGGTGGAGTGGGATCTCAGCGCGGCGTCGAAGGATTCCACCGCGCAATTTTCCGCCGAGGCCAAGACAGTGGCGAATAATTTTCCGCAACAGGCGGACGAGAATGTCGGCGACGTGGATAAGTCTTTCGCCGACGGCACCAAGACCGTGGAGGCCTATTACGAATATCCCTTTGCCGCCCATGCGCCGCTGGAGCCCATGAACACCACGGCGCACTGGCATGACGGCGTGATGGAAATGTGGGTGCCGACCCAGCAGCCCGATCGCGGCTTGCCGCTGGTCGCGAAGGTAGCCGGCATACCGCAGGACAAAATCGTGATGCACCAGACCCGCGTCGGCGGCGGCTTCGGACGGCGCTTGGTCAACGACTATACCTGCGAAGCCGCGGCCATCGCGCAGAAGGTCAACGGCCCGGTCAAACTGCAATGGAGCCGGGAAGACGATTTCGGCCACGATTTCTACCGTCCCGCCGGTTACCATCAGTTCAAGGGCGCGATCGACAAGGATGGCAGGCTCGACGCCTGGCGGGAACACTTCATCACCTTCACCGCCGACGGCAAAAAGGAAGCCACCGGCGCCAACCTCACCGACAATCTGAAATACTCGATCAAGGCGCCGAACCTGCGCCGCGCCAAGACGATGTTCCTGCTGAAAATTCCCACTGGCGCCTGGCGCGCGCCAGGCGATAACGCCCAGGTCTTCGCCGCGCAAAGTTTTATGCACGAACTGTCGCTCGCTTCCGGCCGCGACCACGTCGCGTTTCTGATCGATGCCGTGAACCGCGACGTGCCTGGGCTCGCGCCCAAGGACAAGAGCGTCAACTTCAGCCCCAAGCGGGCCACCGACGTGATCAAGCTGTGCGCCGAGAAGGCCGGTTGGGGCAAGACACTGCCAAATGGCAGCGGGCTAGGCTTGGCCTGGTGCTATTCTCACGCCGGCCATGTCGCGCAGGCTGTCGAGCTCAGCGTGGACGCCAACAAGCGGATCAAGATCGATCGCATCGTGGTCGTGCTCGATGTCGGCCCTGTCATCGACATGGCCGGCTCCGAGGCCCAGGCGCAAGGCGCCTCCACCGACGCTCTCTCCACCGCCATCGGGCTCAAGATCAACATCGAGAACGGCCGCATTCAGGAGCCGAACTACAATGCCTATCCGATTTTGCGCCTGCCTTTCGCACCAATGACCATTGATGCCTATTTCATCCAGTCGGACAACCCGCCAACCGGCATGGGCGAACCCGCTTTCCCTGCGCTGGCGCCGGCGCTGGGCAACGCTATCTTCGCCGCCACCGGAGAGCGGGTGCGCCGCCTGCCGTTGCGCGATCTCGGCTACTCGCTGGCGGCCTGATACGTATTGGCCTTCGTCAACGCTGGATGTGCCGCCTTCGCGGACCATGACAGGCGGTGTCCCGATATTTGCCTGGGGAGCATGTACCACCACACACGATACCGTGCCGACTAGGGTCTGTAGGTCAGCAGTGATTTTTTCGTCACGAGCGCCTGCCCTCTCGGCATGATGAAGTATTCCCTATGACGCCGGCGTTGCCGCGCACAATCGGATGATCGCGGAGCTTCCGACCGACGCCGATAGCGTCCATGTAACGGCGCATTATCAACCACCCACTTCGCTGTGCCTGCACGGTTCAAAGAATCCAAAGCTCCGCGCCAAGGCCGAAGCTAAAATCGCGGCCAAGGCGCAAGCCATCGATCAAGCCGCCCGCACCAGAGCGCGAACGTGACGGCCCCGGTTGCGTTCTCCGCAAATGATTAATCTCACCGGAGCATCCTCGCTTCCATTCGCCGGCGGCTATGCTACAGGGCAAAGGACATGACCGTCGTCACCCGCTTTGCCCCCTCGCCCACCGGCTTTCTGCACATTGGCGGCGCCCGCACCGCGCTGTTCAACTGGCTCTATGCTCGCGGCCGCGGCGGCAAGATGCTGCTGCGAATCGAGGACACCGACCGCGAGCGCTCGACGCAGGCCGCGATCGACGCCATCCTCGACGGGCTGTCCTGGCTCGGCATCGAATGGGACGGCGACACCGTTTATCAGTTCGCGCGCGCGGCCCGGCACCGCGAAGTCGCCGAAACGCTGCTTGCCTCCGGCAATGCCTATTACTGCTACGCCAGCCCCGAAGAGCTGACGGCGATGCGCGAAGCGGCGCGCCGCGACGGCCGCGCCAAGCTCTATGACGGGCGCTGGCGCAATCGCGATGCGGCCGATGCGCCGGCGGGCGTTAAGCCGACTATCCGACTCAAGGCGCCGGTCACCGGCGAGACGGTGATCGAGGACCAGGTCCAGGGCCGCGTGGTCTGGCAGAATGAGAATCTCGACGACCTCGTGCTGCTGCGTTCCGACGGCACGCCGACTTATATGCTGGCGGTGGTCGTCGACGATCACGACATGGCCGTCACCCACGTCATCCGCGGCGACGATCATCTCACCAACGCGGCACGGCAGAAGCAGATCTATGACGCGCTCGGCTGGACGGTGCCGGTGATGGCGCATATCCCGCTGATCCACGGCCCGGACGGTTCGAAACTGTCGAAGCGCCACGGTGCGCTCGGCGTCGATGCCTATCGCGCCATGGGTTATCTGCCGGCGGCGCTGCGCAACTATCTGGTCCGGCTCGGCTGGGCCCATGGCGACCAGGAAATCTTCTCCACCGAGGAAATGATCGCCGCCTTCGACCTGCCGCAGATCGGCCGCTCGCCGGCGCGGTTCGATTTCGCCAAGCTTGAAAGCCTCAACGGCCACTACATCCGGCAAAGCAGCGATGCCGAACTCCTCACCGCCATCGAGGCGCTGTTGCCGCATATCGCCGACGGCGCGGCGCTTGCCGTCAAGCTGACCCCCGCCCTGCGCCAGCAGCTTTCGACGGCCATGCCGAGCTTAAAGGAGCGCGCCAAGACGCTGCTCGACATCATTGACGGCGCGCAGTTTCTTCTGGCCGATCGGCCGATCCCGCTCGACGACAAAGCGACCGCGCTCCTCACGCCGGAGGCCCGCGACCTGCTGGGCGATGTCGCGGGCCAGCTCGCCGCGGTCGAGCCCTGGACGACCGAGGCCACGGAACAAGCCGTGCGCAGCTTCGCCGAGCAGCGCGGCGCCAAACTCGGCGCCGTGGCGCAGCCGTTGCGCGCCGCGCTCACCGGCCGCACCACCTCACCGGGGATTTTCGAAGTGCTCACCGTGCTGGGCAAGACGGAAAGCCTGGCGCGGCTTGCCGATCAGGCGGCACGGCAAGAGCGCCAAGACGCGCGGTCGGGCGTCGGGTGAAGGCCCAATGGCGCTTGATGTGATTTGCACAAAATTTGCCCTTTCGGCTCTTCCGCCTAGTTCACAGGCTATTATCTTGCAGTGCACACGCGGTTGCGCTACGGCAATAATGCCGGGTGAACCGTACCGCCCGAGGCGCATCGGCTGATACGCCCCCGCGCGGCCTCCCCATCCGGTTGTCACACGAGGATCAAGATCATGGACGCGAAGACCGGCGCCAACATCAAAACCGGCACGCTGAAAATCGGCGACAAGACCCACAGTTTTCCCATCTACGACGGCACCATCGGTCCCGAGGTGCTGGACGTCAGCAAGCTCTACGCCGAGGCCGGCATCTTCACTTACGATCCCGGCTTCACCTCGACGGCGAGCTGCGAATCCAAGATCACCTATATCGACGGCGACGAGGGCATCCTGCTCTATCGCGGCTATCCGATCGCCGATCTCGCCGAACACGGCGATTTCCTCGAGACCTGCTACCTCTTGCTTTACGGCGAATTGCCCACCACCAGCCAGAAAGCGGACTTTGTCGATCGCGTGATCCATCACACGATGGTCCACGAACAGATGAGCCGGTTCTTCCAGGGTTTTCGCCGCGACGCCCACCCGATGGCGGTGATGGTCGGCTCGGTCGGCGCGCTCTCCGCGTTCTATCACGACTCCACCGACATCACCGATCCGGCGCAGCGGATGATCGCCTCGATCCGCATGATCGCCAAAATGCCGACGCTGGCCGCGATGGCCTACAAATATTCGATCGGCCAGCCTTTCATGTATCCCGACAACAAGCTCGATTACGCGTCGAACTTCTTGCGGATGTGCTTTGCCGTGCCGTGCGAGGACTACAAGGCCAATCCGGTCATGGCGCGCGCCATGGATCGCATCTTCACGCTGCACGCCGACCACGAGCAGAACGCCTCGACCTCGACCGTGCGGTTAGCGGGTTCTACAGGCGCCAATCCATTTGCCTGCGTCGCCGCCGGCATCGCCTGCCTGTGGGGCCCGGCGCATGGCGGCGCCAACGAGGCGGCGCTGAAAATGCTCGGCGAGATCGGCACGGTCGACCGCATCCCGGAATTCATCAAGCGGTCGAAGGACCCCAAGGATTCCATCCGCCTGATGGGCTTCGGTC
>JBAQAB010000179.1:0-8444 GCA_049285535.1 Xanthobacteraceae bacterium
GCCGGGATCGCCGCGGCGCGCCGTCTCGCAGCCGCCGGCCGGCGCTATGTGGTGATCGAAGCGACCGATCACATCGGCGGCCGGTGCGTCACCGATATGAAAAACTTTGGCGTGCCGTTCGATCGCGGCGCCCATTGGATCTACCTGCCGGATTCCAACCCGGTGACCAAGCTCACGCCGGTGCGCGGCATGGACATCTACCCGGCGCCGCAAAGCCAGAAGGTGCGGATCGGCCTGCGTTATGCCCGCGAGGGCGAGCTGGAGGATCTCCTCACCGCCCAGGTGCGCGCCACGCGCGTCATCGACGAGGTGGCGCGCAAAGCCGACATTCCCTGCGAGCAGGCCATGCCGCCCGATCTCGGCGACTGGCGCGCGACCATCGAATTCATGCTCGGCCCCTACACCTGCGCCAAGGATTTGCCGCAGGTGTCGTCGTTCGACTTTGCGCACGCTCGCGAGCGCAATGTTGCGACCTTCTGCAAGGAGGGATTCGGCGCGCTGGTCGCCGCGCTCGGCCAAGGCCTCAATATTCACCTGGCGACACCAGCAACGGTGGTCGACACCAGAAGCGGCATCACGGTGGAAACCGCCAAAGGCGCGATCAACGCACGCGCCGCCATTGTCACCGTGCCGACCAATGTCGTCTCTTCCGGCGGGCTCAAGTTCAGTCCGGAGCTCGGCCATCACCAGATCGATGCTTTCGGCCGCATGTCGCTCGGCAGCTACGACCACATTGCGCTCGAGCTTCGCGGCAATCCCTTGGGCCTCGAAAGCGACGACTTGGTGTTGCAAAAATCGGCCGACACGCATACCGCGGCGCTGCTCGCCAACGTGTCCGGCACCGAGCTCTGTCTGATCGACGTTGCCGGCGCGTTCGGCCGCGATCTTTCGGCGCAAGGCGAGGCCGCGATGATTGATTTCGCCGTCAATTGGCTGGCCGGGCTTTACGGCTCGGAGGTTAAAAGCGCCATAGGCCGCAAACACGCCACGCGCTGGAATGCCGATCCCTACGCGCTAGGCGCATGGTCGGCGGCCGTGCCCGGCAGCCAATTCGCGCGCCGGCAATTGCTGGAGCCGATCGCGGACAACGTTTGGTATGCCGGCGAAGCCGCGCACGAAACTTTATGGGGCACGGTGGGCGGCGCCTGGGAATCCGGCGAACGCGCCGCCGACGCGGTGCTGCACCAGATCGGTCCGGTCCGAGCGGCGGCGCCGGTGGAAGCGGAGGCAAAGCCGAAGCATAAGCCGGTTCACGTGCGGGCCGAACGCCGCGCGCCCCGTGAAGAAAGCGAGCCGCAATATTACGGCGGCACGCCCAGCATCATTGCGCCGGAGCGGTAACGTAAGCCACTTCCGCTCATTCCCGCGAAAGCGTGAATCCCGCCGCAGCTCATCGAATTGGCAATCAAAGTAGCTGGGTCCCCGTCTTCGCGGGGACGAGCGGGCGATCTTCACGCCCGAAGCACCCCGCCGGTGCGCTTGTTGACTTCGGCGACGATCTTCGCCGCCAGCGCCTCGATCTCGGCGTCGGTCATGGTTTTGTCGCGCGGCTGGATCGTCACGGCGACGGCGATCGATTTCTTGCCAGGCTCGATGCCTTGGCCCTCGTAAACGTCGAACACGGTCACGCCGGTGATGAGCTTGCGATCGGCCGATTGCGCGGCGCGCACGATATCGGCGGCTTTCACATTGCGCTCGACGACGAAGGCGAAATCGCGCTCGACCGGCTGCAACGGCGACAGTTCGAGGGCCGGCTTGGCGCGCGTGGCTTTCGGCTTCGGCTCGGGGATGCGCTCAAGGATCACCTCGAAGCCGACCAGCGGACCTTTGGCATCGAGCGCTTGCAGCACGTTCGGATGCAGTTCGCCGAAATGGCCGAGCACGTTCTGCGGCCCGATCTGGATCGTTCCGGAGCGCCCGGGGTGAAACCACGGCGGTGCGCCCGGCACCACTTGCAGCGCCTGCGGCGAGGCGCCGGCCGCGGTGAGCACGGCAAGCGTATCGGCTTTGGCATCGAAGGCGTTGACCTCGCCGTCGCGCTTCGACCAGTGCCGGCCGATGCCGGACGGCTTTGCCAATGCGTGCCGGACGGCGGCGGCGGCGGTCAGCTGATCCTCCGGCCGGTCGCCGCGGAAGACTTGCCCGACTTCGAACAGGCCGACATCGGGAAAGCCGCGATCGGCGTTCTTCTGCGCGGCGGCAACGAGCCCGGGAATAAGACTTGGCCGCATATCGGAAAGATCGGCGGCGATCGGATTGGCGAGCTTAAGCTCCGGCTTGCCGCCGCCGAACAGTTCAGCGGATTTCGCGGCGATGAATGACCACGTTACCGCCTCAACCAGATTGCGCGCGGCGAGCGCGCGCTTGGCTTTGCGGGTACGCAGCTGGATCGGCGTGAGCACCGGCTTGCGCGGCGCCTCGCCGCGCGGAAACGGCGTCGGCGGCACGCGGTCGACGCCGACGATGCGCACCACCTCCTCGACGATATCGGCCTTGCCTTCGACATCGGGCCGCCACGACGGCACCGCGATCTTCACCCGCTCGCCTTGCCCGGCGACAAAGAAGCCAAGGCGCTCGAGCACGCGGCGCAACTCGATGAGCGGCACGTCGATCCCGGCGAGCCGCTCGAGCTCGGACTGCGGAAAATCGATGACACGCTCCAGCGGCTCGGCGCTGCCGGCGACGATGACTTCCGACGCAGCGCCGCCGCACAAATCCATCACAATGTGCGTCGCCAGTTCGAGGCCGGGCAGCATGAAGGCCGGATCGACGCCGCGCTCGAAGCGGTAGCGGGCATCGGAATTGACGCCGAGTCGGCGGCCGGTCTGCGCGATGTTCATCGGCGCCCACAGCGCCGACTCGATCAGAACGTCAGTGGTGGTTTCCGAGCATCCGGTCTTTTCGCCGCCCATGATGCCGGCAAGCGATTCCACGCCGTCGTCGGCGGCGATGACGCACATGGTATCGTCGAGCGTGTAGGTCTTGCCATCGAGCGCCAGCAGCGTCTCGCCTAGCCGCGCGCGCCGCACCGTAAGATTGCCGCGCACTTTCGCGGCGTCGAACACGTGCAGCGGCCGGCCGCGGTCATAGGTGATGAAGTTGGTGATATCGACCAGCGCATTGATCGGCCGCAGCCCGATCGCGGTCAGCCGCTTTTGCAGCCATTCCGGCGACGGTCCGTTCTTGACCCCGCGCACCAGGCGCAGTCCGAAAGCGGGACACAGCGGCGGCGTAGTGCCGAAGTCGAGCGCCACTTTCACCGGACAGGGAAATCCACCTTTGACCGGTTTGATCGCCGGATCGATGAACTTGCCCATGTCGGCGGCGGCAAGATCGCGCGCGATGCCGTGCACTCCGGTGGCATCGCCGCGGTTCGGCGTCAGATTGATCTCGAGCACCGGATCGTCGAGGCCGGCATAGTGGGCATAAGGCGCGCCGACCGGCGCGTCGTCCGGCAGATCGATGATGCCGTCGTGATCGTCGGAGATTTGCAGCTCGGCTTCGGACACCAGCATGCCGCGGCTTTCGACGTCGCGGATTTTGCCGACGCCGAGCGTGATGTTCTTGCCGGGAATGAAAGCGCCCGGCGGCGCGAACACGCTCTTCATGCCGGTGCGCGCATTCGGCGCGCCGCACACCACCTGGACCGGATCGCCCGCGCCGGTATCGACCATGCATACTCGGAGACGATCGGCATTGGGATGTTGCTTGGCCTCGACCACCCGCGCGATGACGAAGGGCGCAAACGCTTTCGCCTTGTCCTCGATGCGCTCGACCTCGAGCCCGATCATGGTCAGCTTGTCGGCGAGCTCGCCGAGCGGACGGTCGGTGTCGAGATGCTGCTTGAGCCAGGCCAGGGTGAATTTCATCATGGCATCACGGGCTCAGTCCGCCCGCCAGCGTCGGGAAGTCGAGCGGGCGGAAGCCGTAGTGGTTGAGCCAGCGCACGTCGGCCTCGAAGAAGGCGCGCAGGTCCGACATGCCGTATTTGAGCATGGCGACGCGATCGATGCCCATGCCCCAGGCAAAGCCTTGATATTCGTCGGGATCGAGCCCGCAATTCTTCAGCACGTTGGGATGCACCATGCCGCAGCCGAGGATTTCCAGCCAATCGTTGCCTTCGCCGAAACGGATATCGCCTTTGTCGCGGCGGCATTGGATGTCGACTTCGAGCGACGGCTCGGTGAACGGAAAGAATGATGGCCTAAAGCGCATGCCGACGCGATCGACTTCGAAGAACGCCTTGCAGAATTCCTCGAGAATCCATTTCAGATGGCCGAGATGCGAGCGCTTGTCGATGACGAGACCCTCAATCTGGTGAAACATCGGCGTGTGGGTCTGATCGCTGTCGCAGCGATAGGTGCGGCCGGGGATGATGACGCGGATCGGCGGCCTTTGCGTCAGCATGGTGCGCACCTGCACCGGCGAAGTGTGCGTGCGTAACAGCAGCCGCGAGCCATCCGGCTTCGGATTGAAGAAGAACGTGTCGTGCATCGCCCGCGCCGGATGGTCTTCCGGAAAATTCAGCTTGGTGAAATTGTAATCGTCGGTCTCGATATCGGGACCTTCGGCGACGGCGAATCCCATATCGGCGAAGATTGCGGTGAGTTCGTCGACGACTTGCGTGATCGGATGGACGCGGCCGATCTCGAACGGCGCTTCGCGCAGCGGCAGCGTGACGTCGACGCTCTCGCTGTTGAGCCGCTCGGTCAGCGCCACATCCTTGAGAGCGTCGCGGCGGGCGGCGAGCGCGGCATTGACGCGATCCTTGAGCCCGTTGATGAGCGGACCCTGCGTCTTGCGCTCCTCCGGCGGCAGCGTGCCGAGCGTTTTCAGGAGCGCAGTGACTGAGCCGTTCTTGCCGAGCGCCGCCACCCGCACGGCTTCGAGCGCGGCTTCGTCGTCGGCGGCCGCGACCGCCGTGAGGGTGTCCTGTTCGAGCTGCGCAATGTCGGCCATTGTTGCTAATCTCGGCAATCAATCCATGAACGGCAAATCGGTATCGGAGGGACGGCCGCCGGCCTGGGTCAGCATGCCGTGCACCTGGCCGCGATGATGGGTCTGGTGATTGAACATATGCGTGACCAGGACCCAGCGCGGCCGCGTCCATTCCCGCTTGGTGGCGCCCGAATAGTAGGTTAGATCGGCGGCCAGCCAGCCATCGTCAACCGTATCGGCCCAGTCGAGAATCTTCTGGTCGAAGGCCGCGCGGTCGGACTTCAAATTCTCCCAGTCCGGATAAAGCGACACCGAGTCCGGAATGCCGACCGTCGGCCGCGGCAGGTCGGTGAAGCGGCCCATCCAGCTGCGGTCGCCCCATAAGATATGGCTGAGCGTCTTATGGATGGAGCCGAACCACGCGCCGCGCTCGCGGCGCCGCTCTTCATCGGGCAAGCGGTCGGCGACGCCGTACAGGTTTTCGTTCTGCCAGCGATTGTAGCGCGCCATGCGCTGCACATAGGCACGATCGATCATGACGGTCCCTCTTAGCCGCCATGGCCGGGACAAGACCGGGCATTGACGGCAGAACAGTTACGCCAGCGCCGACTTGGCCTGGCCGACAATCGCCTCGAATGCCGCCGGCTCGGTGATCGCGAGGTCGGAGAGCACCTTGCGGTCGACGGTGATGCCGGCCTTGGCCAGTCCGGCGATGAAGCGGCTGTAAGTGAGCCCGAACGGGCGCACCGCCGCATTGAGGCGCTGGATCCACAAGGCGCGAAAAGTGCGCTTGCGCCGCTTGCGGTCGCGAAAGGCGTATTGGTTAGCCTTCTCCACCGCCTGCTTGGCGATGCGGATGGTGTTCTTGCGGCGGCCATAATAGCCCTTGGCGGCCTTGAGCACCTTCTTGTGCTTGGCATGGGATGTAACGCCGCGTTTGACGCGAGCCATGATCGATCTCCTTCAGAATAGAAAAGTAGGACGGAACGCCGGCGGCCGCGATCAGCCGTTCGGCAGAAAATACTTTTTGATGTTGTCGCCGTCGGTCTTGAACAGCACGTTGGTGCCGCGCAGCTGGCGAATCTGCTTCTTGGTGCGCTTGATCATGCCGTGGCGCTTGCCCGACTGGGCGTAGAGGACTTTGCCTCCGCCGGTCACCTTGAAGCGTTTTTTGGCGCCCGATTTGGTCTTGATCTTGGGCATTTGGCTCTCCTTTGGCCGTACTCCCCACTCTACCCTCCCCCGCTTGCGGGGGAGGGTAGAGTGGGGGCGGGCCGAAAATGCTCAGAAATGAGCGGGTGTGCTTGGAGCACGTCGCACCGCCACGGCAGCCCGTAATCAGCCGGGCGACGAGACGGCGGGGTTATGGCAGAGGCCGCGGATGAACGCAACACATTGACGGTAATCGCAAAAGACCGCGGCGTCGGGTTAACGCGGCGCCGGGCCCGGCAGCAATGACGCCGCTCAGCGCGGCGCCAGAACCATGACCACCTGGCGGCCTTCGAAGCGCGGTTCCTGCTCGATCTTGGCGATTTTGGTGGTATCGCCTTTGACCCGGTCGAGGAGCTTATAGCCGAGCTCCTGGTGCGCCATTTCGCGGCCGCGGAACCGCAAGGTCACCTTGACCTTGTCGCCTTCCTCGAAAAACCGCTGCATCGAGCGCATTTTCACGTCGTAATCGTGATCGTCGATCATCGGCCGGAGTTTTATCTCCTTGATCTCGACGACCTTCTGCTTCTTGCGCGCCTCGGCGGCTTTCTTCTGCGCCTGATATTTGTATTTGCCGTAATCGAGGATTTTGCAGACCGGCGGGGCCGAATTCGGCGCGATCTCTACCAGATCGAGCCCGGCCTCCTGCGCCATGGCGATGGCAGCGCCGATTTCGGTGACGCCCTTGTTGGCGCCGTCTTTATCGATGAGTTGGACCTCGCGAACGCGGATCTCCTCGTTGATGCGCGGCCCTTCCTTGGCGGCGGGCTGCGGCAGTCTGATGGGGCGACGAATGGGCCTTATCTCCTTTGAATCATTGCTGCGAACTGCGGAAGATCGAGAGTTTTTCGGTTCGAGTCAACGACAATGCGCGATGCGGGCACGGAGTTGCGCGGATAGGCCATGCTGCGATCATGATTTATGTTCGGTTGCCTCGGCTTGCGAGTGTAGACCGCCTCATGAACGATAACGGCCTGAAATTCCTGCATATTGGCGAGAGGACCGAGCGCCGCGCCATCGCCGTGCGCGCGCAGGAGGGCGCTCCGCCGGGACTCCTGTGGCTCGGCGGCTACAAATCCGACATGAAGGGCGCCAAGGCGCAGGCGCTCGCCGATTGGGCGGCGCAACAGCGCCGCGCCTGCATACGGTTCGACTATTCCGGCCACGGCGAATCGGAGGGCGTGTTCACCGACGGCACGATTGGCCGCTGGCTCGCTGAAAGCTTGAGCGTTTTCGACGCCTATAGCCGCGGCCCGCAGATCCTGGTCGGCTCGTCGATGGGCGGCTGGATCGCGCTCCTTCTGGTGCGCGCGTTGCAGCGCCGGCGCGCGGTCGCGGCGGCGGGTACCGAGACGCCAGCCAGCGTCGCCGGCCTGGTGCTGGTCGCGCCGGCGGTGGATTTCACCGAGGAACTGATGTGGAAGCGATTCACGCCGGAGATCAAGCGCGAGCTTGCCGAGACCGGCGTCTGGGCGCGGCCGTCGCAATATGCGCCGGAGCCTTATCTCGTCACCCGGCAATTGATCGAAGAGGGCCGTAATCATCTTCTGCTTGGCGCCATGATCGACTGCGGCTGCCCGGTGCGCATTCTGCAAGGAGTCGCCGACCCCGACGTGCCGTGGCAGCACGCCAAAGCGCTGGTGGCGCGGCTCGCCTGCGACGATGTCGTGCTCACGCTGGTCAAGGACGGCGATCATCGGCTGTCGCGGCCGGAGGACATCGAGCGGCTGATCGGGGCGGTGGCGGAGTTTTAGGCGACGTCAGCCCGCACAGCCGCCGTCGTCACCACCTGCTCAAACGTCACGCCCAACTGATCGGCGGTCCGCCAGATCACGCGGCAAGGACGCCGGGTGCGGCCGAGCTCGAACGTCAATTCGAAGTAGTCCGGCACGCCGGAGGTATTAGCCAATTTAAGACAGGCGCCGCCCGACGTGATGTTCTGCACCGTGCAATGAATGACCGAGGCCCGCCGCGGCGCAATGATCTTGGCGTTGCGCAGCACCTTGGTGCGCCCTACATCGCGGCGGTCGGCATCGTTGTCTATATCGTCCAAGTTCATGGCAGCCTGCGTCGTGGCTTGCGGGGCAACGCCCGCCGCCTATCCATTTAGCAGCCAAGCGTTACCAATCGTCGAATGGACGGCCACGCCTCGGGTTAATGCCGGCAAACTCGCCGCCGATTCAAGGTGAGACATTAATACTGCCTTGACCATGCCGGCGGCCGCCACTTCATTTCGCCGAAACCGTCTCCGAATAGCGCGCGTAAAACATCGCGAGCCGCTGGCGCCACATGTCGAT
>JBAQAB010000180.1:0-23533 GCA_049285535.1 Xanthobacteraceae bacterium
CCGAAAAATATCTTCAGCTCGCCCGCGACGCGCAAAGCTCCGGAGATCCGATTGCCGCCGAAAATTATTATCAACACGCCGAGCATTATTTCCGTTTGATCGCCGCCGCGCAGGAACAGCTTCGCCAAAATCAGCCCTATTTTCAGCAGCAACAACCGGGCGGTGGAGTGGGCGGCAATATGGCTGACGACGGCTACGATGACGGCGATGATCAGCCGCAAGTCGGCGAGCCCTACGCACCACAATCACAGCAGTTCTACCAGCGTGAGCCGCAGCACAATCAGCACCAGCCGCAACACAATCAGCATCAGCCGCAGCACTATCAGTCGCATCAACCGCAGCAGCACCAGCCGCAACAGCCGCAGCATCAGCCGCAGCAATTTCAACCGCGGCCGCAACCGCAAATGCCGGACAACGACGGCGATGTTGAACGGCTGCCGTCATTTATTACCGGCGGTCAGCCTCAGCAGCAGGGCGCACCGCAAAACGGCCAAGGCGCGAATGGCCAAGGCGGCGGCAATGGGCCGAACGGCTATGACGGGTCGCCAGACCGGTTTCCATTGCACCGGCGGCGTCGGCGGCATCGTGGGGGTGGTCCGCGCGACTATGGGTCGGATCAGTCCATCCCCGCCGAAAATAGCGCGCCGCAGACCGACGCGGATTCGGTCGACGAATAGCCGCAAAGCTAAACCGAGGGTTTTCGCGTTTTCATTTGATCTCGGAGGCTGCCGAAGCACCGTCCCGAAGGCAGGCGGCTATAGGTCACGCGGCGCCTTGGCCAACCGCACCAGGAGCCAGATCGGCACGACGATCACCGCTCCAAGCAGGAAATACCGCCACAGCCAGCGTACGGCGTCGAAGCCCATATTCCAGACGTGCTCGATGAGCCGGCGCACCGATTCGAGGATGTTCCAAGGATCGAGGCCGATCGCGGCGAGAATGACGCCGACCAGGATCGACAGCAGGACAAGCCGACCGGCGACTGCGAGCGGCGGCCCGCCGAAGAAACGCTGGACGTAATCTGGTTTTCGGGATTCCAGGGATTCTTGGCTCATCGCGCTCTCCCGCTTGTGTCAATTAGGAACTTGTAAGCCCGCGCGCAAGCGGCCTGACAACTGCCGGCGGGGTCGCCCGCCCAATACCGCACCGTTCCCCTGCCGCATCGCGACAGCGTTGCCTCGGCTTGACAACTGGCGCTAAGTTGCGCCGCCCAACGCTCAGTATGGGGCATCCTGAGGACTTTTCATGGCCAAGGCAGAAGATCTCGCGCACGCAGCGCATGCGAGCCTAAATGACGATATCGGCGAGCAAACCCGGCTTCGCATGTATCGCATGCAGGTCGAGATTCGCGAGGCCGAGCAACGCGCATTCGATCTATTCCTGCAGAACCTGGTGAAAGGCACGAGCCATCTCTCGCTCGGCCAGGAGGCGGTCGCCGCCGGCTGCGCCGCCGCCATGCAGCCCGGCGATCTTTCGTTCTGCACCTATCGCGGCCACGCCCACACGCTGGCGCGCGGCGTTGAATTCGAGAAAGTCCTGGGCGAACTGATGCAGCGCGACAACGGCCTGATGCGGGGCAAAGGCGGCTCGATGCATCTGACCTCCGTGGAGCACGGGGTGATGGGCTCCTATGCGATTATCGGCGCGCATCTGCCGATCGCTTGCGGCGCAGCCTGGCGCGCGCAGTACAAGGGCCAGACCGATGTCTCGGTCTGTTTCTTCGGCGACGGCACCACCAATATCGGGGCCTTTCACGAGGCGTTGAATTTCGCCGCGGTGTGGAAGCTGCCCGTCATTTTCATCTGCGAGAACAATCTCTACATGGAGTATACGCCGATCGGCGACGTGACCGCCGTCGCGCATCCCGCCGCCGACCGCGCCGCGGCCTATGGCCTTCCGCGCATCGTCATCGATGGCAATGACGCCGACGCCGTCTATCGCAGCGCGCGCGAGGCTTATGGCAAGGCGCGCGCCGGCAACGGGCCATCGCTGATCGAGTGCATGACTTATCGCTACAGCGGGCATTCGCGTGCCGACCCGGCCAAATACCGCCCCGAGGGCGAGCTGGAAAAATGGAAAGAACGCGATCCGATTAAGATCTATCGCGAGCGGCTCAAGCAATTCGGCGTCGGCGAGGACATCATCGTCGGCATCGAGACCGACGTGAAGCGCCGCGTCGACGAAGCGACTGAAAAGTGCAAGGCGGCGCCGATGCCGCCGGCCGATATTCTTACCACCGACGTCTATGCCGACGGGGGCTTCGCATGGCGGAATTGACCTATCGCGACGCCGTCATCCGCGGCATCGCGCAGGAAATGTCGCGCGATCCCGATGTGGTCTTTCTCGGCGAGGACGTGGCGAAGGCCGGTGGCGTGTTCAAGGCCACCGTCGGTCTTTACGAGCAGTTCGGTCCGCTGCGCGTGCGCGACACGCCGATCTCCGAGCAGGCGATTCTCGGCGCCGCCATGGGCGCGGCAATGACCGGCTTGAAGCCGATCGCCGAGATCATGTTCTCCGATTTCTTCGCGGTATGCTTCGATTACATTGCGAACGAGTTTCCGAAAAGCCACTACATGTCGAACGGCCAAATCAAATGCCCGCTGGTGGTGCGCACGGGCAATGGCGGCGGCGCACGGTTCGGCGCGCAGCATTCGCAGAGCGTCGAAAACTGGTGTATGATGATTCCCGGTCTGAAAGTCGTTGCGCCGTCGTCGCCACGCGACGTCATCGGGCTGCTCGCCGCGGCGGTGCGCGATCCCAATCCGGTGATCTTTCTCGAGCACAAATCGCTTTATCCGATGAAGGGCGAAGTGCCCGACGGCGAGATCGTCGACCGACTGGGCACCGCCAGCATCGTGCGGCCCGGCAAGGACGCCACCATTATCGCGCTGGCGATGATGGTGCCGCGCGCGGTGGCCGCGGCCGACAAGCTCAAGGCCGAGCATGGCATCGACTGCGAAGTCGTCGACGTGCGCTCGCTGGTGCCGCTCGACACGCAGACCATCCTCGGCTCGGTGGCGCGCACGCACCGGCTGTTCACGGTCGAGGAGAATCCGCGGCTGTGCGGCTGGGGCGCCGAAATCGTCTCCATCGTGGCCGATGAGGCGTTCTACGATCTTGACGGTCCGCCGGTGCGGATCACGACGCCGCACATACCGCTGCCGGCCGCCGATGTTCTGGAAGACATGGCGTTGCCGTCAGTCGACCGGATCGCCGAACGCGTGCGGCGCAGCCTTAACTCGTAAGGGGGATAGGCGAGACCATGGCTAATGAACCCAGCCGCGAAAATCCGAATGGACCGATTGGCACCGAAATCATCTTCGAGAATGATCAGGTGCGGGTGTGGGACATGCGCGTTCCCGCGCGCGGCAAGAAAGCGTGGCACCATCATACGATGGACTATGTCATCATCAATATTAGCGGCGGCAAGGCCGAGATTGAGAACGTGCAGGGCCAGTCATACATCGCCAATGACAAGGCAGGCGGCGTCATCTGGAAGGACGCCGGGGAGAAGCACGAGTTGCGCAATCTCACCGACGAGCCCTATCGCAACATTCTTGTCGAGCTGAAGAGCGGAAAATAACGCCGCCCGGCGCATAGGATCAGCAGGGTTAGCACCATGGCTATGTATGACAATCTGCTCGCGAATGTTCCGACCGATCTGTGGATCGGCGGTCAATGGCGCAAATCTTCCGACGGCGGCCGGTTCGACGTGATCGATCCGGCGACCGAGAACAAGGTCGCTTCGGTCGCCAGCGCGACGGTCGACGACGCCAAGGCGGCGCTCGACGCGGCGCAGGTGGCTTTCCCCGGCTGGGCTGCCAAAAAGCCCCGCGAACGCGGCGAGATTTTACGCAAGTCCTACGAACTCATCATGCGCGATGCCGAACGGCTGGCGAAGCTGATCACCATCGAGAACGGCAAGGCACTGTCCGACTCGCGCGGCGAGGTCGCCTATGCCGCGGAATTTTTCCGCTGGTACGCCGAGGAAGCGGTGCGCAATGTCGGCCAGAATTCGATCGCGCCCAGTTCCGGCGCGCACATCGTCGTCCAACACAAGCCGGCGGGCCTCGCCGTGTTGGTGACGCCATGGAATTTCCCCGCAGCGATGGCGACACGCAAGATCGGTCCGGCGCTCGCCGCCGGTTGTCCGGTCGTGCTCAAGCCCGCTTCCGACACGCCGCTCACCATGCTCGCTTTGATGCCGATCCTGGAAGAGGCCGGCGTGCCGGCCGGTGTGGTCAACGTGATTCCATCGCGCTCGTCGGGTAAGGTTGTCAGCGCGATGCTGCACGATCCGCGCGTGCGTGTGGTGTCGTTTACCGGCTCGACCGAAGTCGGCCGCAAGCTGTTGCACGAAGCCGCCGACAATATCGTCAGGCCGGCGATGGAGCTCGGCGGCAATGCGCCGTTCATCGTCTTCGACGACGCCGACGTCGATGCGGCGATCGACGGCGCGATGATTGCGAAAATGCGCAACATGGGTGAGGCCTGCACTGCAGCCAACCGCTTTTATGTGCACGAGAAGGTCCACGACGAGTTCACCAAGAAGCTCACCGCGAAGATGGCCGGCCTGAAAATGGGCAACGGCCTCGATGACGGCGTCGCGCTCGGCCCGCTGGTCAACAAAGACGGCCTCGACAAGGTCATCGAACTGGTCGACGACGCTGTAAAAAAAGGCGCCAAGGTGCTGACCGGCGGCAAAGCGTCCGGCGGCCCGGGCTTTTTCTATCCGGCGACCGTGCTCGATAACGTCGCCGATGACGCCAAGATGCTGAACGAGGAAATTTTCGGCCCCGTCGCTTCGATTCAGACCTTCAAATCGGAAGACGAGGTGATCAAGCGCGCCAACGACACCGAATATGGTCTCGTCGCTTATCTCTACACCAAGGATCTAAGCCGCGGCATGCGGGTCTCCGAGAAGCTCGAATTTGGCATGATCGGTCTCAACCGTGGCCTTGTCTCCGATCCGGCGGCGCCGTTCGGCGGCGTCAAGCAATCCGGCCTTGGGCGTGAGGGCGCGCATGAAGGGTTGATGGAATTTTTGGAGACGCAATACGTTTCGGTGACGTGGTGAAGCGAACCACGACAGACCATGACAAAGGACGAAGTCACCAAAAACTTGCTCGGCGCCTGGCGCTATGTCGGCACGCGGATTCATGGCGGCAACTGGGATCGCGGTGCCGATCCGAAGGGCATGATCTATTACGGCCCACATGGTGAGATGGCGGTACAGATCGCGCCCGACGTCGAGCGCAAACGGGCCGGTGCGGAGATGACGCCGGAAGAGGCCAAGACCGCGGTCAAGGATTACATCGCCTATTTCGGCACTTACACCATTGACGAAAATGCCGGGACCGTGACGCATCATCGTCTCGACAGTCTGCAACCCGGCGACAAAGACGATCTGGTGCGCCGTTATGAGTTCGCCGGCGATCGCCTGGTGCTGCGGCCACCGAACTCAACGATGGAAGTCACTTGGGAACGCATCAAATAGAGTATCGCAGCCGCGGGAGCGGCTGAGATCCCGGCAAAGCAAATTATTCGGTGACGCGGTGAGTGAACAGTTTCAATCGGCAGCCCAACGCCTGATCGGTTCATGGCGCTATGTCGGCTCGACGCTCGACGGCAAGTCGCAAGGAGAGCGAGGCGCGAGCCCCAAAGGCATCATTATTTACGATGTTCACGATCATATGGCCTGTCACGTCGCGCCCGATCGCAACGTGCGGCGGACCGGGAAGGAGCCGACCGGTGAAGAGGCGATAGCGGCGTTGGCCGATCATATCGCCTATTTCGGCACCTATTCGGTCGATGAGCGCGCGCAAACGGTCACCCATCATCGCCAGGGCAGCGTGCAGCCCGGTGACGTAGGCGACGTGGTGCGCGGCTACGGATTTGTCGGCGACCGGCTCATTCTGCGTCCTGTCGGCACGACACGGGAAGTCATATGGGAACGGATCAAGTGAGGCGGCGCCGATTATGGATCTCCTGATGCCGCAACTCGGCGAAACGGTCGCCGAAGGCAAGATCACCAAGTGGTTCGTGTCGGCTGGCGCCGCGGTCAGGCCGGGCGATAATCTGTTCGAAATCGAGACCGACAAGGTGTCGATGGAGGTGCCGTCGACCACGACCGGCGTGCTTGCCGAGATCCGCGTCGTAGCAGGCGAAGTCGCTCCGGTCGGTGCGGTGGTCGGCGTGATCTCGGACGGATCGGGGGCTACGGCAAGTGCGCCGGCCGCGGCTGCGCCGCGTGTGGCGCCCGTACCGCCGGCAGCTCCAGCGGCGTCGGCAATGCCGGTCCCATCCGCGCAGCCGCAAACGCGACAAGAATCGCGCCCGATCAAGCTCGACCCGTTCTTCGAAGTGCGTACGCCGGATCGGAATTACGGACCGGCGCGCTTGTCCGGCGGTGTCGCCGTCACGCCGCTGGCGCGGCGACTTGCCGGCGAGTCCGGTATCGATTTGTCGCACCTGCGCGGCTCCGGGCCGCATGGCCGCATCGTAGCGAGCGACGTCACGGAGGCGCCGCGACCATCGCGCGCGCTGGCTGAGGGACCTGGCGCCGCCGAGATCAAGGCGCTTTACGCGCCCGGTAGCTATGACGAAGTGCCGCTCGACGGTATGCGCCGCACCATCGCAACGCGGCTGACGCAGGCCGCAACCGTTCCGCACTTTTATCTCACCGCCGACATCGAAATCGACCGGCTCATCGCACTGCGCGAAGAAGCCAACGCGGCGGCGGCCAAGGACAAGGACGGGAAGCCGCTGTTCAAGCTTTCCGTTAATGATTTCGTCATCCGCGCGCTGGCGCTCGCCTTGCAGCGGGTGCCGGCGGCCAACGCGGTCTGGGCCGGCGATCGCATCCTGCGGTTCAGGCACTCGGATATCGGCATCGCCGTCGCACTCGATGGCGGCTTGATCACACCGATTATCCGCGATGCCGAGACGAAGTCACTGAGTGCAATCTCGGCGGAGATGAAAGATCTTGCGACCCGCGCCCGCGACAAAAAGCTGAAACCCGCCAAATATCAGGGTGGCGCGTCCGCGATCTCCAATCTCGGCATGCATCAGGTGCGCGAGTTCACCGCCATCATCAATCCGCCTCACGCGACCATCCTGGCGGTCGGCGCGGCGCGGCGCCAAGCGGTAGAGAAGCCCGACGGCGGCGTCGGTTTCGTCAGCATGCTCAGCGTGACGCTGGGCTGCGATCATCGCGTGGTCGATGGCGCGCTTGGCGCCGAGCTTCTGGCCGCGGTTAAAACCCTTCTCGAAATGCCGGTGAGCATGCTGGTGTGAGGATGAAGGATGGCCGCGACTAAGCCCGAGATCGTGCTGATAGGTCCGCTCAAGCCTCTGGTGGTGAGGGGGCTCGAAGCCGTGTGCACGGTGCGTAAGGCTGAGGAGGCGAAGGATCGGGAAGCCTTTTTCGCCGCGCACGCCAGTGTCCGGGCGATCGCCTGCAGCGCCACCACCGAACAAATCCCAGGCGCCTTCATGGCGCGCTTTCCCAAACTGCAAATCGTGTCGAGCTTCGGCGTCGGTTATGACCATGTCGACATCAAATATGCCGCCGCGCACGGCATCATCGTCACCAACACGCCCGACGTGCTCACCGAGGAAGTCGCCGACACCGCGCTCGGTCTGCTGCTGTGTACGGTGCGCGAGTTTCCGCAGGCCGAGCGTTATGTCCGCGCCGGAAAATGGGCGCAGAAAGGCTATCCGCTCAGCAAAGCAACGCTGCGCAACCGTACCGTCGGTCTTGTCGGCATGGGCGCAATCGGACAAGCGATCGCGCGGCGGCTCGACGCTTTCGGCGTGCCGGTCGTCTATCACACGCGGCGCCCCCGGCCGGAGCTCGCCTATCGGCACTATCCGAAGCTCATCGACATGGCGCGCGACGTCGATACGCTGTTGGTCATCGTGCCGGGGGGCGCGGCGACGGCGAGTATGATCAATGCCGAGGTTCTGGACGCACTGGGGCCGAGCGGCATCCTGATCAACATGGCGCGCGGTTCGGTGGTGGACGAGCCGGCCTTGATCCGGGCGCTCAAGGATAAGCGGATCATGGCGGCCGGCCTTGATGTCTATGTCAAGGAACCGGAAGTGCCGGCGGAGCTCATGGGCATGGATCATGTGGTGCTGTTCCCCCATCTCGGTTCGGCGTCAGTGCATACGCGCGACAAGATGGATCAGCTCATCGTCGATAACATTGCGGCCTGGGCGGCCGGCAAACCGCCGTTGACGCCGGTGCCGAAAACGCCGTTCACGTCGTGGGGCGATTGAGAACGCGATGATGGCCCATGGCGGGCGCGCCGCTGTTAGGACGAGTGAAAGCAGTTGGGCATGAAGAGTTGTGGCGTGATCATTGCCGGAGCTATCGCCGCGGGCCTTTGCGGCGGCGCCGGTTATGCGCAAGATGCGCAAAGCAGTGGGCCGAACGACGGCCCCCCGCAATCCGCGCCGGCCCAAGCTGCGCCCGCGCAAAACGGCTTGAGCGATGCGGCCAATACCATGATCGGCACCTGGGAATTCTCCAACGCCGATCATGACCGGATTTGCCACTTCACGTTTCGCACCGACGCGGCGACAGGCGGCTATAAGCTTGACGTCGACAAAAATTGTCCGAATTTGTTTCCCTCGACCGCCAATATCGTTGGCTGGTCGTTGGACAATTACGGCGATTTGCGCCTGCTCGATGCCGATGGCAAAGAGGTGGTGGAGCTCAGCGAGGTTGAGGGCGGCATGTATGACGGGTTTACGCCCGAAGAGGGCCGCTACATTTTGCAGACCGCCGCTGCGGCGCCCACGCTCACGGCAGCCGACATGATCGGGGATTGGGCAGTTGCCCGCGGCGCCGGCAAGCCGATCTGCGTGCTGACGCTGACCAACAATTCGGCAGGCGACGCCCTGGCGCTTACGGTCAAGCCGGGCTGCGATGCTTTCGTCATGACCTTTGCGCCGAGCGCTTGGCGCGTGGACGAGGGCGCTCTGGTCCTATACTCGGCGCATGGACGAAACTGGCAATTCGAGCAAAACGACGCCAAGACTTGGCAACGCGTGCCGGAAACGGCCAATCCGGTCCTACTGCTGCGGCAGTGACGGATCGGAGCCCGCAATTCAAAGAAAATCACAGATCGTGGAATGAACAAACGGTATCAGGTCGTCATCGTCGGCGGAGGACCTGTCGGCGTCGCGCTCGCGGTCGAACTCGGCCAGCGCGGAATTTCGTGCGCGCTGGTGGAGCGCCGCAGGGAACCGCAGCGCATTCCCAAGGGCCAGAACCTGACGCAGCGTTCGATGGAGCATTTCCATGCGTGGGGGGTTGCCGATCAGGTGCGTGCCGTGCGCATTCTGCCGCCGGACTTTCCGATGAGCGGCATCGTCGCCTATCGTGACCTCAGCAACGAATACTGGTACGCGCCGCCGCTGCGTGAGATCGTCAATTCCTATTATTTCGAAAAGAACGAAAGACTGCCTCAATATCTCGTCGAAGATGTGCTGCGCCAACGATTGGCAGAGCTTGGCGCGGTGACGACCCGCTTCGGCTGGGCCGCCGAAAAGATCGAACAGGACGAGCGCGGCGTTCGCGTGACCGCCGTCGAACAAGGTGGCAACGCGCGTGAAGTCATCGAAGCCGATTACGTGGTCGGTTGCGACGGCGGCCATTCCATTGTGCGGCGGCAACTCGGCATCGAACGGAGCGGTTCGGATTTCGACCAGCTCATGGTGTTGGCGTTGTTCCGTTCGCGCGACCTGCACGAGAAACTCAAACGTTTTCCGCCGCGCTCGACCTATCGCGTGTTGAATCCAGATCTGCGAGGCTACTGGCAGTTCTTTGGCCGCGTCGACGTCGGCGAGAGCTGGTTCTTCCATTCGCCGGTGCCGGCCGATACCACGCAGGACAATTACGATTTCCTCGCGCTATTGCACAAAGCCGCGGGCTTCTCCTTCGTCTGCGATTTCGACTATGTGGGATTTTGGGATTTGCGTATCGCCGTCGCCGATCGCTATCAGGTGGGACGCGCGTTCATTGCCGGAGACGCCGCGCATTCGCACCCGCCCTACGGCGGTTACGGACTCAACAACGGCCTGGATGACGTCGCCAATCTTGGCTGGAAGTTGGCGGCCAAGCTGCGGGGCTGGGGCGATGACGCTCTGTTGCAAAGCTACACCACCGAGCGTCAGCCGATTTTCATGGAGACCGGCCGCGACTTTATCGGAGCGGGTATCCAGCGCGACCGGATCTTCCTCGATCGCTACGATCCCGATCGTGACCGTGTGGAATTCGAGAAAGCGTGGCGTGACCACGAGGGCGCCGCGGCGCCGCGCGTGCTTACCTACGAGCCGCACTACGAGGGTTCGCCGATCGTCCTCGGGCCGCTAGGTGGCGCCAGCAGCGCGCGCGGCTCGCACACCTTCAAGGCGCGTGCGGGTCATCATCTCCCGCCGCAGCCGCTTTCATCCGGCCGCAACGTGTTCGAGGAGTTGGGACCGGATTTCACTCTGCTCGCCTTCGACGGCGAGGATCAGACCGTCGCGGCTTTTGAAAAAGCGGCGCGCAGCCTCGGCGTTCCGCTCAAAATCGTGTGCGACAGCTATCAAGACGGGCGCGCGGCTTACGAGGCGAAGCTGATGCTGATCCGGCCCGACCGTTATATCGCCTGGACCGGACAAGGCGCGCTGGCCGATGTGGCGGGCGTCATCGCCAAGGCAGTCGGCCGGGCATAGTCCGGCTCGGCCAGATACGGTTAAATGTCATCAGGGACAGGAAACGCAGTCAGCAGGAGAGTACGTCATGACCAAACTTCCCACGCGTAAGCTCGGTTCGTCCGGTATCGAGACGTCGGCCATTGGGCTCGGCTGCATGTCGCTCTCCGGCGTTTATGGCGCAAGCAATGACGATCAAGCGATTGTGGTCATTCGCGAGGCGCTTGATCGCGGCATTACCATGCTCGACACGTCGGACGCCTATGGCGCTGGCCACAACGAGGAGCTCGTCGGCAAGGCCATCAAGGGACGCCGCAATGAGGTGGTGTTGGCGACTAAGTTCGGCAATCTCGGCGGCCGCGGTGGCAAGGTCGCCGATGGCCGGCCCGAATTCGTCATTAGCTCCTGCGAAGCGAGCCTCAAGCGTCTCGGCGTCGACGTGATCGATCTCTATTACCAGCACCGCATCGATCCGACAGTGCCGACCGAGGATACGGTGGGTGCGATGGCGAAGCTCGTTGAGCAGGGCAAGGTCCGCGCCCTGGGCCTCAGCGAGGCGAGCCCGCAAACCATTCGCCGCGGCCATGCGGTGCACAAGATCGCGGCAGTGCAGAACGAATATTCATTGCTCTATCGTGCCGAGGGCGAAGAGACGCTGCAAACGACGCGGCAACTCGGCATCGCTTTCGTCGCCTATTCACCGCTGGGACGCGGGCTCCTCACCGGGGCTGTCGAAGATCCGAAGACGCTCGCCGACAATGATGCGCGCAAACGGCATCCCCGCTTTGCCGCGGAAAATATCGGCCATAATCTCGGCCTGGTGGAGAAGATCGCGGAACTGTCGCGCAAGAAAAACTGCAGGCCCGGCCAGCTCGCGCTGGCGTGGTTGCTCGCCCAGGGCGAAGACATCGTGCCGATTCCGGGCACCAAGCACAAAGACCGGCTCATCGAGAATATCGGCGCGCTGTCGGTCAAGCTGAGCGACGACGATCTGGCGCAGATGTCCGCAGCGATACCGGTCGGCGCCGTCGCCGGCTTGCGCTATCCCGAAGGGCAGATGAAGAGCGTTTACGTCTGAACGCCGTTCCTCACCGCCATGACTCAATCGCCATGACTAAGCCGCGATGGGCAATCGCTGGAGTTTGTCCGACGCTCGCCTGCGCGCTAGATTGAACTCCGATCTGGGCGATAAACCACAATCCGCGGCAGTGCCGCGGTCGGAGCAAGCGCCGCGCAGACGGCGCGAACGAAGGCAGGGAGGAACCATGTGGCGGCGCCCGATTTTGCTGGTCGCCTTGACCCTTGCGGGCCTGGCGGCGTCGCGTGCCGGCGGGCAGATGACCTTCGGCGACGATACCAACACCAGCGCCAATGACGGACCGCCGTTTTTCGGCTTTGTGCGCGATGCCGATGGTGCGGCGGTAGGCGATGCCAGGGTGACGGCTACCGTCAAAAGCGGTGGCGCGGTCGTCACCACCAGCAACAGCATCGGCGTGTACAAAGTCGCGGGCTTCGCCAAGAGTATTAATCCTGACGATATCGCAATTTCCTGTGCCAAGGATGGCTACAAGCAAGCCGATGTCGTGCGTCGTCCGAATGCGCCCGGCGACATGACGGACCCGATTGAAGTCGATTGTGTCCTGCAGAAAGACTAGCCCATGAAGAATAGGCTATGACGCGGGCGCGTTGCGTTGTCGCCGCAGTCGCGTTGCTGTTCGCCGGTATCCAGGCAGAGACTTCCCTTGCGCAAACGCTGACGGGCACCGTTAGCTCCGCCGCCGAAGGCGCAGTGGAAGGCGTTCTGGTTAGCGCGCAAAAAGCGGGCTCGCCGATCACGGTTACGGTTGTCAGTGATGCGCAGGGCCGCTTCCAGTTTCCGGACGGTCGATTGTCGCCCGGGCATTACACGCTGCGCATACGCGCCACGGGTTACGATCTCGCCGGCCCAAAGACCGTCGAACTTGGCCCTGCGCCGGCCGATATTGCGATCAACCTCACCAAGACCGCCGATCTTCCCGCCCAGCTCACCAACACCGAGTGGCTCATGAGCATGCCCGGCACGGCCGAACAGAAGCGGCCGCTGATGGAGTGCATGAGCTGCCACACGCTGCAGCGAATCGTCCGTTCGACATTCAATGCCGAACAGTTCATGCCCGTACTGGAGCGCATGGCGGGCTACGCCAACAATACGATCCAAGCCCGGGTGCAGATGCGCATCGCGCCGGTCAAAATTAATACCGCCGTTGTCGCCAAGCTTGCCGCCTATCTGGCGACGATAAATCTGAGCAACGGCCCGGTCTGGAATTACGAATTGAAAACGTTGCCGCGGCCCAAAGGCCGCGCCACCCATGTCGTCATCACCGAATACGATTTGCCGCGCCAGACGATCGCGCCGCATGACGTTCGCACCGACCGCGACGGCCATGTCTGGTATTCGGATTTCGTCGAAAATTTCCTCGGCGAGCTCGATCCGAAGACCGACGCGCTCAAGGAATACCCCATTCCGGTGCTAAAGCCGGGCTTTCCAACCGGCTCGCTCGACCTCGAACCGGACGCCGACGGCAATCTGTGGCTCGCCATGATGTTTCAGGCCGGCCTCGCCCGTTTCGATATGAAGAATAGGACCTTTCAGGTTTTCCCGGTCGACGGGGCGGCCAATGACGACGCCATGCAGCAGTCGATGGTGATGCCGCGCCACGATGACGTCGACGGCAAGGTCTGGACCAACGATGTTGCGCGGCATGCGATCATGCGGCTCGATCTGAAGACCGGCAAATACCAGCGCATCGATCCCTTCGAGTTTCTACCGCAAGGTCACGCGCCCTATGGCATGGCGGCGGACGCCAAGAACAATCTCTATTTCATGGATTTCGGCGACGAGGATATCGGCCGCGTCGATGCCGCGACCGGCTACGCCACGATATTTCCGACTCCGACACCGAACTCACGGCCGCGCCGGACCATGCTCGACGAGCAAGGTCGGTTGTGGTTCGCCGAGTTTGCCGCCAACAAACTGGCAATGTTCGACACCAAGACGGAAACGTTCAAGGAGTGGAACGTGCCGACGCCTTACACCTATCCATACGACGTGTTCTGCGACAAGCACGGCGAATTATGGAGCGCCGGCATGGCGAGCGATCGCGTGCTCCGCTTCGATCCGCAAAGCGGCCGCTCTGTCGAATATCTGTTGCCGCGGCCGGCCAATATCCGGCGCGTCTTCGTCGACAATTCGACCGATCCGGTCACGTTCTGGGCCGGCAATAATCACGGCGCGGAGATTTTTCGGCTCGAGCCGTTAGATTAGGTCTTTGGCATTACGCGCTGTGAAAGTTAGGGAGAGCGATCCATGAACAAGAGTTCCGTGCTCGTTTCGGCGCTTGCGATCGTTTTGCTCATTGCCAGCCGAACCATTGTTATGGCGCAACAGCCGACAGCGCCATCGCCGAATGCGGCGGATGCTGCGCCCGTGCCATATGCGCTATCGATGGGCGACATGATGAACACCCTCGTGCAGCCGCGCCATGCCAAGCTTGGCCTGGCCGGCCGCGCTGAAAACTGGCCGCTGGCGACTTATGCGCTGGTGGAAATCCGTCAAGTTTTCGCCGGCATCAAAAAGGCGCAGCCGCGGTTTGCCGGGTTGCCGGTGGCCGAGCTGGTTGACGCGGCGATAGGCCAGCCGCTGAATGCCGTCGAAGCCGCCATCAAACAACAGGATCCAAAAAAATTCGCCGTGGCCTACGATCAGCTCACCCAAGGCTGCAACGCTTGCCACCAGGCAGTCGACCATCCGTTCGTGGTTATCAAGGTCCCCGACGCGTCGGCGTTCCCGAACCAGGATTTTAGTCCACGACCGTAGAACCTCGTCCTGCTATTGTGTCGTCTCACGCTAACGGGTTGACCGAGAGCACATGTCCATCCGCATCATCGGTATGATCGGCGTCACGCCGCCTTCGAGCGACGCCACTTTGCACGTCATCGAAGGCGGCCTGTCGCCGAATTACGTGACCGAAGCCGCACGCGCCCACGAAGCGTCCGGATTCGATCTGGTGCTGGTCGGTTATTCGTCGTCTTCCGCGGAGGGCTTTTTGGTGGCGCTGCACGCCGCCGAACAGACCAAACGGCTCGGCTATCTTATCGCGCACCGCCCGGGCTTCGTGGCGCCGACCTTGATGGCGCGCAAGATCGCCACCTTCGATCATCTCACTGGCGGCCGGCTTGCCGTGCACATCATCACCGGCAAGACCGACGACGAACAGCAAGGTGACGGCGATTTCACCCCGAAAGCGGAGCGCTACCGCCGCGCCGCGGAATATCTCCAATTGATGAAGCTTGCTTGGGCGAACGACAAGCCATTCGATTTCGCGGGCGAGTTCTATCGCGTCAAGGGCGCGCATTCGGATGTGCACCCGCTGCAGAGGCCGCATCCGCCTTTGTTTTTCGGAGGTGCCTCCGATGGCGCGCTGGAAATGGGCGCCCGGCTTTGCGACGTTTACGCGATCTATGCCGAGCCGCTCGCTTCGACGCGCGAGCGCATGCGAGAATTTCGCGCCCGCGCCGCGGCGTTCGGACGGACGCCGGGATTCAACGTCTCGGTCCGCCCCATCATCGCGGCGAGCGAAGGTGCGGCCTGGGACAAAGCCAATAAAATCCTGGCGGCGATGACCGGCGAAGGCGGCAAGAAAGGCTGGAGCCGGCAGGAGGCGATGACCGGGCCCGTCGACAATGCCGGACGCCGGCTGATGAGCTTTGCGCTGGAAAGCGACGTGCATGACGAGCGGCTATGGATGCCGATCGCGCGCGCGACCGGCGCGCTCGGCAACACCTCGTGCCTGGTCGGCACCCCCGAGCAGGTCGCGGAAGCCATCCTGCGCTATTACCGGCTCGGCGTCGGCTCGTTTCTGATCCGCGGCTTCGATCCACTCAACGACACTGTCGAATTCGGCCGCGAGCTCATCCCGCGAATCAAGGCGGGTGCAGCCGAGATCGATCGCCTGCCGGCGGCGGGGTAGCTCAGGCCGCCTTGCGGCGCGGCCGGTAAGTCCCAATACTGAGCCGAGCAGGGTTCGTCCGCGCAGTCGCGGCTGGCGGTAAGGTGGTGCGGTGGCGGTCAAGCGTCGCAACAAAGCATTGAACCGGCGCGTAGCACTTCTTCTCGCCGCGCTGATTGGAACCGTTGGTCTGACGGTAAGCGGCGTGGCGCGCGCCCAGGGCTTTTTCGACTTTCTCTTTGGCGGGTCACAGCAGCAATCGCCGCCGCCGCAGAATCCGGAACTTCCGCCGCCGGCACCAGGAATCGGGCGCGTGGCGCCGGCACCGCTCGGACCGGAGCGCGTCAATGAAGGCGCCGGTTCGACCGGGCACACGGTTGCCTTCTGTGTAAGACTCTGCGACGGCCAGCACTTTCCGTTGGAGCAGATGGGCTCAACGACGCCGGTCGAGACCTGCCGCGCCATCTGCCCGAGCAGTCAGACCAAGGTGTTTTTCGGCGCCGAGATCGACGGCGCCAAGGCGAGCGACGGGACGCATTATACCGATCTCAAGACCGCCTTTCTGTATCGCAAGCAACTGTTCGCCAATTGCACCTGCAACGGTCGAGACGCATTCGGGCTTGTGCCGCTCGACGCGAAGACCGATCCAACGCTGCGGCCCGGCGACGTCGTGTCGACCAAGGAGGGGCTCGAAACTTATAGCGGCAAGACCGGCAATTCCACAGCATTCACGCCGGTCAGTCCCGAAGCGCTCGGCCCGCAATTGAATTCCGTAGCGACGCCGCAAGAAAAGCCGCCAGCCGCCAATCCGCCGCACCGCTAATAGCAATGCAAAACAGCCAGCTCTCTTCTCTTCGCGGTGCGCACGCGCATTTGCCCGGCGTGAAGCTGTGGTTTGTCGACAGCGGCGGATCCGGGGTGCCGATCGCCTTACTCCATCCCAACACCGGCACCTGCGCGGTTTGGGAGGAGCAAATCGTCGGATTTTCGCGGGCCGGATACCGCGTCGTCGCCTTCGATCGGCGCGGTTGGGGCAATAGCGTGCCCGATCCGGAGTCCGGCCCGCAGCCCGGCAGCATCGCCGGCGATCTCGACGCGCTCGTCGGTCATCTTGCGCTCGACAAGTTTCATCTGATCGGCGTCGCCGGCGGCGGTTTCGCCGCCTTGGATTACGCGGCCTGGCGGCCGGAGCGATTGCGCAGCCTTGTCGTCGGCGCCAGCACTGGGGCGGTCGCGGATAAGGAAATTGCGGAGTTCATCGAACGGATCGCCATCCCCGATATCAGGAAGCAGTCGGCGCACTATCGCGAGCTTGGTGCGTCCTATCGCGGCGCCAACCCGGAAGGCACCAAGCGCTGGATCGAGATCGACGAGCATGCACGCCAGCCCGGCGTGGCTTTCCAGCCGCCGCTGCGCACCCCGAATACATTGGCGAAAATCTCGACCATTCCGACCCCGACGCTCGTTATCGCCGCCGACGCCGATCTGCTCGCGCCGCCGGCCTTGATGCGCATTTGGGCCGCGCGCTTGAAAAACCACGAATGGGCCGTGATTCACGATGCCGGCCACGCCATGGCCTGGGAGCAGCCGGGCCGGTTCAACGACATCGTCCTAGATTTTCTGTGGCGGCGTTGAAGGGGCTGGAGAAACGACCAAGCTTGTTATGACAAAGTGTAGTGAAGCAACCGGAGAGTTCTTATGAGCGAGCCGAGCGGTACATTCTTACTCACCATTTTCCTCAAGCACGATCAGTCGAAGCCGCTTGAGACAATCAATGCCCAACTGCGGCAGTAAGGTTTCTACAAGGCGTTTCCACCGCCCGGCATCGAAGTCGTGACCTGGTACGTGATGATGGGAATAGGCCAGGTCGTGACATTGCGCGTTCCAGCGGAGCGCCTCCGCGAAGTCAACCGCGCCATCGAGCAGACCGCATGGGGCGGCTTTCGCACCGAGTTCTATCCGACCTATGACCTCAAAGCCGCCGCCGAAGAACTGCACGCCAAAGCGCAGTGAGCTGTTTGATTGCCGCGCGGGCGCGTACGCAACAAGTGCTCGAGACGAACAATGGCGACCCCACTCCTCTATATTCTCGTCAGACTCTGGATCCACAAGGGTCGCGAGACGGAATTTGAGGTCTACGAGAGCAAAGTGGCGCGCATCATGGCGCGCTACGGCGGCGTCATTGAATGTGCCATCCGGACGTCAAAGGCGCCGGACGACGGGTCGGACCAGCCTTTCGAGATTCACGTGCTCAGGTTTCCCAGCCGGGAGCTCTACAACGCATACCTGGATGATGCGGAGCGTCGCTCTCTGAGCGGGGAGCGTGCTCGCATAGTCGCAAACAGCGATATTCTCGTCGGAACGCCAGGGCCGGCTTACGGCCCCTGACGGCGCCTGGAACGACGCTGGCGGGATTCGCACCGCGTGCTAAAAAGCCAATTACCGGCATCATCTCACAATCCAGAAAGCACCGCGCCCATGCCCAAACTCTACGAAGCGCTCGCAGAGGCGTTCCTTGCGGAGGGAGTAGACACGCAGTTCGTCCTGATGGGCGACGGCAACATGCATTGGTCCACCGCCTTTGCCAAACTGCCGGGCGTGCATACCGTCCACGTCAGGCACGAGCACGTTACCGTCGCGGCGGCGACAGCCTACAACATAGCGACCGGCAAGGTCGCCGTTGCCTCGGTCACCTGCGGCCCTGGCGTGACCCAGTTGATGACGGCCCTGCCCGCCGCGGTTCGCGCCCGCCTGCCGATGGTGGTGTTCGCCGGCGAGTCGCCCATCAACGCCAAGTTCTACAACCAGTACATCGACCAGGCGCCGCTGGTCACGGCGACCGGGGCGCATTACGTCGCCGCGCACAGCGTGCCGCGCATGATGGACTACGTTCGCCAGGCCTTCCACATCGCCAAGTACGAGCGGTGTCCGGTGGTCTTAGGCATTCCCTACGACCTGCAGAAGGTCGAATACATGGCCAACCAGCCCTACGAGACCTCGGCAATGTACCAGCCCAAGGTCGGGCGCATGCAGCCCGATCCCGAGCTCATAGCCGAGGCCGTCGAACGGCTGGCGGCGGCAAAGCGGCCGATCATCCTCGGCGGCCGCGGAGTGCTGTGGTCCGGCGCACGAGATGCGGTGATCAAGCTCGCCGATCGCTGCGGGGCGTTACTCTCCAACACGCTGCCCGCGCGCGGACTTTTCCACGACCATCCGTTCGGGCTCGGCACCACCGGCAGCTATTTCACGTCGTTGGGCAGAGAGATGTACGAGTCCGCGGACGTCGTGCTCGCGGTCGGCACCAGCCTGTCCTACTACGTCGGCGGTGGGCACTATTGGGGCAAGGCCTGCAAGATCCAGCTGGACGATGCCCCGCGCGGCCTGCGCGATGGACAGAAGGCCGCCGATATCTACGTCAGATCGGACGCACTCGCCGGCGTCGAGACCATCCTTGCCGGGCTCGACAAAAAGCTTGGCGTCGGCAAGCCGACGGCGGCGGCCATACGCTCGAAAGAGCTTGCGCATCGCATCGCGACCGAGCCGGCGGACTCGATGCCATTCGACATCGAGCCCGGGGTGCTGGATCCACGCGAGGTGATCCGGGCCATCGACGCGGTCGTTCCGAAGGATTGGGACTGCGTTGTCGGCGGCGGCCACCAGGCCTATTTCAACACCCAGATGCGTGGCCGGCCAGCTAATCGGTACACGACGGTCCGTGAATTTGGCGCGGTCGGCAACGGCCTGTCGTATGCGCTCGGCGTCGCGGCGGCGCGCCGGCAAGGCCGTAACGGCAAGGTCGTCCTGTTCGAAGGCGACGGCGGGCTGTTGTTCCACATCCAGGAACTCGAGACGCTCAAGCGGTGCGGATTTCGCATCCTGATCTGCGCGATGAACGACGGCGGCTACGGCTCGGAGTTTCATAAGCTGCGCGCCGACGGCATCGACGACAGCTTGGCGGTGTTCGGCCGGCCCGCGCTCGACAACATCGCGCGCGGCTTCGGCCTGCGTGGCCACGAGATACGCGATGTGTCGGTCATCCCGAAACTGTTCGCCGACTTCGCCGCGCAGGGCGATAGCGAAATCTGGAACATCCAGATCTCGGATCAGGTCACGGCGCCAGTGATCCGCCAGACCATCAAACGCGGCCACGGCAATATGTGAGTGCAGCGGCGGCTCCAACTCGCGCGACGTCCGCCACGAGTTCGGCGCTGACATTGCCTCGACGCTGTTCGGCCTGACCGCCTCGACAAGCGGCCATGCGAAGCAAATAATGTTGGTTCGCAAGGGAGGACCGCAATGGCAACGAAAACGCTCAATCCCGTACAGATGGAAGGCCGCGTCGCCCGGTTTGGCAAGCTGCAGACCTACCAGAGCCAGAATTTGGCAGCGCAAGGTATTCCGCCCGGCGCCATGGAGAAGATCACGGCGCGCAAGGTCTATCCGGTGATGGCGCCCGCGGATTACCAGGGACGCAGCGCCGGCGCGCCGGTCAAAGGTCCGCGCGGCCTGATCGTCACCATCGCCGAATGCGAGCCGGGCAACGGCCCCGGCCTGCACCGCCATCTCAACACGGTGGAGAACTTCATGTGCCTGTCGGGCCGCTTCGAGATCGCGTGGGGCGACAGCGGCGAACATTCGCTAGTGCTCGATCCGCTCGACATGATCTCGGTGCCGCGCGGTGAGAACCGCCGCTTCCGCAACGTGTCGAACGAGACCGGCCGGCTTCTGGTGCTGATCGTACCGGAGACCGAGGTGCAGGCCGATCCGATCTCCTACGATCCCTCGCTCGCCAAGGAGATCGAGAGCCAATATGGCAAGACCGCTCTTGAGGGCCTGCGAAGAGTCGGTTTCAAGTTCGAGAACGAACCCACGGCTTCGTAGATGGAATGCAACGCGGTTACGCCCAGACGTAAGTGGCTAGAGAGCGGTCATGACAGAACGACACTTACCATCGCGCTATTGATCGAGATGGATATTGTTGTCGTGGATCACCTGGCCCCAGCGCGCAATTTCGCTGCGCAGCAGCGCGTCAGCTGCCGCCGGCGAACGCTGCTCCGCGGGGAACACGGACACGTCCTGTGCCGCCCAGGCCTTGACGACCGCCGGATCAGTCACTGTCTTTTGCAGCGCGCCGTTGAGCGTGTCGATCATGGCCTCGGGCGTTCCCGCCGGAGCGAACATCGCTTGCCAATAGACGACATCGAGTTTGGGACCCAATACCGCGGGAAAGCTTTCCGCATTGGGAAATTCCGCCAGCTTCTCTTTCGATGTGACGCCGTAGGCCTTCAATGCTCCGGTCGCAACTTGCTGCACGACTGATTGCGGGGTGGCGAAGAACAGGTCGATCTGTCCACCCAATAGATCGGTCAGCGCCGGGGCAGCGCCGCGATAGGGAATTTGATCGAGTGCAACGCCTGCCTCCTGCGCGAACAGCGTGGTGGCGAGATGGCCGGTGGTGCCGTAGCCGGCAATCGCCGCCTTCAGCCGCTGCTGCTTCATCAGGGCGATCAGGTCCTGAAGCGTGTTTGGCGCCAACGTTTTGCGGCCGACCAGGACGAGGGGATTGCGATTGATGAGCATCACTGGTGCAAAGGCTTTGACGGTGTCGAACGGTAGCGACTTATAGAGCGAAACATTTGCGGCGATCTGCAGATTATGGACCAGCAGCGTGTAACCGTCCGGCGTCGCGTGCGCGACCTTCTCGGCGCCAATGATCGCGCCGCCGCCGCCAATGTCCTCAACGACGAAGCTCTGCTTGAGTTGCGCAGAAACAGATTGCGCAACGATACGGGCGGTCTCGTCGGTCGGTCCGCCAGCCGGATAGGGAACGATCACGGTGACGGTGCGGCTCGGGTATTGCTGCGCCACTGCCGGCAGCCCCGCAATGACCAGACCAAGCGCCGCTACCGCGCACGCGGCGAAACGATCCCACATAGACTTCCTCCGTGTGCCGTTCATTCTTGTTATGCGTCGCCTTACCTCTCCGGAATGATCGGCAACAAGAGGTACGGTTCTCGTCCGGTCGCAAAGTGCAGTATGTTACGGGTCGCGAAGATACTGTCCGGCCGGTCGTCGGCATCGATGTGCAGGAACGGGCCGACGCCTTTCATCGGGTAAGGTGCGTTCGGCAATCCAATGTCGTTTCCGTCCACTTCGTAGTCTCTGCCGCGGATATTGAGCGCCAGCCGGTAGCCGGGCGGCACCACGATCGAGGTCGGCCAAATTTCGACGTCGAGCTCGACCGGCTCACCGGGCTGCAGCGGCCGCTCCTCGTCGTGGCTGTGCCAAGGCCGGTAGGGCAGCGATTTCGCCGGATCGAGCTTGCGATGCGAAGCGCGCAGCCACCCGAGCCCAATCGGTACCCGCGGATCGTTGGAACCGACGAAGGTGACCTCTTTGCCGGCGGGATCGAACATGCGCAAGGCTAAGAAGAGGTCCGCATCGGTAGTCGGCGACGACATCCACAATTTGGCGGCGATCGGGCCGGTGATCTCGAAGCTCGTGTCGCGTGGCGGCGTGCGAAAGATCAGGCCATCTCCGGTCGTGTCATAGCTGAGTGTGGTGGTCGCCGCTGTCGGCTTGTCCGGCGTCAGCGTCAATCCATCCGGCTGCAGAAAATATTTTGTCCATCGCGTGCGCGCCAGCGGCCATTCGTCCTCGCTGCGCACGACGAATTTTTCACCGGGATGCCGAACGTTCAGCACAACGCGCGGCTGTCGATCCCAGCCAGTATTCTCGGCTTTGAGAAAATGACCGAAGAATCGCTTCTGTAAGGTTTCGCCGTAGTTGCTGTAGAAGTGCGTGAAATGGGTGTCGCCGTGCACTTCGAGCCATTTTTGCTTGGTGCCGGCGGCCAGATAGCCTTCGAAATTGCCGCGGGTGTGCAGTCCCATGCCGCCCCAATTGGCGGCTGAGAGGAGCGGCGCCTCGATCTGCTGGAATTCAGCGGTGCGCGCGGCGTGATAATCGTCACAGAGCTGGCGTCGCTTTGCTTCGTCGGGCGGATCGGCGCAATTCCTGGCAAGCTCGGCGGCGGGGAGCGTATCCGGGCCGGCAACCGTTTCGCCCGTCACCGTGCTTTTGGCGCCGCGATCGCCGAGACCGTGCTGCACGCTGCCGACTTGGCGCGGATGCCAGCTGTTGAGAAAGTCGCTGAGAATGCCGCCATGCCGGCACACTTCGCGGTAGTAGTCCGACGCGCCTTCCCAGATGCACAAGGCAGAAAGATGCGGTGGCTCAAGCGCGCCGGCCGTCCACTGATTCATGGCGTAATAGGAAATGCCATTGATGCCGACTTTGCCATTGCTCCATGATTGCGTGCCGGCCCATTCGACACACTCGTAAATATCCTGAGTTTCGCGCGGCGACCACACATCGAGGAAGCCTGGCGAGCGGCCGGCGCCGCGCGAATCGACGCGCAGGCAGACATAGCCGTCCGGCACCCACTTCTCCGGGTCGATCAGCTCCCAGTTCTGATACTTGTTGCTCGAGCCCTGCAGCACCTCTGGCGCCGATTTGATCAGCCGCGCCCAGTTGCCTTTGTAGGCCTCCTGAAACGCCAGCCCCTTGGCATAAGGCCCATAACTGAGGACGACCGGATACTTGCCGTCCCCGACGGGACGAAACACGTCCGCACGCAGCACGATGCCGTCGTCCATGGCGATCGGGGCATCCCAATCGATCCGCATATTATCGCGGATTTCGCTTTTCATGGCCGTCATGGATGCCGCCGCCCTTCAGGCGCGCCCCTCGAATGTTTCAAACGCCCCGCGCAGAATGTCCCGCGACGGCTCCGAGCCGTCGACCGGGCGCAATGTGCGCCTCTTGATCTTCCACCC
>JBAQAB010000181.1:0-15744 GCA_049285535.1 Xanthobacteraceae bacterium
TGGGCGACCAGTATCCATCGGCTGCTCCAGGTGCTGCTGGGACTGCCGGAGCCGACCTACCATCACCATAAGCTCATCCTCGACGATGACGGCCGCAAGCTGTCGAAATCGACCGCGGCGACGGGCCTGCGCGAATTGCGCGGCGCCGGTTTAAGCCCGCGCGATATTCGGCGCATGGTGGGTTTGGGGCGTTAGATCGCGCTGGAGCGTGTATTGTTCGGTCCGTCGCCGTGGCATGTTGCCTGCCGGGGCGCGAGGGAGCGCTATGGCGCGATCGAGGATCAAACAAAAGTCCGCCGCAAAAGCGGCGCGCCGCCGCCGGCGGCCGCCGGGGCGCGATGGCGAAACCGTGCTGGCGGTCTTCGCCCACGACATCCGCACCGCACTCACCGGCATTCTTGCGCTTGGCGAATTGCTGGCAAGCTCCAATCTCGGCGAGCGCGAACGGCGCTGGGCCGCAGGTATCAAGGACAGCGCCGAGCATCTCGCTTCGCTCACCACGCTGGTCATCGACGCCGCCAAAGCGAGCAAAAAGGGCGGCGCCGGTTCGCTTATTTTGCAACAGGAGATTTTCCGGCCGCGGCGCCTCATCGAGGCTTTGGGGCAGACGTTGGCCGCGCGCGCCGAGACCAAGGACCTGCGCGCAGAGGTGACGGTGGCGGACGACATGCCGGAATTATTGATGGGCGATCCGGTGCGGTTGCGCGCCGCGCTGGAAAACCTCATCGACAATGCCGTGAAATTCACCGCGCAAGGCACCGTCCGGCTCGAGGCCAAGGCGGCCCGCGCCGTGGGCGGCCGCGCCAAGCTGACATTCGTGGTCAGTGACAGCGGCATAGGTCTCAAGCCGGCCGAGATCCGGCGGCTGTTCCGGCCGTTCGCGCAAGCCAACGCCGAGATTGCGCGCCGCTATGGCGGCTCAGGGCTGGGGCTTGCCGTCGTCAAGGTTTTGGCAAGGCTGATGGCCGGCGATCTCACCGTCACCAGCGCGCCGGGCCGCGGCTCGCGTTTCACTCTATCGGCGGTGCTGCCGCTCGCGCCCGCCCAGACAGCTACGGCGGAGCGTTCGCGCCACGGCACGACGCCGGCGTGCCGGCTCAAGGTGCTCTGCGCCGAGGATAATCCCTACGGTCGGGTCATCCTCAACACCATCCTCACCGAGCTCGGCCACAGCGCCGACTTTGCCGGCTCCGGCGAGGAAGCCATTGCCGCGGTGCCGCGCGGCTACGACGTCGTGCTGATGGACGTCACGCTGCCAGGCATTGACGGGCTGGAAGCAACGCGGCGCATCCGCGCGCTTCCCGGCGCTGCGGCGGGAACGCCGATCATCGGCATATCCGGTCGCGACGCCGACGACGCCAAGGCTCGCGCGGCCGGCATGAATGCGTATTTGCGCAAACCATTGAGTCCGAGCGCATTGAGCGACGCGCTTGCGGCGGCCGCGCCGCGATGATTATTCCGCGGCGTCCGACGAACCTTCGACGATCCGGCAGAGATCGCTCATGATGCGGTTGAGCTCGAAATCCTTCGGCGTATAGACTTCGGCGACGCCTGCATTCTTCAGGGCGCTGGCGTCTTGCGGGGGGATGATGCCGCCGACCACGACCGGCACATCGTCGAGGCCGGCTTCCTTCATGCGCGACACGACGTCTTTTACGAGCGGCATGTGCGAGCCGGACAGGATCGAAAGGCCGACCACGTGCACGTTCTTTTCCGCCGCCGCCGCGACGATCGCCTCCGCCGTCAGGCGGATGCCGTCATAGACCACGTCCATGCCGGCGTCGCGCGCCCGCGCCGCGATCTGTTCGGCGCCGTTGGAATGGCCGTCGAGGCCGGGCTTGCCGACCAGAAATTTTAAGCGCCGGCCGAGCTTCTTCGACACCCGGTCGACCTCGGCGCGGATGTCGTCGAGCCCTTCGGCGTCGTTGCGCATGGCGCTGCCGACGCCGGTCGGCGCGCGGTATTCGCCGAACGCGGAGCGCAGTGTAAAACCCCATTCGCCGGTGGTGACGCCGGCTTTGGCGCAGTCGACCGACGGCGGCATGATGTTGGCGCCGCTTTTGGCCGCGCGGCGCAGGGCTTCGAGCGCCGCGGCAACGGCCTTCGGGTCGCGCGCGGCGCGCCAAGCCGCGAGCCGCTCGATCTGACCGGATTCGGCTTCCGCCGATACGGTGACGACCGACTCGGCGGCGTCGGTCAGCGGCGAGGCTTCCGTTTCGGTGAAGCGGTTGACGCCGACCACGATCTGCTCGCCGCGCTCGATCGCCTCGATGCGGCGACAGTTCGATTCGACGAGCCGCTGCTTGAGGTAGCCGGATTCGACCGCCTTAACGGTGCCGCCCATCGCCTCGATGTGCTTGAGCTCGTCCTTGGCCGCGGCTTTCAGTTCGGCGACCTTGGCGGCTATGACCGGCGAGCCGGCAAAGACGTCGCCGTATTCCAGCAGATCGGTCTCGTAAGCAAGGATCTGCTGCATGCGCAGCGACCATTGCTGGTCGAACGGCCGCGGCAGGCCCAGCGCCTCGTTCCAGGCCGGCAATTGCACCGCCCGTGCGCGGGCATCCTTCGACAGCGTCACCGCCAGCATTTCGAGCAGAATGCGCGCGACGTTATTTTCGGGTTGTTGCTCGGTCAGTCCGAGCGAGTTGACCTGCACGCCATAGCGGAACAGCCGCTGCTTGGCGTCGGTTACGCCATATCGCTCGCGCGTGATCTCGTCCCATAGTTCGGTAAAGGCGCGCAGCTTGCAGATTTCGGTGACAAAGCGCAGCCCGGCGTTGACGAAGAACGAGATGCGGCCGACCACGTCGCCGAATTCCTCCGGCGCGCATTGCCCCGACGCCCTCACCGCATCAAGCACGCCGATCGCGGTGGCGAGCGCGAAAGCAAGCTCCTGCACCGGCGTCGCGCCGGCTTCCTGCAAATGATAGGAGCAGACATTCATCGGATTCCATTTCGGCATTTCCTTGGTCGTGAACAAAATCACGTCCTTGGTCAGCCGCATCGACGGCGCCGGCGGAAACACATAGGTGCCGCGCGACAGGTACTCTTTGATGATATCGTTCTGCGTGGTGCCTTGCAGTTTGGCGCGCGGCACGTCTTGCTCGTCGGCGAGCGCGACATAGAGCGCCAGTAGCCACGCCGCCGTGGCGTTGATGGTCATCGAGGTGTTCATCTCGCCGAGCGGGATGGCCTCAAACAGCGCGCGCATGTCGCCAATATGCGAGACCGGCACGCCGACCTTGCCGACCTCGCCTTTGGCCAAAGGATGATCGCTGTCGTAGCCGGTCTGAGTCGGCAGATCGAAGGCCACCGAAAGCCCGGTCTGCCCCTTGCTCAGATTCTTGCGGTAAAGCTCGTTCGATGCGGCAGCCGTTGAATGGCCCGCATAGGTGCGGAAAATCCAAGGTTTGTCGCGTAAAGATTTGTCGCGGCGCGGTTGGTCGCCCATCGTTCTTCCACGCATTGCACCGGCGCGGCTAATGTGGCGCGGATTTTGCTGCGAGGCAACATGCGCGTTGCGCGACCAGCGCCAACACGATCAGCACTGCGGCCAAGCCGACCTGCGTCTTGACGTAGGGGAAGCTCAGAATAAGCGCGCCGGCGGCGGCGAGGCCGAAAACTTCGTTGGCGATAAAACCGCGTTCCAGTGCGAAGCGCAGCAGAAACACGACGGCGACGGCGAGCACGACCAGGTCGTACATATAAACGTAGGGCGTGGCGATCAGCGTGCCGGCGGCGAGCGCCGCGGCCTTGAGATCGAAGGGCGCGCGGCTTCGCCAGAACAAGACTAGCGCTACGGCGAGCGCCAAGCTCAACGCCACTTGAATGCTCCAAGCCAGCGTCTCGCTGCCGCCTTCGGCACGGATCAGAGCGAATACGCTTTGCAGCCGGTCGAAGTCGGCTTGGCTTTCGCCGAGCACGATGCCGGTAGTGATCGGCATCCAATGCACGAAAGCCTGCCAGCTCGCGCTGCCGAAGGCGAGCCAGGACAGCGCGGCAAGCGCGGTCGCCGTCGCCGCGGCGACGAGGATGGTGGTCCAGCGCCGGTCCGCGATCAACGCAAAAGGAAACAGCAAACCGAATTGCGGCTTGTAGGTGAGTAGCCCGAGACAAACACCGGCAAGCGCCGGCCGCCGTTCCAGCAATCCGAGCGTGCCGCCGATCAGCGCCGCGGTGAGAAAGCCGTTTTGTCCGGCGGTGACGTTCCACAACGCGGCGGGAAAGCCCAGCGCAACAAAAATTCCGCTGCGGCCGAGAATGCCGTACAGCGCCGCGACATAGGCGGCGAGCGTCGCCAGCAATGACACGATCGCGGCGGTGACGAAGGGCAGCGTCGCCAGCGTCGCGGCGACGAACAAAAACGGCGGCGGGTAATGCCACCCGTAGTAGTTCGCAAAATCGTGGCCGATGACGCGAACTTCGGCCTGCTTGTGGATCGGCCAGTCGTAGGCGGCGACGGGCTCGCCGTCGAGCGCAACCCGTCCGGCCGCGGCGACATTGACGAAATCGTTGGCGATCGGCCGGCCCTGCGCATCGAGCAGAAAGTCGCCCTTGAGGAACGTCCCGCCGAGCACGATCAGATAGCACAGGCAAAGCGTGAGCCCGACGAGGCGGATCGTGCGCGTCGGCGAAAAAGGCGCTGCGGCGCTCGGCGGAATTTCAACGGGCAGGCTTTTTGGGGCGGCGTCCATGCGGCGGCCAAAGCAAAAACGTTGGCGCGAGAGCCTTATGCCCCCGCGCCCTCGCTTTACCGCGTCATTCCTTTCCGCCGTGTTAGCGGACGATCAGGCGCGTTTGATCAGCCTGATGATGACCAGCAGGATCACCGCGCCGATAAAGGAATCGATCACGTCGCCGACAATGCCGCCGCCGATCACAATGCCGAGCTGCGGCAGCAGCCAGCCGGCGATGATGCCGCCGACGATGCCGACGATGATGTCGCCGATCAGGCCAAAGCCGCCGCCTTTGACGACCATGCCGGCCAGCCAGCCGGCAATCGCGCCGACGATAAGCCAAATGATAATGCCCATGACCCACTCCCGGTTTATCCGTTGCCACAGTCGCAAGCTTAAGGCTTTGCCCGTGGCCTGTCAGCGGCATGCGCGAGCCCAAGTAATTGTTGCGCTGCAACATGAGGTGCGGCAGACTGCAGCTATGCTCGCGACGCCGCGTCGCGAATGCCGGTGCATACCGGGAGCCCATCATGGCCGTTGCGCAAATAAAACCGTCCGCCACGCCGCTCAAGGATCTCTACGAGATCGGCGAGGTGCCACCCCTCGGGCATGTGCCGGCGAAAATGTATGGCTGGGCCATCCGCAAGGAACGGCACGGACCGCCGGAGACGGCGATGCAGCTCGAAGTGGTTCCGACCTGGCCGATCGCCGAGGACGAAGTGCTGGTCTATGTCATGGCCGGCGGCGTCAACTACAACGGCATCTGGGCCGGCCTCGGCCAGCCGATCTCGCCGCTCGACGGCCACAAGCATCCGTTTCATATCGCCGGATCAGATGCGTCCGGCATCGTCTGGGCGGTCGGCTCCAAAGTGCGGCGTTGGAAGGTCGGCGACGAAGTCATCATCCATTGCAATCAGGATGACGGCGACGACGAGGAATGCAATGGCGGCGATCCGCTATTGTCGCCGTCGCAACGCATCTGGGGCTACGAGACGCCGGATGGCTCGTTTGCGCAATTCTGCCGCGTGCAATCGCGGCAACTGATGCCGAAGCCCGCGCATCTGACCTGGGAAGAATCGGCCTGCTATACGCTCACTTTGGCCACGGCGTATCGCATGTTGTTCGGCCACGCGCCTCACATCCTCAAGCCCGGCGACAACGTTCTGGTGTGGGGTGCTTCGGGCGGGCTCGGCGTGTTCGGCGTGCAGCTTGTCGCCGCTTCCGGCGCCAATGCCATCGGCATCGTGTCCGATCCGTCGAAAGTGCAATACGTCATGGATCTCGGCGCCAAGGGCGTCATCAACCGCAACGATTTTAAATGCTGGGGCCAGATGCCGAAGGTTGGCACGCCCGAATACGACGCCTGGGTGAAAGAAGCCCGCCGCTTCGGCAAGGCCATTTGGGACATTACCGGCAAGCACGACGTCGACATCGTGTTCGAGCATCCCGGCGAGGCGACGTTTCCAGTGTCGTGCCTTGTGGTCAAGCGCGGCGGCATGGTGGTGTTCTGCGCTGGTACCACCGGCTACAACATCACCTTCGACGCGCGCTATGTCTGGATGCGGCAGAAACGCATACAGGGTTCGCACTTCGCCCATCTCAAGCAAGCCAGCGCCGCCAACCAATTCGTCATCGACCGCCGCGTCGATCCCTGCATGAGCGATGTCTTCCCGTGGGACAAGATTCCCTACGCCCACGAGCTGATGCGCACCAACAAGCACAAGCCCGGCAATATGGCGGTGCTGGTCAACACGCCGCGGCCCGGCTTGCGCAATCTCGACGACGTGATCGAGGCGGCGGGCGGCTGATTGGTCTACTGCGGCGCCGCGCGGCGGCGCGCGCTGTCGTTTTGCGGGCGATAATCGGGATTGGTCACGCAGAAGCCGTGATAATCCACGGTTTCCTCGCATTGTTGGCGATTCATATAGTAGCAGTGGAAGGCGCTTCCCTCGGTGCACCAGGGGTACGACACCTCCTGCGCGGCCGCGGGCGTGGCTTGCTGGCCAATAAGCGCTGCGCCCATGCCGAGACCTAACATCGCCAGAGCAATTAATTGTTTGAACGACATCTTTACCTCCAGGGCCAAATGAGTTCCGTCACAAATGTTGCCTAGCGAACAAATGGGCTGCAGCTTTGCCGCCGCTACACACAAATTTGTGGAGCGCGATCACGAACTCATGAGCGGGAAGGCCGCTGGTGTCGTTGTGCCAAATCCGCTACAACAAACGCGTCGGGTATGGGGCGGGTGTCATGCTACCGCAACAACGTACCGAGGCGCGCGCCGCACGAAAGCGGTTCCGCATCGTGCTGATCAAGCCGTCGCATTATGACGACGACGGTTATGTCATCCGCTGGTACCGCTCGCCGATGCCGGCGAATTCGCTGGCCAGCGTCTATGGCCTGATCCACGATTGCGCGCAGCGCAAGATTCTCGGGCCCGACATCGGCATCGAGATCGCGGCGATCGACGAAACCAATACCCGCGTGCGCGTCGACCGCATCGTCGCCGATATGCGCGCCAACAATAATTTCGGCTTTGTCGGCCTGGTTGGCGTGCAATCGAACCAATATCCGCGCGCGTTGCACATCGCCAAGCCGCTGCGTGCGGCCGGTATCCCGGTCGTCATCGGCGGTTTCCACGTCTCCGGCATGCTGGCGATGTTCCCCGCCGTGATGTCCGATTTGCAGCAGGCGCTCGACATGGGCGTCACTTTGTTCGCCGGCGAGGCGGAAGGGCGCATGGACGAGGTCTTGCGCGATGCCGCCAAAGGCCTGCTCAAGCCGATGTACAATTACATCGACGATCTGCCGGCGCTGGAAGACGCGGTGACGCCGTTTCTCCCTGGCAATTCGGTGCGCAAGACCATCGGCAACGTGACCACCTTCGACGCCGGGCGCGGCTGCCCGTTTCAATGCTCGTTCTGCACCATCATCAACGTGCAGGGGCGGAAATCGCGACGGCGCTCACCGGACGACGTCGAGCGCATCCTGCGCAAGAACTACGAGCACGGCATCGACCGCTTCTTCATCACCGATGACAATTTCGCCCGCAACAAGGACTGGGAGCCGATCTTCGACCGCATCATAAAACTGCGCGAACAAGACGGCATGGACGTGCGCTTCCTGATCCAGGTCGACACGTTGTGCCACAAAATCCCGAATTTCGTCGCCAAGGCCAAGCGTGCCGGCGTCACCCGCATCTTCATCGGGCTGGAGAACATCAATCCGGACAATCTGCTTGCCGCCAAGAAGCGGCAGAACAAGATCACCGAATACCGCAACATGCTGCTCGCCTGGAAAGCGGCCGGCATCTGGACCCATGCCGGCTACATTCTGGGCTTCCCCAACGACACCCCGGAATCGGCGCGGCGCGACATCGAGATCATCAAGAAGGAAATGCCGCTCGACGCGCTGGAATTCTTTTTTCTGACGCCGCTGCCGGGCTCCGAGGATCACAAGGTCCTGTTCAACAAAGGCGTGCCACTCGATCCCGACCTCAACAAATACGATCTCGAACACGCGCTCACCCCCCACGCCAACATGACCAAGGCGGAATGGGAAAAGCTCTACCGCGACGCCTGGACGATCTATTACACGCCCGAGCATATCGAGACGATTTTGCGGCGGGCACGGGCTTACGGCATCAACATTCTCCGCCTGGCGCAGATCATCCTGTGGTTCGCGCAATCGCTCACCATCGAGAAAGTCCACCCGCTGCAAGGCGGTTTCGTCAGGCTCAAAAACCGCCATGAGCGGCGGCCCGAACTGCCGGTCGAGCCGGTCTGGCGCTTCTATCCGAGAGTCGCCTGGGAATTTGCCGTCAAGCACGCCCGCGTCGCGGCGGCGGCCTGGAGCATTTTTCGCATCTATCGCCGCGTCGCCAAAAGCGCGAGCGTTCCCTATACCGACCAGGCCATGACGCCGGTGACCGACGACGAGACGCAAACCTTCGAGCTGTTCACGCATAATAAATCGGCGCGTGAAGCGGTCGACCATGCCCGCAAGGTCAAACAATTGACCGGCGGCGCCGATCAAACCCCGCTCATTCCCGCGTAACCGGCAATCAGGTGAAGGGCCCCGGCGGGTGCGGCTTCGGGCCAGCTAACCGGTGCCGCTTCCGTCCGCCACCTTCAAGCGGCAGCGACGGGTCCTCCTGTGCCCGCGCGATCGCCGCATTGAGCTCGCCGCCATAGATGAAAATGAGCGCGGTGAAATACAGGAAAACCAGCGCCATCATCGCCGAAGCGAGGCCGGCGTAGTAATTCACGTAGGTGTAGGAGAAGTCCGCCAGATAGCGGCCGAAAACGTAGCCGCAGGCAAGCCAGAGTGCGAGCGTGGCGATGATGCCGGGCCACACCGCGCCGAGCGGCCGGCGGCCGCACGGCAGCCACATATGCAGGATCAAAAGCGACGTCGTCAGCAGGACGCCGGCGATGACGAAGCGGCCGATGTCGAAGTGGCTTTCCAGCTCGGCGAGCCACGGCGCGTAGAGCACCGCGGTGCGAAACACCAGCGGGCCAAGCACGACCAGAAACGCCAGCGCCAAGAGACCGATGGCGCTGACCAGCACATAACCGATCGACTCCAGCCGTAACAGCCACCATGGCCGGGGGTCGATCAGCCCGTAAGCGCGGTTGAGCCCGATACGCAGGCTCTCGACGCCGCTCGAAGCGAAATAGATGGCGAAGAACGCGCCGACGGTGAGAAAGCCGCCGCGCGCCGTGGTCAGCACCTCGTGGATCTGGCCGGTGATCTGGCTGGAGACTATGCGCGGCCACGCGGCGACAATCATGCGCGCCACTTCGTCGGCGAGATTCTCCGAGCCGACGAAGCCGGCGATCGCCGTCACCAAGATCAGGAACGGGAACATCGACATCAGGACCGACAGCGCAATGTGGCTCGCAATCGCCCAGCCGTCATCGGCATTGAAGCGATAGAAGGCGTCGATCGCAATGCGGTAGCCCAGGCGAATGGTATTCAACGGCAGGGAGCCTCCACGGCTAATCTATCCGCCCGTGCGGGGGGCGGCGAGGGGGCGCAAGGTCACGAGGCACAATCGATGCCAGTGAGTCCGTGACACTCGAATAACGTGCCAATCAGAAAACGGGTGGTCCGATCGCTCGGCATCGTTCATTTCAGGGGCATGGCAGCAGGAAGGGACCGGTTATGGCCAAGGCCTATTACAGCACTGTGTTCGCGCAATCCGCCGACGACGTCTGGAATACGATTCGGGATTTCAACAATTATCCGATCTGGGTCGACGGCGCCGGCGAAAGCCGGATCGAGGACGGCAAATCCGGCGATGCGGTCGGCGCGGTGCGCGACGTGCTCTACCGGGGTAAACGCATCCGGCAGCGACTCGTTGCCTTGTCCGATCCCGAACGCGCGCAGGTTTACGAGTTTTGCGGCGCCGCGCCGATGCCGGTGCAGCACTATCGTGCGACGCTGAGAATCACGCCGGTCGTCGATGGCGGCCGCGGCTTTGTCGAATGGTGGGCGACGTTCGACTGCGCGCCGGAGCGTCATGACGAGTGGACGGTGTTCTTCCGCGACGCCTTCGCCGGCTGGCTCGCCTCGCTGCGTCGGTATCTTGAGGGGCCGGAATGGGCCGTCCGTGGGGCCTGTCGGAATTGAAGCGGCCGGGATCCCCGCGCACACGGAGTAATCCCGGCCGCCCGCCTTCACGGGCGTCGCCCCCGCTAGGCCGGACGGAGCTTATGCGATTTCACCGCCGATTGCTTGACTTGGATCAAAGAGCGGTCACGGTCGCGTCCGGCCCGAACGGAGGACGGAGACAGGATGGACCGCTATTTCCTCCCTGCCTCTCTCTCATTCGCGGTGCAAGAAATGAGCATGATATAGGCCCTGGCGGCGCTGGCGATTTCTGCAGTCTTCAGTTCTGTTTCGGTTAGCTCGGTGTCGTACGGGACGGCGCTGTTGTCCAGAAAATCCCTGACCGTTCCGGTTTTGATGGCAAAATTGATGTTTTCGGGGATATCGCCGGTGGCCTTGGCGAATTTCAGCGCGTTTAATTTGGCCGAGACGACACCGACCACGTGACCGCTCATGTCGAGGAGCGGACCGCCGCTGTTACCTGGCTGCACGGGCGCGCTGATCTGTAGAAAGCGCGTATCGTTGAGAATGCCGCTGAGCGAACTCACGATTCCGGTCGTGACTGTGAAGTCGGATGTCAGGAGCCCATGGTAGGGAAATCCTATAGCGATGACCGCATCGCCCGACCGAACCGGCATTTCCCGCATCATCGCCGGTTCCTTGAAGGTCTTCTTCGCCTCCTTCGCCTGAAGCAATGCGAGATCGTTGATTTCGTCAGTCGCTACGACCCGAAGTGTCGTCGGGGCCTGTTCAACAAAGTTGCCTTGCACATCCCCTACACAATCTTTGATGACATGATTATTGGTGACGATGTGCCCTTCGGTGCTGATCACAAAACCGGTGCCGCTGACATTGGTAAGTCTTGGCGATCCCGCTGGCGCCGTCTCCTCCGCGGATCTCGCTTGCCTAAACGGGACCGCCGGTTTGGTGGGAGTGATGGATTTTTTCGCAGAGACGGAGAAGTCGCCGACGCTGGAAAGTCCACCGTCGTTCATGCGTGTCACGCAGTTTTCAATCACCATCGCAAGATTGTCGGTCGAGCTCAAAGGGAATTGAAGCGTATGAGTTTTGCCTTGGAGGACCATCAACTGGGATTTGCGAAACTGGCTCACTGCTGCATCGGGAAGCACTGCTGCGGCCACCACTGGCGAGCTGGCTACCGCAATGAGGTGGAATTGAGCCTGACCGTCGAACGTGATGTCGATTGGAAATGTCGCTCCCTTGGGAAAATTAACCGACGGATCGGTGAAGCCCACCAACCAAGTCCGATCGGAGCTTTCTCCCACAGTAAGGGTGACGCCGCTGCCGTAGGGTTGGGCGGCGGCGCAATGGGAAAATGTCCCGGTGTTGTTGTTGGTAAAAGCGCCTCCGAACCATGTTCCGACGCGAATGGTTCCCAGAGGTCCGCTCGCGTGGACATGCGGTACGATCAAAAAAACGAGGATTGCCGAGGCAACAAAGCTCCTATATCGCGCCATACTCATCCCCCAGACGCCGGACCTCACTCCCGTATTCGACGTAGAGTTGTAAATATTCGCGCATTTGGTGCAACCCGGCAAGAGCCCTCGCGGGATCGCCAGGCTACCGCACGGTCAATTGATTGGGGGGTCAGGCCGCCTGGACGTCGGTCAGGAAGCGGCGCACTTCGCCTTGCAGGTTTTCCGCTTCGACGGCGAGCGCGTCGGCAAGCGCCTTGACGTCGGCTGCGGTGGAGCGGGCGCCGGTCGAGGCGCCGGCAACCCGGCTCATGGCGTCGGCGCCGGAGCGCGCTTCGGTCGAGGCGCGATTGACGCCTTCGGCGATCGAGGCCACGGCGTTGTTCTGCTCCTCAACGGTCGAGGCGACGGTGGTGGCGATCTCGGACATGTCGTCGATGATCGTCGAGACCTGCTCGATGGCCTGCGCGGCGTCGGCCGTCGCCGATTGGATCGCGCCGATCTGCGCGGCGATATCTTCGGTGGCGCGGGCGGTTTGCGCGGCAAGCGATTTCACCTCGGCGGCGACCACGGCGAAGCCGCGGCCGGCCTCGCCGGCGCGCGCCGCTTCGATGGTGGCGTTGAGCGCCAGCAAATTGGTCTGGCCGGCGATCGACTGAATGAGGCCGATGACCTCGCCGATGCGGTTCGCGGCATTGCCGAGTTGCGACATGGTGTTGACGGTACGCCGCGATTCGGCGACGGCGCGGCTCGCCACGTCGGTCGATTTGGTCGCCTGCGCCGCGATCTCGCCGATCGAGACCGCCAGCTCCTCGATCGAGCCGGCCACCGTCGTGACGTTGACGGAGGCGGCGCTGACCGAGTTCTCGGCGGTGCGCGCTTCCGACGACACTGCATCGGCGGCCTCATTGAGCCCGCTCGAAGCGTTTTCCAGGCGGCCCGCCGATTCGCGCAGGCGGTCGAGAGCCTGCTCGATGGAAGCGCGGAATTCCCGGATCAAGGTCGCGATGGCTTCGCCGCGCCGCTCGCGGGCGATGCTGGTCTCGCTCTCCACTCCGGTAAGGCGTTCGCGCTCGATCATATTGTCGCGGAATACCACGACCGTACGCGCCATCTCGCCGATCTCGTCGTGAAAATGGGTCGTCGCCGGGCGCGCCGAGGTGTCGCCGTTGGCGAGGCGCTTCATCACCGCCGCCAGCTCCTCGAGCGGCTGGGTGATCGAGCGCCCGATGCGCCAGCTGCAGCCGAGTCCGATCAGCACCACCGCCAGGCCGATCCAGATGATGACATGCCGGGTTCGCGTTCGCGACGCCGCCAGCTCCGCGGCGGCGCTGCTGGCGTTGCCTCGCGCCGCGGCGATGATCTTGTCGGCTTCCGGCAACACGCTCTCGGTGTCGTGGTTGATGAGCGAAACCAGCGGGGTGATGTCTTCAGTGCTGGCGACCCATTGCGCGAAGGTCGAGCTATAGGTCTGGATCTGTTTGTCGAGCTTTTCCTTCATCGCCGGGGCGCCGTCGACCGATTCGAACAGCTCGTTGAAATGTTTGGCCTCGTCGAGAAAATGCCGCTCCGCGGCTTCGTTGCGCGTAAGCCGATATTCGATTTCGTAGCGGCGTAAGGTGAGAAGCGACGTCGTCAGATTGGCGCGGTCGACGTCACCGATCCAGGACAAATCGTTATGGATGATGTTTTCGACTGCGTTGCTCGCGGCGATCAGGCCGGCGGTAACGCCCTCGGTCTCGTCATAGCCCAGCGATTTCTGCTCGTTGACCAGGCTGTCGAAGCTCGCCTTGAGGTCACGCACGGTGATGCGCAACGGCATGACCGAGTCCTGATCTGCGGCGGCGAGCGAGGCCTGGATGCGGTCGAGGCAGGCCATCGCCATCGCCTGGCCGTCGTCGAAGTTCTTCACCTCGGCGTCGGACGGATGCGTGACGAAATCGGTCGTCGCGGCGCGCATGACGAGAAGCCCGGCCTTGAGATCGCGGCTGGCGTCGGCCACTTCGGTATTGCGATGCACCGCCTCGAAGGCGTGGCCGACTTCGGCGTCGCCGGTCAGATAGGCGATGCCATTGGCGAGAAAGCCGACCACTGGAATAACGCCGAGCACCACGATGCGGGCGCGGACCGATAGCCTGGAGAAAATCTGGGTGATGAACATCCTGAAGACCCGATCGAACGGCGTTTTGAGCAATCGGACGACTGACTCGGCCTGCGGGACGATGCGCTGGCACGCACCGCGCCGCACACCCGCAATCAACGCCAGCACACCGTAAATTGGTTAATATTGTGCAAGAATCGTACGCAAAACCACGTTATGGCCTGGGTCTTCGCGGGACTTGCCATCAGGGCGGGCTCCGCCAAAACCGGTGTTCCGCTACCGCATTTGCTTTTGTGCACTGCACGCGTAAGCTTCGTTACTGCGCCGGGCCGGACCAAGTTCTCGAAAATCAGCTCATCGGAGCCAGTCATGCCGCTTGCCGCATCGCAGAGAGCCCAGGGCCACGAGGTCATCCCCGCGCTTGCCGACGCGGTCGGCGCCGTCGAGGCGCTGTTCGCCGAGGCCCGCCGCGCGGTAGCCGATCGGGTCACGATCGAGGGCCGCACGGTGGCGCGCGTCTTCGATCGCGAACAACGCGCCACTCACGGGCTCGCCTGGCTCGCCACCTATATGGAGGCCATCCGTCAGCTGTCCGCTTATGCCCAGCGGCTTTCCGACAACGGGAGCTTCGGCGAAACCGAGGATCTCATCGTTCGCATCGGCGCCGGCGAATATCTGGCCCAGATCTTCGGCGGCATCCCGATGAGCCAAGGCGAGATCGTGCGCCTGTCGGATCTCGGGCTGTCGCCGGCCGCGGCCGCCGCGCGCATGACGCCAGCCGTCGAGCATCTTATCGCCACCGGCAATACGGCGCCGCGCCGCGCCCGCCTGGTGGAGCTGATCCGCCAACATCACGATGCGACGGTTGGCGCCTGCGGGCTCGACGACACGCTCGATTCAATCCGCGAGGAAATGCGCAAATTCGCCGACGATCGTGTCGCGCCCTACGCGCAACAATGGCACTTGAAGAACGATTACATCCCGTTCGACGTGATTTCGCAAATGTCGGAGCTCGGCGTGTTCTCGCTAACCATCCCGGAAGACTACGAGGGCATGGGGCTCGGCAAGGAATCGATGTGCGTCGTCTCCGAGGAACTGTCGCGCGGCTATATCGGCGTCGGCTCGCTGGGCACGCGATCAGAGATCGCCGCTGAACTGATCCTCGGCTCCGGCACCGAGGAGCAGAAGCGCAAATGGTTGCCGAGGATCGCGACCGGCGAAGTGCTGCCGACCGCGGTGTTCACCGAGCCGAATACCGGCTCTGATCTCGCTTCGTTGAGGACGCGCGCGGTGCGCCAGGGCGACGTCTATAAGATTTTCGGCAACAAGACCTGGATCACCCATCCGGTGCGCGCCGATCTGATGACGCTATTGGTGCGCACCAATCCGGCGGAGACCGGCTATCGCGGGCTCTCCATGCTGCTCGCCGAAAAGCCGCGCGGCAGCGACAGCGACCCGTTTCCGGCCGCCGGCATGTCCGGCACCGAGATCGAGGTGTTGGGCTATCGCGGCATGAAGGAATACGAGATCGCCTTCGATGGTTTCGTCGTCAAGGCCGAGAATCTCCTGGGCGGCGTCGAAGGTCTCGGCTTTAAGCAACTGATGGCGACGTTCGAGGCCGCCCGTATCCAGACCGCGGCGCGCGCCATCGGCGTGGCGCAGGCGGCAATGGAGCAGGCGCTCACTTACGCCACCGCGCGCGTGCAATTCGGCGAGCCGATCGCCAATTTCCCGCGCGTGTCCGACAAGCTCGCCATGATGGCGGTCGAGATCATGATCGCGCGGCAGCTCACTTATTATGCCGCGCGGCAAAAAGATTCCGGCCGCCGCTGCGATCTCGAAGCGGGAATGGCGAAGCTCCTCGCCGCGCGCGTCGCCTGGGCGGCCGCCGACAATGCCGTGCAGGTCCATGGCGGCA
>JBAQAB010000182.1:0-8167 GCA_049285535.1 Xanthobacteraceae bacterium
CACTCCTTCGACGGCGTGGAAACCTTCGCGCTCAAACACTACCTTGAGGATCTTGCTCGCGATTTCTCCGCGATGTTGTCCTCGGAGCGCCCGCAGCGGGTCATCGAAGTCGAGGGGACTGAAATCACGTTGCCGGCGATCACCGCCATTCCGCTCGGCTTCGTCGCCAGCGAGCTGATTACCAATGCAGCCAAATACGGCACAGGTCGGATCACGGTCAACTTGGAAACCAATCCTGAGACGGGCTACGCACTCTCGGTTGCCAACGATGGGCCAGGATTGCCAGACGGATTTGATCCAGCCGCCGGCAAAGGATTGGGAATGAAGATTATTCGGTCTCTGGTCAAACAAATCGGCGGCGAATTGCGGATCAGCCGAGGCGACAGGAGCCAAGGCGCGCGATTTACCGTGCTGTTCTCTTGATAGGTCGCGACAATCACTGCAATTTGCGGCAACCGTTGCTGCTCCGGACCATTCACGGCGAGATGCCGCGGAGCGGCTGTATCGTTGCCGCCGCAATTGGCTTACGTTCGGCGTGGAGGGTCCTGTGATGGCGACCAAACGCCGAGTCTCATTCGATCCAAAATCGTTTCTCGCCCGCATCGGCGATGGCCGCACCATCGGCAAGTACCGCAAGGGAGATGTCATTTTTTCCCAAGGCGACCCTGGCGACGCCGTGTTCTACATCCAGAAGGGCAAAGCGAAGCTCACCGTCGTTTCCGAGCAAGGCCGGGAAGCCGTCATCGCTATGCTTGGTGCGGACGAGTTTTTCGGTGAAGGCTGTCTTGCCGGGCAGGTGCAGCGTATCGCGACAGTCACGGCCATGACGGACTCCGTTATCGCCCGATTGGAAAAGTCGGCGATTGTCCTGGTGATCCGCCGGGAACCGGCATTCTCCGAATTGTTCATTGCGCATCTTCTGGGCCGGAGCATCCGCGTCGAAGCGGACCTGGTCGATCAGTTGTTCAATTCGAGCGAGAAGCGGCTTGCCCGCCTGCTGCTGCTGCTGGCGAACTTCGGCAAGGAAGTGACCCCCGAGCCGATAATCGCGAAAATCAGCCAAGAAACCCTCGCGGAGATGATCGGAACGACGCGGTCGCGCGTTAGTTTCTTCATGAACAAATTCAGGGAGCTCGGATTCATTGCCTACAACGGCGGCATCGAAGGCGGCATCGAAATCCACAGTTCGTTGTTGAATGTCGTTTTGCACGACCAGCCGCAAATCAAGGCTTAGAGTTTCATATTTCCCATACGCCGCGCTTTATCGACCGAAATCATTAGGACTGCGAGGACTGCGCGCGCCCCGAAAAGCTGAAAGTGAGCAGTCCTACAGTATGATACGAGGCGTCTTCTAACGAGAAATGCTCATGTCTTTGCAGCATCGTCCGGTGGAACGAGCGGCCCCTGGCGGGCATTGGGCCTGAGGAACCTGAGCTGGAATAGGGCCGCTCTATTCCGCCGCGACGCGCTGCACCCGCCACTGCGTGATCAGCGCGCGCAACGATGCCGGCTTGATCGGCTTGTTGAGCAGATGCGCGCCCTCGGCGCGGACTTGTTCGCGCACATGCAATGAGCGGTCGGCGGTAATCACAATCGCCGGAACATGGCGGCCGAGGCGGCGGCGCAATTCCGCGATCGCCGCGACGCCGTTGCCGCCGTCGAGGTGATAGTCGACTAACAATCCATCGGGTTCGAGACCGCTCGCTTCCATCGCCGCCAATGCCTCCACGAGGCCGGCCGCCACCAGCGTGCGGCAGCCCCAGCCGCCGAGCAGCATCTCCATGCCGTCGAGGATAGCGCCGTCATTGTCGATGCAGAGCACCACCGTGCCGTCGAGCCGGCCGACATCGAGCCGGACGGGTGCGCGCAGTTTCGGCGCGGCGACCTGGCCGACGCCGCGCGGCACTTCGATCGAGAAGCGCGAGCCGCGGCCGACATTGGATTTGAGCGTCACCTCGCAGTCGAGCACGCGCGCGATGCGCTCGACGATCGACAGCCCGAGGCCGACCCCGCGCGCTACCCGCGCACCTTGATCGAGGCGGTGGAACTCCTTGAACACGGCGCGGCGTTTGGCGTGCGGAATGCCGATGCCGGTGTCGTAGACCTCGACGCGCAGCCGCCCGCCGCGCCGCCGGCAGCCCACCAGAACGCGGCCCCGCGGCGTGTATTTGATCGCGTTGGAGATCAAATTCTGTAACAACCGCCGCAGCAAGCGGCGATCCGAACGGATGGTCTGCGAGCACGGCATGAATGTGAGGTCGAGGCCCTTTTCGCGCGCCAGCGGTGCGAATTCGACCTCCAGCCGGTGCAGCAGTTCGTCGAGGCGGAAATCGGCGAATTCCGGCTTCATCGCGCCGGTGTCGAGCCGGGAGATGTCCAACAGCGCGGCGAAGATTTCTTCGACCGCTTCCAGCGAGGCGTCGATATTCGCCACCAAATCGGTATCGTCACTGTCGTGCTGGCGCTCGATCAGGCTGGTGACGTAAAGCCGCGCGGCATTGAGTGGCTGCAGGATGTCATGGCTCGCCGCCGCGACGAACCGCGTCTTTGACACGTTGGCGTCATCGGCCTCCGCTTTCGCGCGCTCGAGCTCGGCATTGAGCCGGGTGAGCTCGCCGGTGCGCTCGCGCACGCGGCGCTCCAGCGTCGCATTGGCGCGTTCCAGCGCTTCGGCCGCCTTCACGCTCGGCGTGATGTCGGTAAAGGTCGTGACTAGGCCGCCGTCCGGCATGCGGTTCGAACGCACTTCGATCACTAAGCCGCGTTCGGCGAAACGTTCGAGGAACGGCTCGGCTTCGCAACTATATTTGGCGATACGCTCGGCGATAAATTCGTCGACGCTTCTGGCGTTGCGCTCGCTATGCTCGGCGATGTGGCGCAAGATATCCTTGAGCGCGATGCCGACGCGGGTCAATTCGTGCGGCAGATCGAAAATCTCGCCGAACTGCCGGTTCCAGCAGACCAGCGCCAGCTCCTTGTCGAACACGGCTATGCCCTGCCGCACGTGATCGAGCGCGGTCTGTAGGACCTCGCGGTTGTAATGGATCGCGGCATTGGCGTCGTCGAGAAGCTTCAGCGCCGCCTTGGTCGAGACCGTGCGTTTGCGCAAGACGAGCGACAGCACGAGCCGCGACGACGCCGCGCCGATCGCCGAGGCGAGCAGATACTCGGCGTATTGCAGGAGCTCGAAATCGGTCTCGGCCGTCGGAGTAAGATCGATGCGCCGGGTCGCCGCAAAGCTGGCAAAGGATTCGCGGGTGCGCTCTTCGCCGAGATAGCGCGCCACCGTGGCGATCAATTCCTCGACCGTCGCGGAAGCACGGCGCAGACGAAAGCTCGGCGCGATCGGTCTCAGCGACGACGGCACGAACAAATCCGCCTGTACCCGCTCGATCGCCGTCGGACGGCGGACGAGTGAGCAGCCGATCAGGCAGGCGACGTTGACGGCCAGACTAAGTAGCACGCCATGCACCAGCGGCGGCAGATCGAGCCCGAGCAGCGCCTGCGGCCGCAAGAAGCCGAGCCCCCACGGTCCGTCGGTCAGGATGCGCGCGCCGACAATGCCGGCGTCGGAAATGCTCGGTAGCAGCAGCGTGTAGCCCCAGACCAGGATGCCAGCACTCATGCCGGCGATGGCGCCGAAGGCGGTGCCACGCCGCCAGATCAGGCCGCCGAAAAACGCCGGCGCGAGCTGCGCCACAGCGGCGAAGGAGAGGAGCCCGATCGATGCGAGCTGCGCTTCGCCCGCCGAGTGATAGTAGATGTAGGCGAGCAGAAGGATCACGAAGATGGCGATGCGGCGCGTGGTCAATAGTTGCTCGCCGGCATCGTGCGGCTCGCCGGCGAGCCGGGCGCGGCGCTTGAGCGCCAGAGGCATGACGATGTCGTTCGACACCATGATGGCGAGCGCGACCGACTCCACAATCACCATCGCGGTGGCCGCCGACAGTCCGCCGATGAAGGCAATGAGCGCGATCGCCTCGGAATGGGCGGCGAGCGGCAGTGCCACCACGAACATGTCGCCGTCGATGCGGCCGGCCGGAAACGTCATCAGGCCGGCAACCGCAATCGGCAGCACGAACAGGTTGATCAGCACCAGGTAGGCGGGGAACAGCCAGGTGGCGCGGCGGATTTCCGCCTCGCTGTGGTTCTCCACCACCATGACGTGGAATTGCCGCGGCAGCAGGACGATGGCGAACAGCGACAGCACCGCCATGGCGCAGAACGAAGCGAGCTGCGGGGCGTGCGACAGCACCGTCGCGGTGCGCGGCTCGGTGAGCGCGCGCGTAAAAAGCGCGAACGGGCCGTGGAACATCACGAAGGTCACGAATATGCCGACGGCGAGGAAGGCCATCAGCTTGACGATCGATTCCGCGGCGATCGCCAGCATCAAGCCGTCCTGATGCTCGGTGGCGTCGGTGTGACGGGTGCCGAACAGCACCGCGAAGGTCGCCATCGCCAGCGCGACAAACAACGCGACGTCGCCGAGCAACGGCGGCGCCGCGCCGCCCGGCGACACTTCGGTCAAGATGGTCGAGACCGAGGCCGATACCGCTTTGAGCTGCAGCGCGATGTAAGGGATCATGCCAATGATGGCGATCAGCGCCACCGTCGCGGCGACCGCCTGGCTCTTGCCGTAGCGTGCCGCGATGAAGTCGGCGATCGAGGTGATGTTCTGGCCCTTGGCGAGTCGCACGATGCGGACGACCAGCGGGAAGGCCAGTCCCACCATCACCAACGGGCCGATATAGATGGCGAGGAAATCGTAGCCGGAGCGCGAGGCGAGGCCGACCGAACCGAAGAACGTCCACGATGTGCAATAGATGGCGAGCGACAGCGGATAGATCAGCAGCCGCGAAGACGCGCCGCGCGCGATCCGCATGCGGTCGCCACAGCTCGCGACCAAAAACAACAGGCCGATATAAGCGAGCGCAATGACGACGACGACCCAGCCCTGCAGCATGACCTTACCCGTCTCGTCCCTCGATAACCGGCGCTTTTTGATCCCACCGCGCTCTCGTTAGGTAAGGTCACCATTTTTCCGGTGGCCTGTCCATTGCCCTGTCGATGGGCCAGTTGGTGTTCCCGCCGCGTTGACGGCGCTTGTGGCAGCGGGCATTCATGATGCGTCGATGCTGCCTCAATTCCCGCCATCGCGCACGCTCATCGAAACGGCTGAGACGCTCGCCATCGCGCTCGCCGGCGGCGCGGCGTTTGCTTTGTTAGGCCTGCCTGCGGGTCTTGTCTCCGGCTCGGTCTTGGCAGTGGCGGCCGCAGCGTTGCTGGGACGGCCGGTGCGCTTGCCGTTGCCACTCGCGCGCGTCTGTTACGTCATCGTCGGCGCGCTCCTTGGCACCGTGGTGACGCCGGCAACCCTGCACGGGGTGACGACTTGGCCGGCGAGCATCGCGCTATTGATGCTGGCCTCGCTCGCCATGATCGCGGCGACCATGGCCTATCTGTGCATCGTGCATCGCTGGGATACTTTTTCGGCATTGCTGGGCTCAAGCCCGGGCGCGATGGCGCAAGTGATCGCGCTGTCGACCGAGCTCGGCGGCGACCTGCGCGCCATCGCCATCGTGCAGACCGTGCGCGTGCTGCTGCTGGTACTCGGCCTGCCCAACGGGCTGGCGCTGTTCGGACTGGTGGTGCCGGCGCTTCCTGTGCCGCGCGGGCCGGCCGGGTTTTCCGTCCTCGGCGAGATGATCGTGCTGGTGGCCGTGTCGACCGCCTTCGCGCTGGCTTTCCTGCGCTTGCGTTTTCCCGGCGGGCTGTTGTTCGGCGCGCTGGCGGGCTCCGGTCTCCTCCACGGCACCGGGCTGATCGACGCCGCGCTGCCGTGGTGGCTTGGCTCAAGCGCGGTTATCGTGCTCGGCGCGCTGGTCGGCTCGCGCTTCGCCAATACCTCGCTGCCGATGCTGGCCAGCTATCTCGGCGCGGCGCTCGGCTCGTTCGCGGTCGCCATGGCCGTGGCGACGGTCTTCATTGCGATCGTGGTGCATCTGTTCGGCTTTCCAATCGCCAATGTCGTCATCGCGTTTGCGCCCGGCGCTCAGGACACCATGATGGTGCTGGCGCTGGCGCTGCATCTCGATCCGGTTTACGTCGGCGCGCATCACTTGGCGCGTTTTCTCGTCGTCACCGTCGCTATTGCAGTCGCGGCGCGGCGGGTGGCGCGGCAAGGCTCCGCGTCGGCCGACGGCAACAGGAGTAGCGGCACACCTAACGTTGAGAATTAGTACCCCGGCGGATCAATCACCGCGGTTCGGATCGGCGGCTTCTGTATTTAAATCCGCCCGAGCAGCATAAGAACGACAATGATAATCAAGACGATGCCGATGATGCCGACACCGCCGTGTCCATAGCCGTAACCGTAGCCGCCGAAGCGGCCGCTAAAACCGCCCAACAGAAAAATGATGAGGATGATAACGAGAATGAGTCCTATCGACATAAGCTTATCTCCCCTTCGGGGCTTGCCCCATGGCTGTTATGCGGTGTGAACGACCGAGACGCTCATTCCTGGCGATTGGCTGGTTATCTCGACCTGGGCTTTGAGCTGCTGTGCGAGCGCTTCGACGATGGTGGTGCCTAAGCCGGTATGTCCGCGGCGGCCGCCGTGCTGCCGCAATCCGACGCCGTTGTCGGACACCGATAGACGCCAATTGGCTTCGTCGACCTGGTATCTGATCAAGACTTCACCGTCGCCGCTGCCACCGCCTGGGAATGCGTGCTTGAGCGCATTGATCACGAGTTCGGTCGTCATCAGGCCGATGCTTACTGCGTCGCCGGATAGCGCCGTGCCGGAGTCCGCCTCCACCTTCACAGAGATCGACCGACTATCCCCAATCATGGAAGCCGCGAGGGTCTCGCACAGCCGGGACAGATAGGGCCCGAGCTCGATTGCTTCGCCATGTGCCGAGCCCTGCAGTTGCTGTTGGACAGTCGCCACGGACATGACGCGATCATGCGCGTCCCGCAGATGCAAACGGGTCTCCTCCGATTCTACTGTTCGAGCCTTGAGGAGAAGAATACTCGCGATGATTTGCAGGCTGTTGGCAACGCGATGCTGCATCTCCTGCAACAGCGTCTCCTTCTGTTGCAGGAGTTCCGTCGTCCGCCGCTCGGCGGCGCAGCGGTCGGTGACGTCTTCGGTCGCCAGCAGAACGAGCTTTTCAGTATTCCCCTGATTGAAAACCTCCCGGGCGTTCAGGAGCATTGTGCGCCGACCGATAATGGGAAAATCCCACTCGACTTCGTAAGCCTCCATCGCGGCGTGTCGGGGCCCGACATCCTCAAGGAGCAGCCGAAGCTCGGGAATATCCCACTGCCCTTCGCCGAGCGCGTAGATCGGCCGGCCGTGAACGTCCGGACTGTTCACCTTGAACGTCTGGTAGAAAGCGCGATTTGCGGCGACGACGCGCAGGTTCTGATCGAGGACAAGCAGAGGATCTCGTATGGTATCCACGATCGCCTGGGCGAGCGCGCTTGCATCGTCGAGATCTCTGATCGACTGGCTTTTCGGGAAAGACCAGACGGGCAGTGCGGGGCGCTCTCGATAGTCCGACGATTCCATGTCCGCGCTCACAAAATTCCCCGGCTCGTCACCCAACGAGCCCTGCCTCCCCGAATGTCCGCTACCTGACAGTGTGCGAAATTAACTGCGCGAAGACTGTGCAAAATTGCTCACAATCCGAAGGCCCGTGGCCGCGGCCCAGCTCATGATGATCAATTCCATATCATTTACATAATACTTCAATTAACATAGGTTTATCTTGCTAATACAGTATTTACGTGAATATTTATAGTCGATTACTTGAATTGAAGCGCTCGATAACTATCTGACAATCAGTGGCCCCCCATGGGACCAAAGGAGTTGCCAATGACGAATCTTTTATCTTCCTTTCTGAAAGACGAAACGGCGGCGACCGCCATCGAATATGGACTCATCGCCGCCGGCATCTCGGTTGCGATCATCGTGGTCGTGCAGGGCCTCGGAACGAACCTGAAAACGACCTTCTCGTCGGTTTCAACCGCGCTCAAGTAATCGAGCCGAAAACGACAAAGGGGCTTCGCCTGTCGGCCGAAGTCCCGGTTCGTCGGCTTCAGATCGATGCCGGTCCGCGCTGGCATCGAGAATCTCAAAACAATAGTCGCGTCGGCGCCGGCC
>JBAQAB010000183.1:0-5389 GCA_049285535.1 Xanthobacteraceae bacterium
GGTCAGCATGGGCAATCCGCACGCTATCTTCTGGGTCGACGATCCGTCGGCCTACGATCTCGCCAAGATCGGGCCGCTCCTTGAGCACCACCCGATGTTTCCCGAGCGCGCCAATATTACGCTCGCCGCGACACCGTCGCGCGATCATGTCGTGATCCGCACCTGGGAACGCGGCGCCGGGCTGACCAAGGCCTGCGGCTCGGCGGCCTGCGCCGCCGCCGTCGCCGCGGCGAGGCTTAATCGCGTCGGCCGCATCGTGACGGTCACGCTGCCCGGCGGCGATCTCGGCATCGAATGGCGCGAGGCTGACGACCACGTGCTGATGACCGGACCGGTCGAATACGAGCACAACGGCCGCTTCGACGCGGCCTTCTTTGCCGGCGCCGGAGCGGCGCGATGAGCGTCGAGGTCGTCACGTTCGGCTGCCGGCTCAATGCCGCCGAATCGGAGGTGATCCGGCGCAACGCCGAGCGCGCGGGATTTTCCGATACCGTCGTGGTCAACACCTGCGCAGTCACGGCGGAGGCGGTGCGCCAGGCGCGGCAGACGATCCGCGCGCTGCGCCGCGAACGGCCGCAAGCCAAGATCGTCGTCACCGGCTGCGCGGCGCAGACCGAGCCGCAGACCTTCATCGCCATGACCGAAGCCGATGGCGTGCTCGGCAATACGGAAAAGCTTTCGGCTACGGGCTGGGCGCAAGCGCGCCAAGCTTTCGCGATTACCGGTGCGCCGAAGGCCATCGTCAGCGACATCATGGCGGTGAAGGAAACCGCGGCCCATCTGGTTGACGCTTTTGCCGTGCATACCCGGGCTTTCGTCCAGGTGCAGAATGGCTGCGATCACCGCTGCACCTTCTGCATCATTCCGTACGGCCGCGGTAATTCGCGTTCGGTGCCGATGGGTGCCGCGGTCGACGACGTCCGCCGGCTGGTTGGCAACGGCTATGGCGAGATCGTGCTGACCGGTGTCGACATCACGAGCTACGGCGGCGACCTGCCCGGCGCGCCGAAGCTCGGCACGCTGGTCAAGCAAATCCTCAAGCACGTGCCAGAGCTGAAGCGGCTGCGGCTGTCGTCGATCGATTCGGTCGAGGCCGACCGCGATTTGCTCGATGCGCTGGCGAGCGAGCCGCGGCTGATGCCGCATCTGCATCTGTCGCTGCAATCCGGCGACGATCTCATCCTCAAGCGCATGAAGCGGCGACATTTGCGTGCCGACGCCATCGCCTTCTGCGCGGAGGCGCGCCGGCTGCGCCCGGACATCGTGTTCGGCGCCGATCTGATCGCCGGTTTCCCGACCGAGACCGGCGCCATGTTTCAAAAGACGCTCGATCTCGTGGACGAATGCGGCCTGACACATCTTCACGTTTTTCCGTTTTCGCCGCGTCCGGGTACGCCCGCGGCGCGGATGCCGCAGGTCGACCGCGCCGTCATCAAGGAACGCGCGCGGCGGCTGCGCGAGCGCGCCGAAGCGGCGTTGCGCCGGCATCTCGACAATGAGATCGGCGTCACGCGCAGCGTCTTGGTGGAATCGCAAAATACCGGCCACACCGAGCAATTCACCAAGGTTGTGCTCGCGGCGCCGGCCGATCCCGGCACGATCATCGACGCGCCGATCGCTGCCCACGACGGCAGACAATTGCTGGCGGCGTGAGGTAGATTGGCTGCCTGAATTTGGAGACCGTGCCAAGCGGAGACCGACAATGGACGGCAACGGGCAAGACTACACGATCTCGACCACCGATGAGCTCGAGAAGTTGTATTCGGATGCGCCTTACGGTCCCGCGGTCTTCAAAGAAACCGACCGCGTCACGCCGCAATATCGCAAGCTGATCGAGGCCGCGCCGTTCGCCGTGCTGGCAACCAGCGGCCCCGAGGGTCTCGACTGCTCGCCGCGCGGCGATCCGCCAGGGTTTGTGCGGGTGATCGACGAGCATACGCTCGTCATTCCTGACCGCCGCGGCAACAATCGCATCGATTCCTTGCGCAACCTGGTGCGCGATCCGCGCATCGCGCTGCTGCTTTTGATCCCCGGTGTCGGCGAGACCATGCGCATCATCGGCCGCGCCAAAATCTCCACCGACCCGAAACTGACCGAAAGTTTTGTCTTCAATGGCAAGGTGCCGAAGTGCGTTCTCGTGGTGACGGTCGAGAAGGCCTACTTCCAGTGCACCAAAGCGATCATCCGCTCGAAGCTGTGGGATCCCGCGAGCATCGTCGATCGCAAGACTTTGCCGACGCCGGGCTCGATCCTCGCCGAGTTGACCGACGGCAAGATGGGCGGCCCCGAGCATGACCGCTTGGCGCCCGAGCGCGTCAAGCAGACGATTTATTGATTGTCATTCCGGAAGCGGCGCAGCGGCGTCCTCCGCAATGACGGCGACGGGGATCGCCTCACCGGCCCAGCCACATTGCGCCAGACGCTCGCGTAAATGCCCCGGTACCGGCGCGACGACGTGAACGGGTTCGCGGTTCTTATAAAGCGGCACCGTGATTTCGCGGGCGTGTAGGTGGAGCGGCGGTCCGCCGTGCCGCGGCGCACTGCCGTACACGGCATCGCCCAGAATCGGCCATCCCGTTTCCGCGCAATGCACCCGCAGCTGATGGGTGCGTCCGGTCAGTGGCTCGAGTGCGAGCCAGGTCAGGCCCGGGGCGCGCCCCATCATCTTCCACCGGGTCATCGCCGGCTGGCCTTGCGGATCGTGCTTCTGCCACCAGCCGATATTGGCGTCGAGGCGGCCGAGCGGCATGTCTATTTCGCCTTCTTCGGCATCCGGGCCGCCTTCGACGATAGCCCAGTAGGTCTTGTCGATTGCACCGTTGCGAAACAGCTTGCCGAGCTGCGCCAGCGCCTTGCGATGGCGGCCGAGAATGAGGCAGCCAGATGTATCGCGGTCGAGCCGGTGCGCCAGTGCTGGGGGGCGCGGCAACCCAAAACGCAGCGTATCGAAGTGGTCTTCCAGGGATTCCCGGCCCCTATCCTTGCTGTTCGGCGCGCCGCGGTGCACGGCCATGCCGGCCGGCTTGTCGACCACCAGCATCAGCCCGTCGCGATAGAGGAGCCGCGACACCATCTCTTCCGGAGTCATGTTTGCCTACCTTGGCGAAACGGCTATCACGGGCGCCGCATGCAAGAAACTCCGCAAGACAGTCAATCGAACGAGGGCGGTGAAACGGCCGAAGCCAAGCAATCGTGGTGGCGGCGCCTCTCCGGCGGCCTCAAGCGCAGCTCGACGGCGCTGACCGCGATCTCGGATATCGTCACCAAGCGCATGCTCGACGAGGCGACGATCGAGGAAATCCACGATGCGCTGGTGCGGGCCGATCTCGGCATCGGCACCGCGGACCGGATTGCGGACACGCTGAGCAGAGGCCGTCATAACGCCGCGATCACGCCCGACGAGGTCAAGGCGGTGGTCGCGGCGGAGGTTGAGAAGGCGTTGGCGCAGGTGGCGCAGCCGCTCGTCATCGATGCGATGAAGAAACCGTTCGTCATCCTGGTCGCCGGCGTCAATGGCTCGGGCAAGACCACGACCATCGGCAAGTTGGCGGCCAAATTCCGCGCCGAAGGTCGTTCCGTGATGTTGGCTGCCGGCGATACGTTTCGCGCCGCCGCGATCGAGCAGCTCAAGATCTGGGCCACTCGCAGCGGTGCCGATTTCATTGCGCGCGAGGCGGGCGCCGACGCGGCGGGTCTCGCTTTCGATGCGGTGCGCACGGCGAAAGAGCGCGGCACCGATATTCTCCTCATCGACACCGCCGGGCGATTGCAGAACCGCACCGAATTGATGGAGGAGCTGGAAAAGATCGTTCGCGTCATCAAAAAGATCGATCCCAGCGCGCCGCATGCGGTGCTGCTCGTGCTCGATGCCACGGTCGGACAGAATGCGCTGTCGCAGGCGGAGATTTTTCAAAAGGTGGTTGGCGTCACCGGGCTGGTCATGACCAAGCTCGATGGCACCGCGCGCGGCGGCATTCTGGTGGCGCTCGCGGCGAAATTCGCACTTCCGGTGCATTACGTCGGCGTCGGCGAAAGCATCGACGATCTGGCGCCGTTTTCGGCCCATGATTTTGCCCGCGCTATCGCCGGGCTCGAGGCTTGATTGAGCGGTCGATCGATCCCAGCTACACAGCGCGCATTATGACAACGACGAAAAAACCGCAGCTCAATCCGTTCCTCAAGCTGGCGCTCGATCTTGGGCCGCTGGCCTTGTTCTTTTTCGCCAACACCCGTTACGGAATTTTCGTCGCCACGGCGGCCTTCATGGTGGCGGTGCTCGCGGCGCTGGCGGTCTCCTTCGTCATGACGCGCCAGCTGCCGATCATGCCGGTGGTCACCGCAATCATCGTCGTCGTGTTCGGCGGCCTGACCCTGATCCTGCACGATGCGACCTTCATCAAGGTCAAGCCGACCATCATCTATGCGTTGTTCGGCGCGATATTGATCGGCGGCCTGATTTTCAAAAAGCCGTTGCTTGGCGTCGTGTTCGATTCGATGTTCGATCTCACCGATGAGGGCTGGCGCAAACTGACGCTGCGCTGGGCGATTTTCTTCTTTGTTCTCGCCGTCCTCAACGAGATCGTCTGGCGCAACACCTCGACCAATGTCTGGGTCGATTTCAAGGTGTTTGGCGTGACGCCGCTGACGCTCATATTCGGCGCCTTGCAGGTGCCGCTGCTGAAGCGATACGCAATCGAACCGGCGGAATAGCGGCGGGGTTCAAATCGCCCCTACGACTTTGCCGCCAGCGCCTTGTCGATCTGCGGCTTGAGCAGCGATTCGTAATTTTCCGGCGTGATCGGTCCGACGAACTTATAGGCGATACGGCTATCGCGCCCGATCACGAACGTTTCCGGGACGCCATAAACGCCCCAATCGATCGCGGCGCGGCCGCTTTGATCGGCGCCGGCGGCGACGAACGGATCGCCGTAGCGGCCGAGGAAGCGCCGCGCGTTGTCGGGATCGTCCTTGTAATTGATGCCCACCAGGCGAAAGCGGGTATCCTTGCCCAGTTGCGCAAGCAGCGGCGCCTCGTCATGGCAGGGCACGCACCATGACGCCCAGACGTTCACCACTGTCACCGCGCCTTTAAAATCCGCCGGATCGACGCCAGGGACCGGCGTGCCGTCACGCTCCAAGCCCGCGATCGGCGGCAGCGTCGTTTGCGGTGCCGGGTGCCCGATCAGCGCCGAGGGTATGAGCGACGGATCGCCGGCGTTGAGCTGGATAAGAAACAAGACGACCAACCCGAGGAAAATGCCGAGCGGTAAGAGTACCAGTACGCGATACCAGCGCACCGTGCGGTTGGGATTTTCCGCGACGCTCATGCTTGTTCCTCGGCCTGTTCTCTTGCCGTCTCAGCGGTCCGCGATGCCGGCCGACCCGAAAC
>JBAQAB010000184.1:0-4573 GCA_049285535.1 Xanthobacteraceae bacterium
TCAAAATCGCTGAGAGGTCCCCTCACCCTCGTTCGCTACGCTCACTCGACCTCTCCCCGCGCGGCGGGGAGAGGTGAACATAAATTTCCGTTCTCGCGATGCGCCTTGGCATCCGAGTCTTGCTGCACGCTTTACGAAAGCCCTTCCAACAACCTCCCAAATAAAAGGGAGGCGGAGCGCCGAAAGGCGCATACTGGCGCCGCACCTTACGGGTGCGGCAGCGCGCGGATCGCCGCGCGCGCCTTCCGGCGCTCCACCGCGGACTCGCTTCGGCGAATTAACGCCTCCGCTCAGCTCCAGCCGCGCTTCCTGGGATTCGGCGTCATCGGGTGTCACCCGCATCTTCTCCTATCCCAGTCCAGCGAGCTCCTCGCAGGCCGGTCGTTATTACCGGCCGGGCGGTGTCCGGAGCCGCCCGGGAGCGGGTGTATGGCCCGCCCGCGGGCACCGCACTCGCTCCGCATCCGAGAGTACCCTCGCGAAGGCGTCCCTGATGAGCGAGCTGGCGGGTACGTAACTGTTACGGGGACCAATGTCAAGGACCGGTTGCTATTTCGGCGACAAAACTTCGGCAGCCGCCGGCGCGAACCAAGGCTGGTGGCATTTCTGCCACAGCCCCCCGGAATCCCGCCCCAAACTGACGGATTGCGCGGAGAATCGGCCGGGGTTTCATTGCCCCGTCGCGGCGGTCCGGAATAACCTGACAGCAACGGGAATGGTGGATCGGATCGCTAACGGCACGCGATACCGATCCCTGGGGCGTTTGCAATGCGGGGTTCATCGCGCGCCGGTCTGCCGAAATTCCGGCATCTGCTGGCGTCGAATTCGCTCGCCGCGCTGATGGTCGGCGCCGGCGTGCCACATGCGTTTGCCGCCTGCACGCCCGTGCCGACGTCCGGCGTGAACAACACCGGCACAGTGACCGGCTATTGCATCAACAACGAAACCGTCACCGGCAATATCACCAATTCCGGCGCCATCACCGCGAGCGGGATTTCCTTTACCAGCGGCACGCTCCAGGGCCACATCCACAATACCGGCACGATCGCGGGCGGCATCACGCTCGACGCCGCCAGTCAGATCAACTCCGGCGCCACGACGGCGATCGGCATAATCGGGCACAGCTTTACCGGCGGCATCACCAATGCCGGCACTCTGTCCGGCGGCATCGATATCGAACTCGGCCTCGGCGGCATCGGCGGCGGCCTCACGACATTCAGCGGCGGCATCGTCAATTCCGGCACCATGACCGCTTCGGGCGCTTGCGCCATCCAGACCTACGGCGTGTCGACGTTCCTCGGCGGCATCACCAACAATGGCGGCCTGATCGCCGCGCAAACCGTCGCCATCGATCTGTTCGATACCAAGACTTTCAGCGGTGGCATCGTCAATACCAGCGGCACCATTTCCGGCGGCATCGACGCCATCTCGATCAACGTGCAGACCTTCACCGCCGGTCTTACCAATGGCGGCACCATCACCTCTGCCGGTCCGAACGGCCAGGCCGCGATCGCGATCGGCAGCACCGTCGTCAGTTTCGGCGCCAATTCGCCCGGCGGCGGCATCGTCAATACCGGCGAGATCACAGGCGGCAGTGTCGGCGCGTTCGTGACGCCGCAAACGTTCTTCGGCGGCATCACCAACAATGGCGGTATCATCTCTGGCACGAAAACCGGCCTTTTCGTCGCCGGCATTTCGACCTTCAACGGCGGCATCAGCAATTCCGGCACGATCTCGGTCGGCGCCAACGCTGGCCTGGTGATCGGCGCCATCGCAACGTTCCTCGGCGGCGCCACCAATTCCGGCTTGATCACGTCCGGCGGCATCGGGCTGAAAGTCGGTTACGTCACCAGCTTAGGCTTTGTCGGCGGCGTCTCCAGCTTCTCCGGCAACATCAGCAATTCCGGCACGATCTCGGCCAAGACCGGAATCGCGATCACAGCGAGCACGATCAACGGCGCGATCGTCGACAGCGGCATTATCCTCGGCACGACCCACGGCATGAGCGTCGGCGCCGGCAGCGTTATCAACGCCAGCCACACCGGCGTTCTCGTCACCGGGCCGACCTTGACCGGCGGCATCAGCAATGCCGGCACGATTACGGCAGGCGGGCAAGGCATTTTGGTCGGCGAAGGCCTGACCGGCGGCGGTACGACCTTGACGATCGCAACCTTCGCTGGCGGCATCAGCAATTCGGGGACGATCTCGGCCGCAGGCCACGGCATCGTAGTGGGCGGCGTTATTAACTTCGCCAACCCCAGCAATGGCGTTGCCACCGTAACGATCTCGACCTTTGCCGGCGGCATCAGCAATTCCGGCACGATCGTCGCAGGCTGCACCGGCAACGGTATTCTTGTCGGCGGCATTGCTGATGACTTGAATCTCGACACCGCTCAGGTGGCGATCTCGACCTTCGGCGGCGGCATTAGCAACGCTGGACTGATCTCGGCAGGCGGTTATGGCATTTTCGTCGGCGGCAATGCCAGTGCGGCTGCCGGCGACGGCGAAAGCGCGATCGTGGCCATCTCGACGTTCAGTGGCGGCGTCTTCAACAGCGGAGCGATCATCGCCGGCGCTGCCGGCATCCAAGTCGGCGGCGATGCTACTGACCTCGGCGTTAACGATAGCGCACCGCTGACGATCTCCACCTTCACAGGCGGCGTCAGCAATTCGGGAACGATCTCGGCCGGCGGCAACGGCATCTTTGTCGGCGGCCTAGCGCTCGGCAGTATCAACGCCACCGTGACGATTTCCACCTTCACCGGCGGCATCGTCAATAGTGGTACGGTTTCCGCCCGGGGGGATGGCATTTTGGTTGGCGGAAGTGCCAATGCCGTAGGTGTAGTCACGGTCTCGGCTTTCCATGATGGCATCACCAATATCGGCGCGATCACCGCGGCGGCAAACGGGATCGCGGTAGGCGGTACCGCCAACGGCGCCAGCGGCCGAGTAGCTGATCTTCTTGTCTCGTACTTCGACAGCGGTATCAGCAACGCCGGCACAATCACGGCCGGGGCGAACGGCATCCTGCTCGGGGGCAGCGTAGGCAACAGAACCGGCAACATTACGCTGACGATTTCGACATTTGCCGGAGGAATCAGTAACAGCGGCGATATCGCCGCGTCGCTCGGCGGCGTCGTGGTCGGCGGTCAGGTTGCTGGCGGCACGCTCGCGATTTCGACCTTCGGCGGCGGCATCAGCAGCGGCATCAGCAATAGCGGAACGATTTCGGCCGGCACCGACGGTGTCGAGGTCGGAGGCAGCGTCAACGCCCATGGATCGCTGACGATCTCGACTTTCAGCGGCGGCATTACCAATGCGGCCGGAGCGGAAATCTCAGCGGCGCAAAACGGCGTCTTGATCGGCGGCGGCGCGGTTTCCTTGGGACACCTGACGATTGGATCGTTTGGAGGCGGTGTGACCAATTCCGGCACAATCTCTGCCGGGCAGAATGGCGTGGTGGTCGGCGGCAGCGCCAATCACTTCGGGAGCGTGCTGATCTCGACCGTCACCGGGGGGATCGTCAACAGCGGCTCCATCACCGCGACTAACGGCGACGGGATTTGGGTCGGCGGCATGTCGAGTAACTCGATCGGCGGAACGGTGACTGTCGGCTCCTTCGGCGGCGGCGTTTCCAACGGCGGCATGATTTCTTCAGGCGGCGCCGGCATATTGATCGGTGGCGCTGCCAGCATATCTGGCAGCGAATTCCTCGTAACCGCAGAGGTGGCGATTTCGGTCTTCGCCGGCGGTATCACCAATTCCGGCATGATCTCTTCAGGCGGCGCCGGCATCTGGATCGGCGGCACCGCCGGTGTCGCGGCCGGGTACGAAAACGCATCGGTCACGATCTCGACTTTCACGGGCGGTGTCAGCAATAGCGGCACGATCTCGGCCGGCGGCAACGGCATCTTCCTCGGTGGCGCGGCCACGGCCGGCGTCGGCAGTTTCAACACCGCGACGGTGAGCGTTTCGACCTTCAGCGGCGGCATCAGCAATTCCGGCACGATCGCGGCCGGCGGCAACGGCATCTGGGTCGGCGGCCTGGCCGGGGGCACCCATGCTGCCGTCACCATTTCGACGTTCGGCAGCGGCATCAGCAATTCCGGGATCATCTCGGTCGCGAATGCGGGTATCTTCGTCGGCGGCACCGCCCGCAGCGGTGGCAGTGTCACCATTTCGACCTTCACCGGCGGCATCACCAATTCCGGTGCGATCCTGGCGGGCTCGGTCGGCATCCTGGTCGGTAACAGCGCGGGCAACGTCACCATCTCGAACTTCACCGGCGGCATTTCCAACTCGGGCACGATCCAGGCCAGGACCGGCATCGCCGTTCAGAGCGTCACCATCGGCGGCGGCATTGCCGACACCGGCGTTATCGCCGGCTCGGCGCACGGCATCCTGATCGGGCCTCTCGCCGCGGTCACCAGTTCGCACACCGGCGTTCTGGTCTCGGGCCCGACCTTCACCGGCGGCATCAGCAATGCCGGCACGATCTCGGCAACCGCTGGCAACGGCATTCTCGTCGGCAACACCACCGGCCACGGCGCCTATAGCGTCTCGAACTTCTCCG
>JBAQAB010000185.1:0-4383 GCA_049285535.1 Xanthobacteraceae bacterium
GTACCATCATTTGCTGCGCGTCAGTTTCTGGATCCGGGAACTGCCGTTCGCCCTGGTTTTGATCCTGACCACGATCGGCGTCGCCTATACCAGCTTTTCCAAGAAGCCGATCACCGGCTATTGGGAAATACTCGCGCCATTGATCGCGCTGGTCTGCGTCGGCGCCGGGTGGGAAAACGCCAACGACAATCAAAAGAAAATCCGTTTGATCGTCACTCAGGCGCTGCACTGGATCGCCTTCATCGTGGTCATGAACATGATGCTGCTCGCCAGCGTGCAGCGCGATTTCAGCGCCAGTGCGACCGGGCTCGCGATCTTCACTTTGCTGGCGCTCGGCACCTTCACGGCGGGCGTGCATGTGCTGTCCTGGCAAGTCTGCCTGCTCGGCCTGATCATGGCGCTCGGCATTCCGGCGATCGCCTGGATCGAAAACTCGGCGCTGCTGCTTGTGCTGGTCGCCGGCGTGGTGGTCGCCATCGTCGCGGTGTTCTGGTGGCGCATCCATGAGAGCCGGACGCGCCCGCCGGCGTCATGACGCCGCGTCGGCTCGTCCCGGATGCTGACCCGCCCGTTGCGGCAGGACAAGAAGGCAAGCGATAATGAACACGGCGATGACTGCCGATGCGATCGGCCGGCTCAGCGCCATGCCGCCGTCGCTCCGGGGCTTGTCGAGAAAATCGCCGACGGTGGCGCCGAGCGGCCGCGTGAGAATGAAGGCCGCCCAAAACAGGAAGACGCGCGACAGGCTGGTCCAGAAATAAAGCGCGGCCAGCACCGCCAATCCGGCGGCGAACAGCATGGCCCCGCCGTCGTAGCCGAGCCCGGTGTCGTCCGCGGTCCAATCGCCGAGCGCGGTGCCCAGCGTCTGCGAGAATGTGACCGCAATCCAATAGAGCGCCTCGACCTTCGGCGTATTGACCGTGGCGACTGAGATCGAATCCTGCGTCCAGTACCAGACGGCGAGCGTCGCCGTCAGGCACACGAAAAGGAGCGACGAGCCACCGGCGTAGCCGATGCCGAGCGAGCGGTCAGAAAAATCGGCCATGGTGGTGCCGGCGGTGGTGGAAGCGACGATCGTGGCCCAGTACAGGTAGGGATGGAATTTCTTCGCGGCGATCTGCAGGATCACGAAAATGACGAGCAGCGATAAGAACAGCGCGGTGCCGAGAAGATAGCCCCAATTCAGCGTCATGGTGACCGTATCGCCGCCCGTCTCGCCCAGCGTCGTTGCGGCGATCTTGATGATCCAGAACACCAGCGTGACTTCGGGAACTTTACTCGCGGTTCGTTCGACAACGAGCATCGACTGGCCTCGTAAGCGGAAGTTCTCTTTACCTTTTGAGGTTCATTGCGCCGTTTTGAAGCCGAGTATCTTGGCGATTCCGGCTAGCTGGCTGTTCTGCTCCTTGATGTTCTCGGCGAAGTCCGCCGGGCCGCGCAGCGTCATGATCTGTCCGGTATCGGCCAGCCGCTTGCCGATGACCGGATCGTTGGCGGCGACGTCGCGGAAATCGGCGGCGATGCGTTCGCGCAAAGCGTCAGGCATCGTTTTCGGTCCGTATACGCCGCCGGCGGTCTCCATGGTCAGCGTCGGATAACCGGCCTCGGCGGCGGTTGGGATCGACGGCGCGCCGAGCGCGCGCTGCTTGCTGGTGACCAGCAAAACCTTGATGCGGCCGGCCTGCATCAGCGGCTGCGCCACGGCGAGCGAAGTCGACATCACCTGGATGCGGTTTTCGGCCAGATCATTCGGCGCCTGCATGATGTCGCGATACGGCACTTTGACAACCTGCAGGCCCATTTGTTTGAAGAAACCGTAGATCAGGAAGTCGGAATTGCCGGTGGCTGCTGCCACATTGAGCTTGCCGGGTTCGGCGCGCGCCAGCGCCACTAGCTGGTCCATCGTATCGATGTGCAGCGATGTCGGCACCGAGATCGCCAGCACCGTGACATAGATTTGCGCGATCGGGACGATGTCGCTCAGATCGTAAGGCGGTGCCGACTGGTCCTGGTCGTAGAGATGAACCAGAAATGCACCGGCCGGCCCGAAATACAGCGTATGGTCGTCATGGGCGTCGATGAAGGCCTTGACCGAAACCAGGCCGTCGCCGCCGGGCCTGTTCTCAACCACCACCGACTTGCCCCAGCGCGCGCTCAAACGGTCCGCCAATAGCCGCGCGGTGATATCGGTCGCGCTGGCGGGGCCGAACGGCAGGATGAGCCGGACTGTGCGCGTCGGATAGGTCTGCTGCGCCTGCGCGCTGCCGTCGAGTTGCCATGTGGCGCCAATTATCAAAGCCGCGACGGCAAGGAGCCTTCGCATCGAATCCTCCCCGTATGCTTTTGTCCAATACGATAGCAGGAATTTCGCGGAATGGCTTGGGCGTTGCGGTGGTAAGTTCTTAGCGGAAGCCGCCGTCTTCGCGCGGATCTTCGCCACTATCCGGGTCGTCGTCTTGCACGTAGTCGCGCCCGCGCATGTCTAGGCCGTGACCTGCGCCCCAGGCAACGTAGCCGCCCTTCGGCAATGGCGGACCGCCGATGCGCGCGACCATGTAAAGACCGAAGGCGAGAATGACAAAGATCGGGATTGCCGGGTTAAAACGGAAATGCACGCCCGCGATCATTACGGCGGCGATCAGCACAATGACGGCAAACAAGACCTTGACCATGGCGGCAATCCAAACTGTGCCCAGAAATGCCTAAAATCCTTTGTCGTTATAGTTGAAAGATGGGTTCACGCGCTTCATCCGGCGGCGCTGGCGCGGCCGCCAATGCTCCACTAACATCCGGGCCGATCAATGGGACGGACAGGCCTATGCCGGGACGTGTCGAGGGTAAAGTTGCGCTGATTACCGGGGCGGGATGCGTGGGGCCGGGCTGGGGCAACGGCCGCGCCGCCGCGGTGTTATTCGCGCGCGAGGGCGCCAAGGTCTTTGCCGTCGACAAGAGCGAGGAGGCGATGGCGGAGACCGTCGCCCGCGTCGGCAATGATGGCGAGATCGTCACTCATGTCTGCGACGTGCTCGACGATGCGCAAGTCGGCGCCATGGTGGCGGCATGCTGCGAGAAATTCGGTCCGATCGACATCCTGGTCAACAATGTCGGCGGCTCGGCGGCCGGCGGCGCCGCCGAAATGCCGGAAGAAATCTTCGACAGCCAGATCGACTATAATCTCAAAAGCGTGTTTCTTGCCTGCCGCCACGTTATCCCGGTGATGATCGAGCAGTCCGGCGGCGGGGCGATCGTCAACACCGCATCGACTTCGGGTATGCGCTATACCGGCTCGCCGCAGATCGGTTACGCATCCTCGAAGGCCGCCGTCATTCAATTCTCGCGGGTGACCGCCGTGCAATATGCCAGCCACGGCATCCGCGTGAACACGGTGGTGCCCGGCCAGATGCATACGCCGATGGTCGAAGCGCGACTTGCGAACCAGCGTACCGGCGGCGATATCGACGCGCTGCTCAAATCGCGGGTTGCGCGCATCCCGCTCGGCTTCATGGGCGACGGCCGCGATACCGCCAATGCGGTGCTCTTCCTTGCTTCCGACGAAGCGCGCTTTATCACCGGCACCGAGATCGTGGTCGACGGCGGCATGACCGTACGCTGCGATTGATCACCGAGGATTGAAATTGCATGGCTATCCGCGCCGACGATCTCACCCCGACCATCCCGCCGCCGGATCCAAATCCGAAAAAGCCGCGGTTCAAGTTGCCGCCGCTCGCTTGCGACTCGCATTTTCACGTGTTCGGGCCGCACGGCAAATTTCCTTATGCGGCGAAACGGCCATTCACGCCGACCGACGCACCCAAGGAGGAATTGTTCCGCCTGCATTCGTTCCTCGGTTTCGAACGCGGCGTGTTCGTTCAATCGACCTGTCACGGCAGCGATAATTCAGTGCTGGTCGATCTCTTGGCCGCTGGTGAGGACCGCTATCGCGGTGTCGCGCTTCTTGAGCCGTGGACGCCGCAGGCCGAGGTTGATCGTTTGGACGACGCCGGCGTGCGCGGCGTGCGGCTGCATTTTTATTTTCCGCGCGGCGGCGAGCCGATGCGGCGCGATGATATGCTGCAGGTGATCGAGAAAGTGGCCCCGAACGGCTGGCATATCGAGATGCAGTTCGGCGGCCAGGGCGTGCTCGACTACTACGATTTCATTACCGCGATCGAGGCGCCGGTCGTGATTGATCACATCGGGCGTATCGACATTGCGGAAGGACTGCGCGGCAAGACCTTCTCGGTGCTGCGCCGATTGCTCGATCGCGGCAACGTTTGGGTCAAGCTGTCGGGCGCCGATCGCATCACCAAGCAGCCTTATCCTTACGCTGATGCCGTGCCGTTCGCGCGTGATCTTGCCGCGCATGCGCCCGAGCGCGTGGTC
>JBAQAB010000186.1:0-13531 GCA_049285535.1 Xanthobacteraceae bacterium
GCTCAAGACACTCAGGGACTGCTGCCGGCAGCGGACATGGCGGCAAACGACAGCGCGACTCCCGAGTTTTCCAAGGAGCAAGAGCTCGCGGCGCTCCGCCAAATGCTGCTGATCCGCCGCTTCGAGGAAAAGGCCGGCCAGATGTACGGCATGGGCCTGATCGGCGGGTTCTGTCACCTTTATATCGGCCAGGAAGCCGTCGTGGTCGGCATGAAACTCGCTATGCGCGACGGCGACCAGATGATCACCGGGTATCGCGACCACGGCCACATGCTGGCCTGCGGCATGGATCCGAAGGGCGTGATGGCGGAACTCACCGGGCGGCGCGATGGCTATTCCAAGGGCAAGGGTGGCTCGATGCACATGTTCTCGCTGGAGAAGAAATTCTACGGCGGGCACGGCATCGTCGGCGCGCAGGTTCCGCTCGGCACCGGGCTCGCCTTCGCCAACAAGTATCGGGGCAGCAACGACGTCAGTCTCACCTTTTTCGGCGACGGCGCGGCGAACCAGGGCCAGGTCTACGAAAGCTTCAACATGGCCGAGCTGTGGAAACTGCCGGTCGTCTATGTCATCGAGAACAATCGCTACGCCATGGGAACTTCGGTGACGCGCTCGTCGGCGCAGACCGATTTTTCCAAACGTGGCGCGTCGTTCAATATCCCGGGCTCGCAAGTCGACGGCATGGACGTGCGCGCGGTGAAGGCTGCGGCCGCCGACGCGCTTGCCTGGTGCCGCTCCGGCAAGGGTCCGATCATTCTGGAAATGCTGACCTACCGCTATCGCGGCCACTCGATGTCGGATCCGGCCAAGTACCGCACCAAGGAGGAAGTCGACAAAGTGCGCACCGAACACGATCCGATCGAGCAGGTGCGCAAGCGGTTGCTCGACAAGAAATGGGCGAGTGAGGACGAGCTGAAGAAGATCGACGCCTCGGTTCGCGCTGTCGTCAACGAAGCGTCGGAATTCGCCACCCACGATCCCGAGCCTGATCCCTCCGAGCTTTACACCGACGTTTATCGCTGAGCGCGATTTGCCGCGCCGCCAATTGAGCTTGATGTGAGCCGCCATGCCGACTGAGGTATTGATGCCCGCCCTTTCGCCAACCATGGAGAAGGGCAATCTCGCCAAGTGGCTCAAGAAGGAAGGCGACAGCGTCAAATCCGGCGACGTCATCGCGGAGATCGAGACCGACAAAGCCACCATGGAAGTGGAGGCGGTCGACGAGGGCACGCTAGGCAAAATCCTGGTGCCGGAAGGCACCAACGACGTCGCGGTCAATACGCCCATCGCCATGATCCTCGGCGAGGGCGAAGATGCCGCAACCCTCAAAGGCAATGGCGGCGCGCCGACGCCTACTGCAAAGCCCGAACAGCCTGTTCAGCAACAGAAGGGCGCCGAGTCGGCGCCTCCCGCCGAAAAGCCCGAGCCGGCCAAGAAAGCCGAAGCGCCGGCGCCGGCCAAAACCGGCACCGCCAAGCCACCGTCGGCCGGGCTGATGCCCGAGCCGGAAGTGCCGGAAGGCACCGAGCTCGTCACCATGACCATGCGCGAAGCCCTGCGCGACGCCATGGCGGAGGAAATGCGCCGCGACGCCGATGTCTTCGTCATGGGCGAGGAGGTCGCCGAATATCAAGGCGCCTACAAAGTCACCCAGGGCTTATTGGAAGAATTCGGCGCCCAGCGCGTCATCGACACGCCGATTACCGAGCACGGATTCGCCGGCGTCGGCATCGGCGCCGCGCTTGCCGGGTTAAAGCCAATCGTCGAGTTCATGACCTTCAACTTCGCCATGCAGGCGATGGATCAGCTCATCAATTCGGCGGCGAAGACCCAGTATATGTCCGGCGGCCAGGTGAAGCTCTCGATCGTATTTCGCGGTCCGAACGGCGTCGCGTCCCGCGTCGCCGCGCAGCACAGCCAGGATTACTCCTCCTGGTATTCGCACATTCCCGGCCTGAAAGTGATCGCGCCGTCGACCGCGGCCGACGCCAAGGGCTTGCTCAAGGCCGCCATCCGAGATCCCAATCCGGTGATGTTTCTCGAAAACGAAATTCTCTACGGCCACTCCTCGCCGGTGCCGAAGCTCGACGAATACGTGCTGCCGATCGGCCGCGCCCGTATCGTTCGTCCCGGCAACGATGTGACCATCGTCGCCTGGTCGATGGGCATGACCTACGCGCTGAAAGCCGCCGAGGAATTGGCCAAGGACAATATCGACGCCGAAGTGATCGATCTGCGCACGCTCAAGCCGATGGATAGCGACACCATCGTCGAGTCGGTGAGGAAGACCGGCCGTCTCGTCACCGTCGAAGAAGGCTGGAGGCAATCCGGCGTCGGCGCCGAGATTGCCGCGCGCATGATGGAGGAGGCGTTCGACTATCTCGATGCGCCGGTGGCGCGCGTTACCGGCAAGGATGTGCCGATGCCCTATGCGGCAAACCTCGAAAAACTTGCGCTGCCGTCGGTCGCCGAAGTCGTCGAGGCGGCCAAGGCCGTCTGTTATCGTTGACCCTGTTTGGTGAAGTCATCGAGCCATGCCCATCAACATCCTCATGCCGGCACTGTCGCCCACGATGGAGAAGGGCAACCTTGCCAAGTGGCTCAAGAAAGAGGGCGACGCCGTCAAGACTGGCGATGTCATCGCCGAGATCGAGACCGACAAGGCGACGATGGAATATGAAGCCATCGAGGATGGCACGCTGGCGAAGATCGTGGTGCCGGAAGGCACTAACGATGTACCGGTCAACCAGCTCATCGCGGTCTTGGCCGAGGAAGGTGAGGATGTGAAGGCCGCCGCGGCCGGGGCTAAGGCCACCAGCGCCGGACCCCCCTCATCCCCGCCTTCTCCCCCTCGGGGAGAAGGAGCCACCGCGCAAGCTGCTTCGTCCACGCCAAGTACCTCGTCCTCCGCGAAAGAGGAGGAATCTCCCCCTCCGCCGGCGGCCCCGGCCGCACCCTCTCCCCAGCGGGGAGAGGGTGCGGGTGAGGGGGTTCGGGCCAATGGGCATGGCGCCGCGGCTAACCGCGTCTTTGCCTCACCGCTCGCCCGACGGCTCGCCAAGGAAGCCTCCATCGATATTGGCCGTGTCCAAGGTTCCGGTCCGCACGGCCGCATCATCGCCCGCGACGTGGCGAAGGCGAAGGAAGGCGGCGGCCCACGCGCGCCCGCTGCACCTGGCGCTCCCGCGATTGCGCCGTCGATGTCGGATCAGCAGATTCGCGCGCTCTACGAAGACGGCAGCTACGAGGTCGTGCCGCACGATGGCATGCGCCGCACTATCGCGCAGCGGCTGACCGCCTCGGTGCAGACCATTCCGCATTTTTATCTCACCATCGACTGCGACATCGGCAAGCTGCTTGCTGCGCGTGAAGAGATCAACGCCACCGCGCCGAAGGACAAGGACGGCAAGCCATCCTACAAGCTCTCGGTCAACGATTTCGTCATCAAGGCGCTGGCGCTCGCCTTGCAGAAGGTGCCCGACGCCAATGTGAGCTGGACCGAAGGCGGCATGCTTAAGCACAAGCATTCCGATATCGGCGTCGCGGTGGCGATGCCGAACGGGCTGATCACCCCCATCATCCGCAGTGCCGAAGTAAAATCGCTCTCCGCGATCTCCAACGAGATGCGCGACCTCGCGCTACGCGCCCGCGATCGCAAGCTCAAACCGCACGAATATCAGGGCGGCACGACGGCGGTGTCCAATCTCGGCATGTACGGCATCAAGGATTTCACCGCGGTGATCAATCCGCCGCACGCCACCATCCTTGCGGTGGGCACCGGCGAAGAGCGCGCCGTGGTGCGCGACGGCGAGATCGTCGCCGCGCACATCATGAGCGTGACCATGGGCTGCGATCACCGCGCCGTCGACGGCGCTCTCGGCGCCGTGCTGATCAGCGCGTTCAAGGCGCTGATCGAAAATCCGGTGATGATGCTGGTGTAAATCGATGCGGGGGCACGGAGCCATTTTGATGGAGATCGCCAATGCCCCTCGTGCGTATCGATCTGCGGCGCGGTAAACCGACCGCCTATAAAACAGCGATCTGTGACGGTATTTATCGCGCCATGCGCGAGTCCTTTAACGTTCCGGATGACGATCGATTCATGGTCGTCAACGATCACGACGCGGACAGCTTTGTTTACGCCGAGAGCTATCTCGGCATCCAGCACACCGACGACCTTTTGATCATCCAGATAACGGCGAACGATACCCGCTCGGTCGCGCAGAAGCAGGCGTTTTACGCCCGCGTTGCTTCCCTGCTGTCCGAGAGTCCGGGAGTGCGCAAGGAGGACATCTTTATAAGCTTGGTCGAGGTGAAAAAGGAGAACTGGTCATTCGGCAACGGCATTGCCCAATACGTTTGATCAGTTTGGCTCAAGCCCTTTGGCGCGAAACGCCGCCTTCGCTTCCGCGGTGCGCAGGAAATCGATCAGCGCCCTCGCCGCCGCAGCACTGTCGCTGCTCGCCATGACGCCGGCGGCGAATTGCGTGACCATATTGAGATCGCCGGGCAGGAAGCCGACGATCTCGGTGCCAGCGATGTGAAGGAGTTCCGGCTTCTGTTGCACGGCAAGCTCGGCCTCGCCGGTCATCAGCAGCGCCGCGGAAAAGCCGCCGGCCGGCGGATAGTTGGTCTTCGGCTTCATTGCTTCAGCGATGCCCATGCGCTCCAGCAGTTTGGCGAAGTAGACGCCGCTCGCTCCGCCGGCCGAAGGCTCGCTATAGGCGATGGATTTGCAGGACAACAGCGTGTTCTTGAGCGCCTCCGGCGTGGAGATATCCGGCTTCGGTGCGCCAGCCTTTACCGCAATGGCGACACCGGAACCAGCCAAGGTGACGTCGGAACCCCGCGCAATCTTGCCCTGCTTGCTCAGTTGATCGATGCCGGCGCGGCTTAAGATCAGCACGTCGGCGGTTTCACCACCCTCGATCCGCTTGACCAGCATCGGCGCAGTACCCCAGCTGACCGCGAGCTTATGCCCGCTTGCCTTCTCGAAGTTTTGGAAAAGCTCTTCCGCCGCGCTCCGCACACCGATGCTGCTGTAGACACTCAACTCGGCCATAACCCCATCCCGGTTGAAGGCATCCTTCTTGCTTCACTCTATAGCCTATGCGAGGGACGCGGGCGAAATAGGTGCGGAAAAAATAGCGTTGTAAGACATGGACGATCTCATCGCAGGTTATCGCCGCTTTCGCGCCGGCACGTGGCAGGCCGAGCGAAGCCGCTTCGAGGCGTTGAGCCGCCTTGGCCAGCGGCCGCGCGCGTTGACTATCGCCTGTTCGGACAGCCGCACCGATCCGCAAATGGTGTTCAACGCTCGGCCGGGTGAGCTCTTCGTGGTGCGCAATGTCGCGAATCTCGTGCCGCCCTATGGCCCCGACGCCAAGCCGCACGGGGTAAGCTCGGCCATCGAATTTGCGGTGCGTTCGCTAAAGGTGCGCGAGATCGTGGTCCTCGGTCACGCCATGTGTGGCGGCATCCAAGCACTGCTCAACGGAGCGCCGAGCGAGGTGTCGGATTTTGTCGGGCAATGGGTGAGCATCGCCGAACCGGCGCGGGCGCGCGCGATGACGGTGCCACCGGAACAGCGGCAATCGGTCTGCGAGCACGACGCGGTTTGCCTCTCCCTCGACAACCTGATGACCTTCCCGTGGATCAAGGACGCCGTCGAAGCCGGCCACACTACGCTGCACGGCTGCTTTTTCGATATCCGCTCCGGGGTGCTCGAGCATCTAAGCGAAGACGGCGTTTTCCGCCCAATACCGGATTAAAAAGCGATGCATACATAGCGATCGTGCCCGCGACAAATGCGGGCGCGGCGGCTAAGGTGCCAGGGATGCGCGGTTTGGCGAGGTGTTATGACTGATACGGCTTTCGACATCATCATCATCGGTTCGGGACCGGGCGGCTATGTTTGCGCCATCCGCGCCGCACAGCTCGGTTTCAAGACGGCGATCATCGAACGCGACTATCTCGGCGGCATTTGCCTCAACTGGGGCTGCATTCCGACCAAGGCGCTATTACGCTCGGCCGAAATTTTTCATTACCTGCAGCATGCCAAGGACTACGGCCTATCGGCCGGCGAGGTGACGTACGACCCCGCGGCCGTCGTGAAGCGCTCGCGCGCAGTGTCGAAGCGGCTCAACGACGGCGTCGGCTTCTTGATGCGGAAAAACAAGGTCGCCGTGATCTGGGGCGAGGCCGCGATCGACGCGCCCGGCAAAATCACGGTGAAAGCGTCAAAGAGCGAAGCGCCCAAAGGGACGCTCGGCCCCGGCGCCTATCAAGCCAAGCACATCATTGTCGCCACCGGGGCACGGCCACGAGTGCTGCCCGGGCTTGAGCCGGACAAGAAGCTCATTTGGACCTATTTCGAGGCGATGGTGCCCGAGCGCATGCCGAAGTCGCTGCTGGTGATCGGCTCGGGCGCCATCGGTATCGAGTTCGCCTCGTTTTATCGCACGCTCGGCGCCGAAGTGACGGTGGTCGAGGTGCTGCCGCAAATCCTGCCCGTCGAGGACGCCGAGATCGCCGCCTTCGCCCGGAAGAGTTTTGAGAAGCAAGGCATCAAGATCCTCACCGGCGCCAAGGTCACCAAGCTCGACAAGGCGGCCGACAGCGTCACCGCAACCATCGACGACGGTAAGGGCGGCACGCAGACGCTGACCGTGGACCGCGTCATTTCGGCGGTCGGCGTGGTCGGCAATATTGAAAATCTCGGACTGGAAAAGCTCGGCGTCAAGACCGAGCGCGGCATGATCGTCATCGACGGCGCCTGCAAGACCAACGTGCCGGGGATCTACGCCATCGGTGATGTGGCCGGGCCGCCGCTGCTTGCGCACAAGGCCGAGCACGAAGGCGTCATCTGTGTCGAAGCGATCAAAGGCCTGCACCCGCATCCGATGAACAAGCTGATGATTCCGGGCTGCACCTATTGCTCGCCGCAGATCGCTTCGGTCGGGCTCACCGAGCAGGCCTGCAAGGACAAGAAGCTCGACATCCGCGTTGGTCGCTTCCCCTTTGTCGGCAACGGCAAAGCCATCGCCATGGGCGAGGACCAGGGCCTGGTCAAAGTGATCTTCGACAAGAAGACCGGGCAACTTCTCGGCGCGCACATGGTCGGCGCCGAGGTCACCGAACTCATTCAAGGCTACGTGGTGGCGATGAATCTCGAGACCACGGAAGAAGAACTGATGCAGACCGTGTTCCCGCATCCGACGCTATCGGAGATGATGGGCGAGGCGGTGCGCGATGCCTACGGGCGCGTCTTGAACATGTGATGGTCCACGCCTGTCAGATGACCGGATTTGGGTGCATATTATCCGGCGCGTTCACGCGGAGGCGCAGCCATGCCGGTCTTGCCATTCAGACCTTTTCGCGCGACGACTTTCACTGTCACAATCTTAAGCGTCGTGTTGCTCGCAGCTTGCTCGAAACAATCACAATCGCTCGCTGACTACATCAGTGCAATCTGCGCAGCGCATTTCCGGGATGCCTCGCGCGCCGAAATGCCGTTCCTGACCGAGAATGTCAGCGCCATGTCGAAGATGATGGTCGACATGGGAATTTATCCGTCGGGCGACGTCGATCGCGATTTCGTTGCCATGATGGTGCCCCATCATCAAGGCGCTATCGAAATGGCCCAAGCTGAACTGCGTTACGGTCACAACGAACAGCTTCGGCGCATGGCGCAGGAAATCATTGTCACGCAGCAACAGGAAATTGCCGCTATGCGGCTTGCCGTCGGCGAGACCTTGCCGCCCGCAGAGCCAGCCCCCGACGGGCAGACTTCGATCACGACGAGTACCAAATCCGAACTCCAATAATCGCGAAAGGAGCTGTAACATGCGACGCGCGATGTTCGTCAGTCCGCTATCGATTGCCGCTGTTTTCGCCTTGCTTTCCTCGGCTTCGGCCGGACAGGCCCCGGGCGCCGCCAGCGATCCCGATATTCCGGTAAGCCATCACGACCGCGTCTACGCGGCGGAGCAATTCTCCAATACCGTGTCGGTGATCGATCCGGCCGACAACAAATTGCTCGGCGTGATCAGACTGGGCGATCCGTCGCCGGCAAATTTCAGTCCGCTCTATGCAGGCCAGCTGTTGGTGCACGGGATGGGCTTCTCGCCCGATCACCATACGATCGCCGTCGTTTCCATCGGATCGAATTCCGTCAGCTTCATCGACACGGCGACCAACAAGGTCAAGCACGTGACCTATGTCGGCCGCTCACCGCATGAGGCGTTTTTCACACCCGACGGCAAAGAGGTGTGGGTCACCGTGCGCGGCGAAAATTACGTCTCGGTACTGGACGGTTCAACCTATGAGGAAAAGACCAGAATCATAACACCGAACGGACCGGGCATGACGATTTTTTCTCCGGACAACAAATACGGCTACGTGTGTTCCTCGTTCAATCCGGAAACGGATGTGATTTCGGTCGCCGACCACGCCATCGTCGGCAAAGTGACGCAAGCGAGTCCGTTCTGCCCCAACATCGCGGCGACGCCGGATGGCACGCAAGTCTGGTTCACCCTGAAGGACACCGGTAAGACACAGGTTTTCGATGCGCATCCGCCGTTCGCATTGTTAAAGACCCTGGACACCGGACCGATCAGCAATCACGTCAACATCGTTCACAACGCTAACGGCACGTTCGCCTATGTGACGATTGGCGGTCTCAACGAAGTAAAGGTTTTCCGCACCGATAATTTCGAGCAAGTCGCGACCATACCCGTCGGCAAACTGCCGCATGGCCTGTGGCCGTCGGGCGACGGAACGCGCGTCTATGTCGGTCTCGAGGCTGACGACAAAATGGTCGGGATCGATACGCTCACCAACAAAATCATCGCTTCGGTCCCGATCGGCCAGGCGCCGCAGGCCGTCGCCTATGTGCCGAATGCCGTACCGGATGGGCCCGGTACGGACAATCTGACGCCGCTCGGTCTTGCGGGCCAAGCCGCGCACATCACTATGGCGGCGCCGGGCGCAAAGGCGGATGCGCCGGCGCCGACGAGCGTCGCGCTATATGATCAGGGATTGGCGCAGGTTCTCGAAGCCGCGGTCAGCGGATTGCAGCCCAAGCAGCCCTATGTTCTGGCCTTGTCGGCTCACCCCGACGGCAGCGGTACGCTCGAAGGCTTGTCGGGCTTCATGACCAATCCGGCCGGCGCGGCAATCGTCAACGCCATTGGCCCGATACGCCAAGTGGTGCGCGGTGAAGGTCAGATAATGCGGCGCTACCTTGTCATCGCACCCGGGACCGCCATGGAGCACCGCGCGCCGGTTCAGGTCCAAGTGGAATAGGGCGCGCACCACCCACTGAGCGTCGCCGGCAGCTCTTTGCAGCAAACTATCCGAGCGAAGGAAAAGCCGATAGCGTATGCGCCACCCAAGTAGGCGAGGATCACCGCAATGGCCAAGTTCGACAGCATTCTCGGCACCATCGGTCATACGCCGGTGGTAAAAATCAACAAGCTGGCGCCAAAAGGCGTCAATCTCTACGTCAAGATCGAAGCCTTCAATCCGCTCGGCTCGGTGAAGGACCGCCTCGCGCTCGGCGTCATAGAGGCGGGCGAAAAATCGGGTGAGCTCAAGCCCGGCCAGACCGTAATCGAGGCGACCTCCGGCAACACTGGCATCGGCTTGGCGATGGTTTGCGCGGCGAAGGGGTATCCGCTTGTTGTCACCATGGCGGAAAGTTTTTCGGTCGAACGCCGCAAGCTGATGCGCTTTCTCGGCGCCAAAGTGGTGTTGACTCCCGGCGCCGAGCGCGCCTTCGGCATGGTGAGCAAGGCGCAGGAACTGGCAAAGGCCAAGGGCTGGTTTATGACGCGCCAGTTCGAGAACGAGGCCAATCCCGATATCCATGAGCGCACCACGGCGCGCGAGATCATCGCCGACTTTGCCGGCGAACGGCTCGATTACTGGGTGACCGGTTTCGGCACCGGCGGAACCTTGACCGGCGTGTCGCGCGTGCTGCGCAAGGAGCGTCCCGAGACCAAAATCATCGTTTGCGAGCCGGCCGATGCGCCGATGCTCACATCCGGCGAGAAGCAGGAGCGCAATACCGACGGCTCGCCGGCGAAGCCGCACCCGGCATTCAAGCCGCATCCGATGCAGGGCTGGAGTCCCGATTTCATTCCACTCATCACCGGCGAAGCGGTGGACATGAAAGCGATCGACCGCATCCTCACCATCGCCGGACCAGACGCCATGAAGTGCTCGAAGGCGCTGGCGCAGCAGGAGGGAATTTTCGTCGGCATTACCGCCGGCGCGACTTTCGCCGGTGCTTTGGACGTGTGCAAGCAAGCGGCACCGGGCTCGACAGTGCTTTGCATGCTGCCGGACACCGGCGAGCGCTATCTGTCGACGCCGCTGTTTGGCGATATTGGCGCTGACATGAATGAGGAGGAGCTGGCGATCTCCAATTCAACGCCGAACCACCGCTTAGCGCCGAAACCGGCTTGAGCGATGCGACACTGTTCCCCGACGGAAATCGGGGACGCCATGTCAGGATGACGTGACAAGCCCGGCCATCGGCTTCACGCTGTCGCTGCCTGGAAACACGTTTTGCGCCAGCGTGCGGTCGTCGGCACGCAGATGGTCCTTGAGCACGCCTTTGAGCACCGCGCGCAGATCGGTGGTCGGCGCGAGATCGCGGTTTTGATAGAGCGCGGCGGGCTTCAGACCCGGCCAATCGGCGATCACACGGCCGCCCTTAAGCGCGCCGCCAATCAGGAGGGCCACCGTCGCAATACCATGATCGGTACCGTCGGTGCCGTTGATGTGGGCGGTGCGGCCGAACTCGGTGGCCAGCGCAACGACAGTCTCGCGCCACGCCGGTCCCATATTGGTCTTGATCGCGGCCAGCGCGTCGTCGAGCGAACCGAGAAGCTGCGACAAGCGCCCCTGAGCGATGCCTTCGTTGAAATGGGTGTCCCAGCCATCGAGCGCCAGCGCGCCGACGCGCGGCCCGTCCGGTTGCGCTAGAAATTTCGCAGCATTGCCTGCGGCGTCAGAGAAGTAGGCGCGCACCTGCGCCGGCCCGGGGCCACCAGGCTTTGGCGCCATGCCCATGTCGCCCGACTGCTCGATGGCAGTCAATTTCGAATTGTCCTCAAGCACGCTTGCGAGTTTCGGGTCCGAGTGCCGATAAAGATCGAGGAGGCGCGCCACTGTGTCATCGCTCGCAGGCATGATGCGCTGCGGCGACCACGACAGAACGGGCGCCGGGCCGCGAGCGATAAGTGGCGTCACCGGACCTACTGCAAATACGCGGCCGCCGTTTGCATCGACGCGGCCACCGGCCTGAAGAGCCGAAAGCGCGCGATTGAGCCAGCCGGTATCGCTCGGTCCGGCTTTAGGCAATCCGCTTTCCAATAGATCCTGGCCGTCGAAATGCGAGCGCTCGCGGTAGGGCGTGGCGCAGGCATGAACGACGGTCGCCTCGCCGCCTTGGAACATGCGGTGCAGATTGGGCATCGCCGGATTGAGCGCGAAGAAATCGTCGAGTTTCAGCGCCGGCGTCTTGCCGCCGAGCGTGAGCGCCTCCTCGTTGCGCACGTTCACCCAGTCCGGATCGCCGACCGGGGCGACGGTCGCGAGCCCGTCAAGCGCGCCGCGCAAGATGATGGCGAGGAAACGGGGGTCGCGGCCTTCGGCATATGCGAGCCTCGGCATATGCGCCCAGGCGAACAGCGTGCCGGAAGTGAGCAGCAGTTCACGGCGCGATGGGGCATGCAGTCTCATTTCATCATCTCCGCAACACTATCAGCCTCGCAGGAATTCCGGCGTCATGAAAAGAAGCGCCAGGGCTTGCCTGCGGGTTTCGGCGCGCGCGACGGTCTCGCGCGTCTCGGGCGACGCGAGCGGGCCGAGACTACTTTCGAGTAGCGCGGGTGGATCCGCCGCAGGCACGCGTCCGGCGAAGGCGTTGGCGATATCGAGCCGGTGGGGCACGCCGTCAATCCAGGCCGCTTCAGTATCGGAGAAACCGTTAGGCGCCAGGGGCCGCCACAACGGCTCGCCGAGCGTGGCTTGGGCGTTCACCACCATGCCAATCGGAGCCGTCGACTGCCCGCCGGTGAGACGGAGCACAGCCGCGATCCACTGCGCGGGAGCCTTGAGTTTTGGCCGCTGCGGCGACCAGGATTCGTCGGCCGCGATCAGGGTTTTGGCGACTTCTTTCAAATTGCCGTCGCTGTCCTTGAAGGATTTTGCAAGCTTGGCGACCAATGATGGCGGCGGTTCGTCGGCGATGAAATGCGCCGCGACTTGCTGCGCGATGTGCGCCGCCGTGGCCGGATGCCGCGCGAGGTCGCCGAGCACTGCGCGGCCCTGATCCATACCAGCTTGCGGATAGCTTTTGCCGAGCACGGTCTGCGCGCCAGGCTCGTGCAGCAACCGGTTGAAAATGAATTCGCCGCCATGGCTCGGCTCGCCCGGCTGGATCCAGGTCCATCCGGTAAGCACCTTGGCGAAGCTCGTGACATCGGCCTGGGTATAGCCTGAGCGGACGCCGAGCGTATGCAGCTCAAGTGTCTCGCGCGCGAGGTTTTCATTCAGCCCCTTGTCGCGATTGATGCCGGCGATGGAATTCGGCCCCATCGATTCGACATTGTCGAGATAGAACAGCATCGCCGGATGGCTTTCGACCGCTTGCAGCAGGTCGGCGAAGCGGCCGAGAACGTGGGGACGGATCGCCTCCCGCTCATAGGGACCGGCCATGCCAACAATCTTGTCGGCGGAAATGCAGAAATGGTTCGACCAGAACCACACCAGCCGTTCGACAAAGCCGATCTCGGCAGCGGCGGCGGCGTCGAAGCGGGCTTTCGCCTCGCTCAACAGGAGCTGCTGCGGCAACGGCGGCTGGGTGGGCTTTTGCGGAGGCACAACTGGGCTGCCGGCATCGGACATGCTCGTTGGCGCGTCGCCCGCTGCCGCCTCATTTTGCGCGCGCTGGGCGAGTATTTGCTCGGCGCGGCGCTCGGCTTGAAAATCGGACACCGCGCGCGCCGCCTCGGCGCTGGGTGGCAGATCGACTTTCAGCTCGCCGGCGGCAGGTCGGTCGAGATCGGCCTGCAGCGCACCGCGCGGGTCCGCGGCGATGGCATTGATCTGATTGCCCACCGGCCCGAAGCCGAATCTGTGCAAAGCGAGCGCCGCCGCCTCTTTGCCCGAAACCACTTCGCCACTGACGGTCATGAAATCCTCACGCGACGCGGCGCGCCACTCCAAAATCAGCATCCGTTTTATTGTGGCAAAAGTTACGGTGTGAAGCGGCGAAAACGCAGTCGAACCCTAACCAATCGTTCATGCACGGCTTCAATGGCACGCCCGTCGCAAGGGATGGAACCGGAACTTGCGGCGCGGCACACGGAGCCGTAAGTATTTGCAGCGGGGCAAATTCCCGCGCGAGTCTCCATATAAGGCCCATGGCCGTCCTGATCGACACCTTGATTGACGCTGCCGGCCGGCCCCGTCACCCGGAAAAGGCGCATCGGCCGGACCAGCCGGCCCTGCGCAAGCC
>JBAQAB010000187.1:0-4829 GCA_049285535.1 Xanthobacteraceae bacterium
CCCCATGATCGCGCCGCCGTGCAAATGGCTCGTTGGCATGACGGGCCCCTTGCCGGGCCAGCTCTCCTTGGCGTCGGTTGCCTTGGCGATCTTCATGCCCTGGTCGAAATTTGCGTTCCACAGCGCGACCGCGTCGTCGTCGAAACTGTGGGTCAACCGCGCCATCGGCAGTCCGAACTCGTCTTTGTCGCTGACCAATTCCACGCGGTTTTCGATATTGGGCAGGTCTTCGCCGAAGATCGTCAGGTGGGTCAGGCCGCGCGCGGCCCGCTTCATGTAGGTGGCAAACTCCGCGCCGAACAAATCGCCGCGCGCCAGCGCGAAGTCATTTGTTTTATGCGAGGTGCCGACGGCGATGAATGAACTGCCGAAGGCGTTCGGATAGCTGGTCTTGGCGTAGCGGTCGTACGACATGAACTGGGCGCCGACCGTCCCCAGATGCGGCGTGATGTCTTCGTCGAACAGCGCCCAGGTGCCGGCGATGTGATGCGTCATCATGAATTTGCCGACGAGCTCGTTGGAATTGGCGAGCCCCTTCGGATGCTTGTCGGTCGCCGAATTGAGCAGAATGCGCGGATTTTGCGCCGACCACGCCGCGAGGATGACGACGTCGGCCTCCTGCACCTGCCGCTGTTTCTGCGCGTCGTAATATTCGACGCCGGTGGCGCGGGTGCCGGCGTCGTTGGTGAGCACGCGCGTCACATTGCTTAACGCGCGCACCTCGGCTTTGGCTTTCCGCGCCTCACCCAGGTAGGTCACCACCGGATTGGCGAGCGCGCCGATCGGACAGCCGACATGGCACCAGCCGTCATAGATGCAGGCGTCGCGGCCCTTGAAGCTGACCGAGTTCATGCCGTTCGCCATCGGAATCAAACGAATGCCGTTGGCCTCGGCCCCCTTGCGCCAGACTTCGCCGGCCGGGAATGTCTTCATCGGCGGCATCGGATAGGGCTTCCCCGGCGGCCGCCACGGTTCCTCCGCTTTGGCATCGCCGGAGACGCCGATGTCCGCCGCGACTTTGTCGTAGAACGGCGCGACATCCTCATAAGCGATCGGCCAATCGTGCCCGCGATTGTGCTCGCTTTTCATCTTGAAATCGGTCAGCAAATAGCGGGGAAATTGCGCGAAGTAATGCAGCGCCGCGCCGCCGACCGCATACGCGCCCTGATTGGCGTAGGCAAAGGGATGTTTGCCACCGAGCAAAATCGGGCCGCCGGCGGGCTTGAGCCGCCGGCCCCAAATGTCCGAGCTGATCAGATCCGTCAGTTGCCAGTCGGGGCCGTTGTCGAGCACGACGACTTTCTTGCCGGCTTTGGCGAGCACCGACGCATAGACCGACCCCGATGCGCCGGAGCCGACGATGACGGCATCAACTTTTTCGTTGGCCATGGCGGTCACCATTTCTTCGTCGGTGCGATGTGGGGCATGTAAGGCACGCCAAGCATGGCGTAACCGTCCATGGTGGCGTAAACGACGTCGACCGCGTCGCTGCGCAGCACAGCGAAGACGAATGGTCCCGGCGGCCCTTGCCAGCCGTCGATCTTGTTCACGCGCATCAGGCCGACAAAGTCGTGCTGCTCGGCGGGCGCAAGCTCTGCGAACTTGCGGCCTTTTGTTTTTTCGCTTGCGCCGTCGATCGCGCCGAGCGCCGCGCGATAGAAATTCGCAAACGGCGGCCGGACATTGAGGATGCGCGCTTGCAGCAATGCCTGTTCGGGCGGGATCGAAATCTGCTGGTCGACGAAATTGGTGATGCCGGCATCCTTGGCGCCGGGGACCAGAGTCTCGCCCACTGCATCGAGCGTAGCCGCTTGATCCGCCGTCAAGGTTCGCAGCGGCACATTTTCGGCACGCGCCTGGCGCGGCGTAAGCATCACCTCGACGCCGCCGACCGTGAAGGCAAGCGCACCGAGACCCGCGCCTTGCATGAAGGCGCGCCGCTGAATGTCGTTCATAATTTCCTCCCGACCCGCACGACGTTATGGCCGTCGTTTGCGCGGTGAAATTCAACGCCGAAGGGAGCGAGGAATCAAGCCGGATTAATTCGCCCGCGCCTCATGCGGCTGGGCTTCCGGGAGCATCGATACCGGCGCTGCGGACTGCCGCAGCGGTGTGCGCGGCGGTGCGCTGGGCGGTTCGCGCGACGGCGTGCGCGGCAGCGACCTCATGAACGAGCGGAAGCCGACATTGGCGTCGAGCGCGTCACGCCCCGCCGCAATGAGCATATTGATCTGATCCGGCGGCAATTTGAGAGTGGTCTGCACCGCATTGAGCGCGGCCGAGCGCTCCGCACCTAAATCGTCGAACGATATGCGGTTGATGAAAAACTCGACGTCGCGGCAATTCCAACCCGGCGGCGCGCCCAGCCGCGTGCGTTCGGCTTCGGACAGCCCGCAGCGCCAGCGGATCAGCTGGTTGCGCCAGTCGCTCATGGTGGCATCGAACGCCGAGTAGCTGCCGATCGCGCCGGATTGGGTGGCGGTGTCGGACGTCGCCATGATCAGATCGACGCCGGAGGGACCGGGAATGGTCTGCGCCCACTTGCCCTCGGGATCGCGGCCGGCGTCGACGACGAGAAACAGAAAACGCCGCAGCTTGACCGCTTCCTGCGGCGCCAGCGGCCCGTCAGGCGTACTCGAAGCGAGCCGCGCGATGGTGAAGCCGGCAAGGCCGTAATTGTCGACCAGGCCGCCGTCAAGCAGCTTGACGTATTTGATCGCGCCGGAACGATAACGTTCCAGCGCATCGGCGTAGGATTTGATCAGCGGCTGGGCATTGGGATTGTTGTGCACGCGATCAACCCAGCTCGGCAGCCCGACCGGGCAGCCGCCGGGATAGTTTTGAATAACGATCGGGGCGAACACGACCGGCACGGCGGCGGAAGCGGCCACCGCCAGCGAAACCGGATAGCTTGTCAGATCGCTGCACAGCGCGCTGAAGGTCACCGGCGCGAAGATGAAGGCGGTGCGGTTATAAATATCGGAAGCGTTGATCCAGACGCGCGGCCGCGGCCGGCTCAGCAAATCGCGGAACGTCGCGTGATTGTAGAGATGCTGGTCGAGCCACACCGGAAACTGGGTGGTGTCGTTGACGCCGCCCGCCAGGCCCTTGGCGATGTTGCCGATGCTGAGCGAAGTCTGCAGCGCTTCCTCGCCATTGGCGTCCAGGAACCGCTGCTTGAAATCGCCAAGCGCCGCGCGGCCGTGCAAGCCGTAATAGGCGGCCAGGATGGAGCCGCCGGAAACGCCGGAGAGAAAGTCAAGCCGGTCAAGGAGCGACACCGACCCGGTGCGCGTCGGCACCCGGGTCTGATCGAAACCGGAAAGGACGCCGTAAGAGAAAGCCGCCGCGCGCGTGCCGCCGCCGGAAAACGACAGCGCCACGACCATGTCATCGTAATTGTCCGGAATGTCGGGAGTAAGCGCCGCGTCGACCTGCGCCGGGTTGGCGGTCAGCGGCAGGTTGATTGGATCGTTGTGAATAGCCGAAGTGCAGCCGGCCATCAGGCCGGCGCAGGCGATGACGCGCCCCGTGCGGATCGCACGCTGGAACAAAGCCCCACACATTGCCGAAGGTTATTGGCGGCCCCTTCTGCCTCGTCAAGCAAACCTAAGCCGACGCGAAAAGTAAGACTTCTTTAAGGTTAATTAAAAAGGCAGCCGGCGGTTGGCAGGAGCGAAACATTGGCGGCGTCGGCGACCGGAGTTGAAGCGATTCCTGTGGATGGCGGCAGTCGCAAAACCCGGGCGCCTGAGTCTCGCTAGCGATTCCAAGATGTTAGAGCGTGAGCCCCGAGCGCGAAGTAGAGAAAGGGCGGATTTTGCGCGCTCTTTCACTCAGAATCGGCAGGAAACCCCCGTCGTTACGTGACACAGAGGTGACGGGCGGGACATAAGGGAGACATCCTACCGCCCCTCAGGCCCGAGCCGGGACACGTGCAAGCACGCATCCGGCATCCCAGAGTTGGTCTGCGAACAGCGAAAAGCGGTTCCCCGCGACGCGGCCCTTTCGGATTCAGTCCGAATCTCCGATACTTACGCATCCCCTCCCGATTCTTCCCCGTAATCCCCACATTTAGTGGTTGATTCAGGAATTCATACTAAAGCTTGACGCACGCGCCCGGCTTGGCCTAGCCTTCGAAAGTTCGGCGCGCGGGTAACGAAGTCCGCCGGGCTCTCCAAAAAGGGTTTGCGGGAGTGCTCCGTGCCGCCGCGGCACGAGCGTGGATTTTTGCGCCCGAGAAGGAGAGCCCCGAGGAGTTCGAGGCGTACGTACCAGACAAGAGAACCGGCTTGCCAAAAGCCGGACGGGTTGGGTGGCAGACAGAAACAGGGGTGAGGTCGGCGTCGCGGAATCCTTCCGCTGCGTCGCGGGGAAATCGTCGGTGTCCTATATTGAATGCGTAGGCCACCGATACCGAAACACCAGGATTTAAGGGGCAGAAAATGCGGATCGAGCGGCGCTACACCAAAGAGGGACAATCGCCCTATGCGGACATCGTCTTCCGTCTGACCACGAGCGAGATCCGCAATCCGGACGGTTCCGTCGTGTTCCACGCCGAGAACGTCGAAGTACCGGAGCAATGGTCGCAAGTCGCCTCCGACGTGCTGGCGCAAAAATATTTCCGCAAAGCCGGCGTGCCTTCCCGCCGCAAAAAGGTCGAGGAGGAGACGGTCCCCTCATGGCTGTGGCGCAGCGTCCCCGACGAAGCCGCGCTGAAGGACCTGCCCGAGGCCGAGCGCTTTACCGGCGAAGTCTCCTGCAAGCAGGTATTCGACCGGCTGGCCGGCACCTGGACCTATTGGGGCTGGAAGGGCGGCTATTTCACC
>JBAQAB010000188.1:0-2621 GCA_049285535.1 Xanthobacteraceae bacterium
GGTTTGCGTATAGAGCGCCTGCAAGGTGGCGTCGTAACGCGCGCCGGCAAACGCGAACGGCGCCATCAGCGCGCCCGTGCTCACGCCGGTGACGACGGCATAATCCGGCCGGTTGCCGGCGGCGCTCAGGCCGTTGAGGAGACCGGCGCCGAACGCGCCATCAGAGCCGCCGGTCGAGAGAATGAGCCACGGTCCGGGCTGCGGTGGTAGCGCCTTCTCGAAGTCGGGCACCGAGTCGGCCCAGAACCGCGCATCCGGCATACCCGGTATCGCGGCGACCGCATCGTCGGCCGCGGTGAACGGCGTACGCGGCGGCAATTTTGACCGTTGTGCGGCCGCGCCGGGGGGCGCAACGGTCGGTTTGGTAAGTGCTTTTTTGGCGCGGGCGCTGACCTGATGGTGCGCGCTCTGCGCCTGCGCGGTTGCGGCGGCGAACGAGCCTTGCGGCAAAAGTGAAAACGTCGCCGCAAGCACGGTGGCGGCGGCGCATGTCGAGATCGTCCAGCGCACGGAAGGGTTCATTATCAGCTTAGTCTTTCAATATCGGCCGCAGGTTCGGCCCGGTTGGTGTATTTTCTCCGCAACACGAGTTCGCGGCAAATAATGGCGACCACGGCGAACCGCAATCGCGCAGGATAGACTTCGGGCTTTGCCTGCAAGTTCATCCGACATCGCCATTTCGCCTCAAAACGTTCAATTCCCACGAAACTGTTACGGCGCTACGACGTATCGGCCCATGTCGGCCGAGAGCCGCATGTCTTTTCACAAACTAGGCGTGCCGTTCGGCAACAAAATGCGCACCTTCAATCAGGATCGCCGCAGACTGTCCGAACGGCGCCAGCGCCGCTTCGGCTTCGCCGACCAGCTCGCGCAGCCGCGCTTTGGCGCCGTCGACGCCGAGCACGCTGACAAAGGTCGCCTTGCCGGCGGCGGCGTCTTTGCCGGTCTGTTTGCCGACCAGCGCCGGATCGCCTTCGATATCCAGAAGATCGTCGGCGATCTGGAAGGCCTCGCCGACCGCCGAGCCGTAGCGCTCGAGCGCCGTGCGCTGCGGTTTTGCCGCCGCGGCGAGAATGCCGCCGGCCTCGCAGCCGAAACGAAGGAGTGCGCCGGTCTTCATCGCCTGCAACAGGCGCACGTCGCCGGCGCCGTGCGTTTGCGCGCCGAAGCGGCCCTCCGCAGCGAGGTCGAGCATCTGGCCACCGGCCATGCCGCCGAGGCCGGCGGCGCGGGCGAGCGCGCCGACAAGCTCGATGCGGACGGCTGGATCGGCATGGGTTTCCGGCCGCGACAGGATATCGAAGGCAAAAGTGAGCAGTCCGTCGCCGGCCAGGATTGCGGTTGCTTCGTCGAATTTCCGGTGCGCGGTGGGCTGGCCGCGGCGCAATTCGTCATTATCCATAGCCGGCAGATCATCATGCACCAGCGAGTAGCAATGCACGCATTCGAGCGCCGCGCCCGCCATCAGGGCCTTGTCCCGCGGCACTTTCAACAGACTCGCGGATTCGACGACGAGGAACGGCCGGAACCGCTTACCGCCGCCGAGGCTGGAGTAGCGCATGGCCTCGAGAAGCCGTGCCGGACGGCTCAATTCGCAGGCGGCCGGCGTCGGGCCGAGCAGCCGGTTGAGGAGCGCCTCGGTATCGGCCGCGACCGCATCGAGGCGCGCCAGAAAAGGGCTGTTTTTGACATCCATTGGCTTATCTACCTGGCTTCGCCACCCTTCCCGGCCCGCAGGGGGAGGCCAGGGCCAGGGAAGCGGGGTCCTATATCAGGTCCTACATTTAAGGGATAACGGGCGGGTAAAACCCCGCCGCAAACGGCTGTAGCCGCCCCTGAAGGAGAATGTGTGGCGAACGACCTTCTAGCGTCAATAGTGCTGGCGATCTGGCTCTATCTCATCGCCGCGCGCGGCGGATTCTGGCGCCTCGCCGAGCGCGATGACGCGCCCGTGTCGCCGCCGGGGGCCTGGCCGGCGGTCACGACCGTCATTCCGGCGCGCGACGAAGCTGAATGCGTCGGCCAAACCGTCACCTCGCTGTTGCGGCAAAATTATCCCGGCGAGCTCACCGTGATCGTGGTCGACGATCAGAGCCGCGACGCTACCGCGGACGTGGCGCGCGGCGCCGCGACCTTGATCGGCGCCGGCGAGCGGCTGACCGTTTTGCCGGGGCGGCCGCTGCCGGCCGGCTGGACCGGCAAGCTTTGGGCGCAGCAACAGGGCGTTGAATTTGCCGTTAATGTTGCGGCGCCGCCGGCCTATCTCCTCCTGACTGACGCCGACATCGTCTATGCCGAGGATGCGGTCACGAACCTTGTCGCGCGGGCGGAAGAGCGCGGCCTGGTGCTGACCTCGCTGATGGTAAAACTCCGTTGCAAGAGCTTTGCCGAACGCATGTTCGTGCCGGCCTTTATTTTCTTTTTCCAGATGCTTTATCCATTTGCCTGGGCCAACAATCCGCGGCGCTCGACCGCCGCCGCGGCCGGCGGCTGCATGCTGGTGCGCCGCGACGCGCTGCTGCAAGCCGGCGGGATGGCTGCGATCCGCAATGCGCTGATCGACGATTGCTCGTTGGCAAAAAAGCTTAAGGCCCACGGTCCGATTTGGATCGGCCTGACGC
>JBAQAB010000189.1:0-17246 GCA_049285535.1 Xanthobacteraceae bacterium
GCGCCATCGCGGGCGGCCCGGGCCACGCGGCGTGGTGGGACAAGGTGCCGTCTAAATTCGATCATTGGGACGAACCTCGCTTTCGCGCCGCCGGTTTCCGCGCGGTGCCGGGCTGCGTGGTGCGCCGCGCCGCCTATATCGCGCCCGGCGTGGTGTTGATGCCGTCTTTCGTCAATCTTGGCGCCTATGTCGATTCCGGCACCATGGTCGATACTTGGGCGACGGTCGGCTCCTGCGCGCAGATCGGCAAGAACTGTCACATTTCCGGCGGCGCCGGCATCGGCGGCGTGCTCGAGCCGCTGCAGGCCGGCCCGGTGATCATCGAGGACAATTGCTTTATCGGCGCGCGCTCCGAAGTCGCCGAGGGCGTAGTCGTGCGTGAAGGCGCGGTACTTTCGATGGGCGTCTTTCTTGGCGCCTCGACCAAGATCGTCGACCGCGACACCGGCGCGACGCTGCAAGGTGAGGTGCCGGCTTACTCGGTGGTGGTCCCGGGTACCATGCCCGGCAAGGCGGGCAACAGCGGCGCGGCGACGCCAAATCTTTATTGCGCGGTTATCGTCAAGCGTGTCGACGAGAAAACCCGCGCCAAGACCAGCATCAACGAATTGTTGCGGGATTAAGCCCGCCGATGGATTGGGCATACCTCTTCACCGGTTTCGACGGCCGCATCAGCCGCCAGACTTTCTGGATTGGGATTGCGGCGCTCACCGTCGCCGAGATTTTCGGTCATATCCTTGCGGAAGAGATACAGGGCGACCGGCTCAGCGCCATCGTCGATCTGGCTTACGCCTATCCGGAATTCGCCGTCGCCTTAAAACGCGCCCACGATCGCAATTTGCCGCTTTGGCTCCTGATCGCATTTTTTGGTGCGAGCGCACTCCTTGACCTCCTCACCGTGCTGGAAATGACCGGCACTGACGATCAGCCCAGCCTATTGTCGATCGCGATCGCGCTGCCGTTCACGGTGTTGGCCCTCGTTCTCCTCGTCGAGCTTGGCTTTCGCCGCGGCACCGTCGGCCCGAACCAGCACGGACCGGACCCGCTCGGCCCACCGGCAGCGCCGCCGCGCACTTGACTGCACCTTTGCCTGCGGCCACCACTGCTCCGCATGACTGCCGATCCCCTCGCCATCGCCCGCGATCTTGTCCGCTGCCGCTCCGTCACGCCGGACGAAGGCGGCGCGCTGAGTTTTTTGCAAGGCCTGTTGGCGCAAGCGGGATTTACCGTGCATCGCGCGGTGTTCGACGAGCCCGGCGCCGCACCGGTCGATAATCTTTACGCGCGCATCGGTCTCGCCAAACCCAATTTGTTGTTCGCCGGCCACACCGATGTCGTGCCGCCCGGTAACAAAGCGTCCTGGTCGCATCCGCCATTTGCCGGCGAGGTCGACGGCGACATGCTCTACGGCCGCGGCGCGGTCGACATGAAGGGCGGCATCGCCTGCTTTGTTGCCGCCGCGCTCGATTATCTGGCGACGCGCGGTGGCAAACCAAAGGGCTCGATTTCGTTTCTCATTACCGGCGATGAGGAAAGCGTCGCGGTCAACGGCACGATCAAGCTCTTGAAATGGGCGGCAGAACGCGGCGAGACGTTCGATCATTGCATCCTCGGCGAACCGAGCAATGTCGCAGCCGTCGGCGACACCATAAAGGCCGGCCGGCGCGGTTCGCTCAACGGCACGCTGATCGTCTCCGGCCGCCAGGGCCACGTCGCCTATCCAGAGCGCGCCGACAATCCGATTCGCGGCCTCGTGACGCTGATTACGGCGCTACAAACGCCACTCGACGAGGGCAGCGAACTCTTTGCGCCGTCGAACCTCGAATTCACCTCGATCGACGTCGGCAATCCGACCGTCAATCTCATTCCCGGCGAAGCGCGCGCACGATTCAACATCCGCTATAACGACCGCCACAGCCAGGCAGCGCTTAAGGCGCTGGTCGAGCGCCGGACCGAGACCGCCGCGGCCGGTCGCGTGCATTACGCGATCGATTGGCAGCCGTCGAACGCCGACGTCTTCGTCACCAAGGCCGGGCCATTCACCGATCTTGCGGTCGCGGCCATCGCCGAAGTCATCGGCCGTAAACCGAAACTGTCGACCAGCGGCGGCACCTCGGACGCCCGTTTCATTAAGGATTATTGCCCGGTGCTGGAATTCGGTCTGGTCGGCCAGACCATGCATGCCGTCGACGAATGCACGCCGATCGCCGACCTGGTCACGCTGACCGCGATCTATCGGCGCATCATCGAGAAATATTTTGCCTAACTTTGCGCGCGGCGATGACCTGGTCGGCGGCCGCCACGCCGGTGACGTAGCCGCCATGCGCGGTCGAGAAATCGTGCCGCGAACAGGCTTCGCCGGCAAAGAACAGCCGGCCGTCGACCGGCTCGGCGAGCGCCGCCCGGCCGTCGGCATTGCCCGGCGATGCATAGGAATATGCGCCAAGCGCGAAGGGATCGCTGCGCCAGCAATGCACACGGATCGGTTTGAGCCGGCGGGCGAAATCGCCGCCGAACACGCCGGTGAGCTCGGACACGGCAAAATCGAAGAACGCAGCGACGCCGCCTTTTTCCAGCTCCGCCGCGCAATCGCCGCCAAAGTAACATTCGATGATCGGCCAGCCGAACGGCCGCAAATGATAGCCAGCCGTCCCCACCCGATCGGTGCGACCATAAACGCGAACGCTCGTATCGAATTCTTCCGCACCGGCGAGCGCAATGAAAAGCTTGTCGTCGACGCCTAAGGGCAAGCCGCGCGCGGCTTCAATCTTTTGCGGCAGCGCCGGCGTAAAGCTGATCCGCTCAGCCGCGAGCACCGAAGTCGGCACCGTCACGATCGCTCGATCGGCGGCAATGGCGCCTTTGCTCGTCTCAATGCGCAGCCGCTTGCCGCCGTGGTCGACGGCACTGACCGGACAATCCAGCATTTGCGGCAGCGCCGCACCGTGCTTGCTGATGAGCGTGCCGTAGCCTTCGACGGCGCGCCAATTGACGTCGGTCGAGTGGTAGCGATCCAGATCCTTTAGCGAAATGCGGTCGAGCGCGGCGCCGCTGATATAGGTGCTCGTCGCATTCATGAGCGGATTCCAGCGCGACGACGGATCGAGCAGGCTCGACGCCGGCGCATCGCCGTGACGCTGCGCCGCGTCGTGCAGGCGGTCATAGAATTCGTTGAAGGCCTTGCGAAAATCGGCCAGCTCGGCGCGCGGGAAGCTGCGCTCCAGCGGCCGGTTCATCCACGGCGGCGGCGTCCTGTCGACCGTCAGGCCTTCGGCTTGCGCGACGCCGACCCAGGGATTGCGGTCGGCCGAATGCAGCCAGCCGCAGCCGAGATCGAGTGCGTGGCCGCTCTCATCGTGGACGGTCCACGCCCGTCCACCGAGCCGCGGCCGGGCTTCGACGAGGAGGCAGCGGATCGATGCGCTATGAAGCCGCTTGGCGGCGGCAACGCCGGCCGCGCCACCGCCGATTACGACAACTTCGACATCACTGCTCGGCATCTCTCTCACCTGCATCGGCACGCGCAATGAGGAGCTAATAATCGACCTGCACCAGATAAAGCCCGTGTGGCGGCGCGACTTGGCCGCAGCGCGTACGGTCGCGGGCGGCGAGCGCCGCCGCTAGATCATCGGCGCTCCACTTGCCTTCGCCGACATGGGCCAGCGAGCCGACCATCGAGCGCACCTGATGCTGCAGAAACGACCGTGCCACGGCAACAATGCGCACTTCGTCGCCGTCGCGCAGGACATCGAGCCGGTCGAGCGTCTTTACAGGCGATTTGGCCTGGCACTCGGTCGAGCGGAAGGTGGTGAAATCGTGCTTGCCGATCAGCCGCTGCGCGGCGGCGTGCATAGCGTCGCCGTCGAGCGGCCGCGGCACGCGCCAGGCGCGATTCTGGTCGAGGGTCAGGTCGGCACGGCGATTGACTACACGATAGCGATAATAGCGCTTGATGGCCGAAAAGCGCGCATCGAAATCCGTCCCAACGTTTTCCGCCGCGAGGACGGCCACCGGCTGCGGCCGCAGATGGAAATTGATCGCATCGCGTACATTGTCGGTGTCCCAATCCTTGGCAAGATCGATATGCGCGACCTGACCCAGCGCATGCACGCCGGTATCGGTGCGTCCGGCGCCGAACACGGTGACGCGCTCGCCGGCAAAAGTCGCGACCGCTTCCGTCAATACGCCCTGCACCGAGACGCCGTTGTCCTGCGCCTGCCAGCCGATAAAAGGCGTGCCGTCATATTCGATGGTGAGCTTGTAGCGGGGCATGGCTAATTGGCTTTAAGCGCGTGATCCTTTCCGAAAGCCGGCTTTCCGTTTCGGGATCCGGCTCAGTGCAATGTGCTGCCGGGCGCTACCGGCGTGCCGCGCAGAAATTCATCCACGTGCATGGGCTTGCCGCCGGCGCGCTGCAGTTCGACGATCCGCAGCGCACCGCTGCCGCAGGCGACGGTCAAATGTTCGTCCAGCACCCGACCCGGCTCGCCCAGTCCGTCGCCTTTGGTGGTGCGCAACACCTTGACGCGGCCCAGGCCGGGAAGCTCGAACCAGGCGCCCGGAAACGGCGACAGCCCGCGACAATGGTCGTGAACCTTATTCCAGGGCTGCGTCCAATCGATCCGGGTTTCGCGCTTGTCGATCTTGTCGGCGTAAGTCGCACCTTCGGCGGCTTGCGGCGTCACCGTCAACGAGCCACGTTGCAGCGCGCCGAGCGCCACCAGCATCAGCCTGGCGCCCAGCCGCGCCAATTCATCGTGCAGATCGCCGGTCGTCACATCCGACCCGATTGCGACACGCTCCGCCATGGCGATCGGCCCGGTGTCCAGGCCTTCATCCATCTTCATCACCATCACGCCGGTCTCCTTGTCGCCAGCCATGATGGCGCGATGGATCGGCGCCGCGCCGCGCCAGCGCGGCAGCAGGGAGGCGTGCAGGTTGAAAGAGCCGAGTGGGAAGGCGTCGAGAATAGGTGGCGGCAGGATCAGGCCGTAGGCGACGACCACGGCAGCATCCGCGCCGTGCGCGCGCATCGCTGCCGCAGCGTCGGTATCTTTCAAAGTTTTAGGCGTGACAACAGGCACACCGAACCGCCCGGCTTCGCGCGCAACCGGAGAAGGGCTCAACGCCATGCCGCGGCCGGCCGGCCGCGGCGCGCGGGTATAGACGGCGGCGACGTCATGGCCGCTGCCGGCAAGCTCAAGCAGCGTGGGCACGGCAAAATCCGGTGTGCCCATGAAGACGAGGCGGAGCGCCAATCACGCCTCCACTTTTTTGGCGGCTTTGGCGAATTTCTTGATGACGCGATCGCGCTTGAGCTTGGAGAGATGATCGATGAACAGAACGCCGTTGATATGGTCGATCTCGTGCTGCAGGCAGGTCGCCAGCAGGCCCTTGGCCTCGATCTCGGCCGGCTTGCCGTCACGGTCGAGATATTTGACCTTCACTTCCTTGGGCCGTTCGACTTCCTCGTAATAATCCGGGATCGACAGGCAGCCTTCCTCGTATTTGGCGGTCTCGTCGGATTTCCAGACGATTTCCGGATTGATGAAGACATGCGGCTCGTGATTGTCCTCCTTCTTCGACAAATCCATGGTGACGACGCGCTTGGCGACGCCGATCTGAATCGCGGCCAGCCCGATGCCGGGCGCCTTGTACATGGTCTCGAACATGTCATCGATCAGCTTGCGGACGCCGGCGTCGACGTGTTTGACCGGCTCGGAAACCAGCCGCAGCCGTTTGTCGGGAAGCGTGATGATGTCGCGGATCGCCATTGCACGGATAGCCACGGTTTTTCCGAAGTCGCCGGATTGGCGATGTAAGGGCTGAGCAAAGCGGGGTCAATGCGCGCATTCGGGTCGATCGGTCGTTGCTAGGCGATCGATGACGGGTTATGACCGTTCGCTCTTCGTTCCGGGACGAATCGCGGCACACGCAGGGGGAGACGATGACCGACAGCCTGCCGATCCTCGCGGCCGTTCTTGCCGCCTGCGCCACGGCGATCGTGATCGGTATTGTGCTGTGGCGGGCGCGCCGTGGCGCCGATCCGCACGCCGCGGTGCTAACCGAGCTTTCCCGCGCCCACTCCGACGCGGCGGCACGGCTCGAAGCCATGATTCGGATGCTGGGCGATCGCCAATCGCAGCTCCAGCATGCGGTCAATGAGCGGCTCGATACGGTCTCGCACCGGCTCGGCGATTCGATTCAGAAAACCACGCAGAACACGACCGAGAACCTGCAGAAGCTCCACGAGCGGCTGGCAGTGATCGACAGCGCGCAGAAGAACATCAGTGAGCTTGCCACCCAGGTGACCTCGCTGCACGGCGTGCTTGCCAATAAGCAATCGCGCGGCGCGTTCGGCCAGGGCCGCATGGAAATCATCATTCGCGACGGCCTGCCGAAGGACTGCTACGAATTCCAATACACGCTGTCCAACCGGCTGCGTCCCGATTGCGCGATTTTTCTTCCCGACAAACGGCCACTGATCGTCGATTCCAAGTTTCCCCTCGAAGCCGTAACCGCCTACCGCGACGCCAAGAACGATGACGAGCGCAAACTCGCCGCGGCGCGCATCCGCCAGGACGTCACCAAGCATGTCGGCGACATCGCACAGAAATATCTTATTCCCGGCGAGACTCAGGACATGGCCTTCATGTTCGTGCCGTCGGAATCGGTTTATGCCGAGTTACACGAGGACTTCGACGACGTGGTGCAGAAGGCGTTCCGCGCCAAGATCGTCATCGTCTCGCCCTCGCTCTTGATGCTGGCGATCCAGCTGGTGCGACAAAGCCAGCGGGATGCCCGCATGCGCGAGGCGGCCGATCAGATTCGCGACGAAGTCGGGCGCTTGATGAAGGATGTAAGCCTGTTGGGCGATCGCGTGCGCAGATTGCAGACCCATTTCAACCAGTCGACCGAAGACATCCGGCAGTCGGTCATTTCGATCGAGAAGATCGAGGGCCGCGGCGAGCGCATCGCGCAGGTCGAATTCAGCAGCGACACTGAGGCCGCCTCGAACGTTGTCGCCGCTCCCATACGCAAGCTGGAAGCGGGCGAGTAGTGGCGCATGGCGGTAACGCCCGAGCCCGGCGCCAGCGTCGCAGCCCCCCACCTCTCCTTTAAGGACACGCTCGCGGTCTATCTCAAGCGGCGCGTCCTGATCGTCTTGTTCCTCGGCTTTTCGTCGGGGCTGCCGCTGGCTTTGTCGGGCTCGACACTTCTGGTGTGGATGACGGAAGCCGGCGTCAATCTCGGCACCATCGGCCTGTTCGCGCTGGTCGGCACGCCCTACACCGTCAAATTTCTGTGGGCGCCCTTGATCGACGCGCTCGACGTCCCGCTGTTGTCGCGGCGTTTCGGCCGCCGCCGCGGCTGGCTGTTGCTGTCGCAGTTTTTGCTGATCGCGGCGATCATCTTTCTCGGTACTTGCGATCCATCGGTCTCGCCGTTCCTCGTCGCGGTCGGCGCGCTCCTTGTCGCCACCGCCTCGGCGACGCAGGACATCATCATCGACGCGTTCCGGGTGGAAATCCTGGACGAAAGCGAGCAAGCGGCCGGAATGGCCTCTTACGTCGCCGCCTATCGCATCGGCATGTTGGTCTCGACCGCGGGCGCGCTATTCCTGGTCAGCGGATTCGAAAGCGTCTTCGGCTTCGGCCGCCACGCCGCGTGGAGCGCTGGCTACGCCGTCATGGCGTTCCTGGTCGTCATCGGCATCGCGACCACGCTGATCGCCGACGAGCCGGAAAAGTCTGCTGCCGCCAACGCCGCGCACATAAGGGAAAACACCCTGCAACGCGTCGTCGAAGCGGCAGTAGGCGCTTTCTCCGAATTTCTTACGCGCGATCTGGTTTTTGTCGTGCTCGCCTTTGTCGTCCTATTCAAATTCACCGACGCTTCGTCCGGCGCGATGACCGCGCCCTTCGTCATCGATCTCGGATTTTCACGCAACGAATACGCGGCCATCATCAAGGGCGTTGGGCTGGCGGCGACGCTAATCGGCGGCTTTACCGGCGGTTTTGTGGCGCGCGCGTTCTCGCTGCCGGCAAGCTTGTGGCTCGGCGGCCTGCTGCAGGGGCTCGCCAATCTCGCCTTCTCCTGGCAGGCGCTCGTGGGACACAACACCGCCTGGCTGACCTTTGCGATTACCGCCGAAAATTTCACCAGCGCCATCGGCACGGTGATTTTCGTCGCTTATTTGTCAGCGCTGTGCCGCAATCCGCTGCATACCGCGACTCAGTACGCGCTCCTCACCGCCCTCGCGGCCTTCGGCCGGACCTATCTATCGTCGGGGGCGGGTTTTATCGCCGCCGCGACCGGCTGGCCGTGGTTCTTCGCCATCTGCGCGGTATCTGGAACGCCGGCGCTGCTGCTGCTCGCATGGCTGCAATATAACGGCCATTTCGACGGCCTCATGCCGGCCAAAAAATGACCGCGCCATAACTCAGGGCGCGCATCGGTTGCGCGACCGTCCGATCATGCAATTGTCATGCACTTGGGGAGCTTTTAGCGCTCGCAAAAAAGTCTTTTTGTAAGGATCAGATCGTTATAATCGCTGTTGTACCGTTGCGTTCCTCGAACCCGGCCGCTCCGCCATCCCAGTCGCAGTCCATATGGACACCATCCTGGTCAAGCTTTTTGCGGCGGCGCTCGCCTTGAGCGAAGTCACGACCCAGCCGCAGGCGGTCAAGACGCATTTCGACCCGGTGCAGGATCAGGCCGAGGTGGTGCAAATATTGCGCAACGGCTGCGGGCACATGGAGCAGGCGTTCAACATCGAACCCATCAACCTCGACGACCTCATCACCACCGCGCTCAACGATCCCACGGCGGCCGGCGCCAATATTCCGGCGTTCCATGGGCTGAATTTCACGGACCTCAATACCGCCTACCATCAGTTCTGCAAGAACGAACCGATTACCTCGCCGGTCGTCGATCTCGGCCAGGTCATCGATTTCTTCAACACCGCGGCAACCGATCTGCCGGACCCGACGACGCTCAAGGGCCGGAAACTGCCGAGCCTGAGCCAAGTGCTCGACGGCAGCGGCAAGGACTTCGCCGACGTGTTCGAGCCCGGCAACCGGCGCATCTGGGTGCCGCTCGCCGACGTTCCGGACCAAGTGCAGAAAGCCTTCATCGCCGCCGAGGACCGGCGTTTCTACCAGCATCACGGCGTCGACGAACGCGGCATCATTCGCGCTTTCATCGGCGATCTGGCCGAGCCGGGCCGCCCGCAAGGCGGCTCCACGATTACGCAACAGGTCGTGAAAAACCTCCTGGTTGGCGAGGACGTGACCTATGAGCGCAAGATCCGCGAAATGATCGTGGCGTCGCGGCTCGAAAACACGCTGAACAAGAACGATATTCTCGAGCTTTATCTCAACTCCGCCTATCTCGGCCGCGCCTCCTGGGGCATCGAGATGGCGGCGCGCAGCTATTTCGGCAAATCGGCGAAAGACCTCTCGCTCGGCGAAGGCGCGTTGCTGGCGGGCCTGCTCAAGGGTCCGAATTATTATAATCCCGATCGCCATCCCAATCGCGCCAAGGACCGGCTCACCTACGTCCTCGAGCGCATGCAGGAGGACGGCGTCATCACCGCGGCGCAGAAGAACCAGGCGCTGGCGTCGCCGCCGAAGCTCGTCGCGTTCACCCATCCGCACCGCGACAGCGGTTTCCATTTTGTCGATTTCCTCGGCCGCGAGGCCAAGGCCGATGGCGTCGCGAGCCTGACGGCCGATTCCTACACGGTGCACTCCACCATCAATGCGCAATTGCAACACGACACCGAAGCCGCGCTGCAAGAGGGCCTAGCGCATTACGAAATTTCAACCGGCCGGGCCCAGTTTCGCGGGCCTGAGGCGAATATCGCCGACGCGGTGCAGAAACTTGAGGTCGACAACAAGTCCGCGATGCCGGCTTGGCAGCAGGCGCTCCAAGCCGTCCATCTGCCGCTCTACGACGTGCATTGGACGACGGCCGTGGTGTTGCAGAAAGGCGGCAAATACGGCGGCGATGGCCCGATCCGTGTCGGACTACCCGACGGCCGCATCGTGCCGCTGTCGACATGGTCGGGCGCGATCAGGCGCGAGCTCAGCCTCTACGATGTCGTCTATGTCAACGTGGTCGAACCGAGATACGGCGCACCCAGGCGGGATAGCAGAAGCAAAAGCAACGCCGCACAGCCCACCGCCCAAGCGGAATTGCGGGTGCGGCCGACGGTGCAAGGCGCGGCACTGGTGCTGGAAAATAAGACCGGCCGTATCCTCGCCATGGCGGGAAGCTTCTCCTACCCATTGAGCCAGCTCAATCGCACCGCGCAGACGCAGCGTCAGCCCGGCTCGGCGATGAAGCCGGTGACCTACCTGACGGCGCTGCAGCGCGGCCTGCAGCCCAACACGCTCATTCCCAACGAGCCGATCACCTTTCCCCCGATCGGCAGCGGCGTCGACGGCCGCGACGTCATCAGCCGCGAGTTCGACGGCAACGCGCGCGAGGAGGATTACTGGTCGCCGCACAACGACGATTACAGCGAAGGCGGCGTTTATACGCTGCGCCGCGGTCTGGAAAATTCCGTCAATGTCATCACCGCTCACCTCCTCGACGGCGGCATCGACGCCAGCCCGGAGAAGAGCCTCGACGATATCTGCGCCACCGCGGTCGCCGCGAAAATCTATCCGGAATGCGTACGCTATTATCCGTTCATTCTCGGCGCACAGCCGGTCAAGATGATCGATCTCGCCGCCTTCTATGCCGCCATCGCCAACGAAGGCGCGCTGCCGCAACCGCACGGCATCGATTCCATCGAGCAGGACGGCCGCACCATCTATCAATATCCGAATACCCCGCTGCCGCGCATCGGCGACGCCGACCCGGCGGCATTCTATCAGCTCAAGAGCATTCTGCAGGGCGTCGTGGCGCGCGGCACGGCGCGGAGGATCGCTTCGCTGTCGCCTTACGTGGCCGGCAAGACCGGCACCACGGAGAACTTCGTCGACGGCTGGTTCGTCGGCTTCACCAATGACGTCACCGTGGCGGTCTGGGTCGGCTACGACAATGCCGACGGCAAGCGCCGCTCACTCGGGCCGAACGAAGACGGCGCACACGTCGCCGTGCCGATCTTCCAGCCGATCATCGAGGCGGTGTGGGCCGACAACGTCGCGCCGAAGACCCCGCTCAGCGGGCCCTCGCCGCAAGCGCGGCGCGATCTGGTCGATATCCCGATCGATTATATGAGCGGCAATCGGATGAACGGCGGCAACTTCATCGAGCACTTCCGCCGCAGCGCCGACGGCCAAGTGGCGGACACCCAATATCAGCTGGTATCGCAAGACGACGCCTACGCTTATCAAGGCGGCGAATCGAATCCATTCTGGGACGGCGCTGCCGACAACAGCGGACGGACTTACTATCCGAGTCGCGGCTGGCAGCCGCTGCCGCCACAACCGCCGCCGCAACAGCCGATGTCGCGGGGCTTGTTCGGCCTGTTTCGGCCTTGGAACGAGCAACCACCGCCGCCCAACCAGGGTTACTTCTGGGGCGGCCGGTGAATTGCTAGCACTCCATTAAGAGATATCCGCGAGAGTTTTTAGGATGGGCCTCCGGCACACTAACGCGCGTTCGATCTTGCTTGCTGTCGCGGCGGCCGGTGTCTTTGCCACCGCCTCGAATGCCCGCGCTGACGATTTCCAGATCGCCGAGGTAAGCGCGGCGCGCGGCTCGAACGTCGCCGACATCAAACCCGACACCATCGACTTCAGCGATCACACCAGTCCGGGCGCGATCGACAGCGAAACCGCGCTCACTCGTTTCGACGAGTGGGCGGAGAAGCATCCCGAAGAGAGAAAATTTCTAGCGCTGTTTCCCGCCTATACCGAACCGACCGTCGACAAGCCGACCGCAAGCGGCACGCAAGGCCAGCAAGTCACCGAAAAGCTCTACATGTACGTGGCACAGGCCCGCTTCGTGCTCGACAAAGCGCCTAGCGCTATCGATCTTTCGCAATACGTGACGTTGCCGTTTCTGGAAAAGATCGATCCCGCGATCAAGCACACCCTAATTACCGGCGCTGACGTGACCGACTTCAAGGACGAAGCCGGCACCGGCAATGATAACGCCGACCGCAAATGGTGCACCGGACGAACGACCTCGATCTGCATCCAGTCGACCTATAAGTTCGAGGGCAAGATTCCGATGGGGATTCTGCTGGTCAACAAGTTGCGCGACAGCATCAAAAAGGTCGCCGATCACATCGATTTCCAAAGCGAGCTCTCCGCGCTCAGCCCCGCCGATCTCGATCAATCCGGCCTGCAGCAATTGACCATGCTCGACACCCCGATCTCGGGCGTCCTCGAACAGAACATCTTCTACGTCAACGAGATCATGAAGTTCGGCAAATTCTTCGCCGTGTTCCAGGCCGATTCGGCCGACCCCAGCAAGACCGTGGTCACCGCCTTCATGACGCTTGCCATCAAGGCCAGCGTGCTCGACGAAAAGCGGGGCTTTGAAAAAATCCCGGTCCTGCGCAACCTGGTGCCGGCGCAGGTTCTGATGGGCCAGTCCTCGTTCAATTTCGGCAGCTCGATCAGCGCCGGCCTGCCCAAATATGCCCGCAACGAGATCAGGACCGTCGCCGACTTGCTGGAAGCGAGATAGCCGGTAAGTCCCCCTTGGCGTCTCGACTAAGGTCTCTGACGCGGCACCGGCACCTGGTGTTGCAGCACAATTTCCGAACCGGTCTCCGATGATTTGATCGCAGCGACGCAAATCTCGAGATTTGCCAGCCCCCAAGCGCCGTCATGGACGGGAATACGTTCGCCACTGATAGCGCCATGCGATTCGTCTAGCACCAGATCGCGCGGACTTTTGTCCGTCGGTAGCTCGATCTCCTCACGCCCATTCGCGGTATAGATATATAGACCGCGCGGCGACTGCCGGATGTCGCCGCGTTCGCAGCTCACGATCGTGAGGCCGAATGTTGGCTGGTAAGGCGCCTGTTCAGGGATGGCTGTCTTGGCCCGGCTGCGCTTGGCCGCAAGTTCGAGCGCCGCGCCTTCGCCGGCACGGGAGCGCGGCGCCGGCTTGCGCTGATCCGCGGGCTGGAGAAGGCCCCATTCAGAAATATCGCCGCACAGCTCCATCGCGGAAAAATGCCCGTAGCCGTTGTACACCGCGGTCGCGACGGTCCCATCGGCGAACTGCATGAAGACCGTGTGCGCGCCGATCGTGCTTCGCTGTGGGTCCCAATCGAAAGTCGTCGCTCGGACACTGCGGACCTTGCCGCCGCCGAGAAGGCGAACGATGTCGAACTGGTGCGACCCTTGGCGGAACGTGACACCGCCGCCCGCATCCAGCAGCAGCTCGTCGGGCCGGCGCGGCCGATAGACCCAGTCGGTGAAATTCCAGGTATGGATCATGCGCACGCGCCCGAGTTCGCCGCTCGCGATGATTTCCCGCATCCGCTGGATTGGCAGATCGTAACCGTGAGCGTGGCCGACGAGCAGGGTGACTCCCGCACTGCGCGCTTGCGCGATCATCGTGCTGGCCTGATCCAGGCGTACCGCCATCGGCTTCTCGGTAAGGACATGCTTCTTAGCCCCGAATGCCAAGGCGGCGTGCTCGGGGTGTAAATCGGTCGGAGTGGCGATATAGACCACGTCGATCGCGGCGTCCGTCAGCATGGTCGGCAGGTCGGCATAACCGGCGACACCTGTGTCGGCTGCCACGCTGTCGCGAATTTCGGCAATCGGCTCGGCAAATGCCGCGAGCTCGAATCCTGGATGGCGCCGGATGGCCGGCAGGAACGCCTGACCTGCGGCGCCGACGCCGGCGACCCCCATCCGATAGCGCCGCATTGGGTATTGACTTCCCGTTTCGCTTTTAGCGCTTTACGTTAGGCACCCAATATAGCTTTGGCCAGCGCGTAACGCAGCTAGATCGAGAATGCGAGGAGGACGCTCATGCTCAGCGGCGAGCTCAATGATCTGCTCACACAAATCGGTCCCGCTACGCCCATGGGCAATCTTCTGCGCCGCTACTGGCAGCCGATCGCGGCGGTGTCTGAACTGGAAAACCGCTGGACGATGCGAGTCCGGCTCTTTGGCGAGAACCTGGTCCTGTTCCGGGATCGCGAAGGCCACCGCGGCCTGATTGCAGAGCAATGTCCGCATCGCGGCGCGTCGCTCGCCTATGGCATTCCCACGAAAGATGGAATCCGATGCCCCTATCATGGCTGGGAATTCAGCCATGGCGGCAACTGCCTGAGCCAGCCCAACGAGGCGCCCGATAGTCGCTTCAAGGACAAGATCAAAACTCCGGCGTATCCGGTAGAGGAGCTGAATGGGATGCTGTTTGCCTATCTCGGTCCGGAGCCGCGTCCCTTGCTGCCGCGATGGGACGGCTTCGCCGCCGAGGGCACGATCCGCATGCTCGGCCGCGCGCTCATTCCGGTCAACTGGCTGCAAGCGATGGAGAATTCCCTTGATCCGATTCACACCGAATGGCTGCACGGTCACACTTACGAATTCGTCAAGCAGCAGCAGGATGACAACGTGAAGGTCGCCATCAGCGCCCGCCATGAGAAGATTGCGTTCAACGAATTCGAGTACGGAATGACGAAGCACAGGCTGCTGGAAGGACACTCGGAAGAATCGGACGATTGGCGGATCGGTCACCCTGTCGTATTTCCTAACATTCTGTCGGTAGGCAACGGCGACGAGGCGTCGCGCTATTACGCATTCCAGATTCGCGTGCCGGTCGACGACACCCACACCATGCACCTGTGGTACACAGCCTACGTGCCGCCCAAGGATACACCCGTGGCGCCGCACCTTCTCGACAAGGTCCATGTCTATGACGTGCCTTGGCAAACGTCTGACGGCGAATTCATTACCGACAACATCGACGGCCAAGACATGATGGCCTGGATCACGCAAGGACCGATCGCCGACCGTACCGTCGAGCACCTTGGCGCTTCGGACGAAGGCATCGCGCTCTATCGCCGCATGCTCCGCCGCGAGCTCAGCAAGATGCAAAAGGGCGAGGATCCCATCGGGGTCATTCGTGACCAGGCGCGCAATGCGTGGATCGACCTGCCCAACGAGCGCAAGAAGCATCACAACAGTGAAGGCTTGCGCAGTTGGATCATGCGCACCCACGCCGCCTATTCGCCAATCGCAGAAGACATCATCCGGCTGTTCGAGGCAAAGGCGAAGGAGCCGGTCCGTCTCGTCGGCTGACGGATTGATCGCGGTAGAATGCGGGATCGGGCGACATGAGCCAAGCCTTAGCGAAAGCCGCGCTCATCACCGGGGCCGCGCGGGGCATCGGGCTGGCGACCGCGAAACGATTTCTCGCCGACGGCTGGCACGTGGCGCTGCTCGATATCGACAGCGAGACGCTCAATCGCACGAATGCCGCACTGCGCGGCTCCAACGCCGTCAATCCAGACGCGATCATGGCGATTTGCTGCGATGTCGCCGACCCCGCAGGCGTGGCCCGCGCAGTCGCGAGCGTCGGGCAAAAATTCGGCCGGCTCGACGCGCTGGTGAATAACGCCGGCATTGCCATCTTCAAGCCGATCCTCGACGTCACCTATGAGGATTGGTCGCGCGTGCTAGCGGTCAACCTCACCGGCCCATTTTTATGCACGCAGGCGGCCGTCCCGCTGATGCGCGATAGCGGCGGGGGCGCCATCGTCAACATCACATCGATATCGGGATTGCGTGCCTCGACGTTGCGCACGGCCTACGGCACCAGCAAAGCCGGCCTTGCGCACCTGACCCAGCAGCAGGCGGTCGAGCTTGCGTCCCACGGCATTCGGGTCAATGCCGTCGCGCCCGGTCCGGTGGATACCGCTATGGCGAAGGCCGTGCATACGCCGGAGATCCGCGCCGCCTATCACGACGCCATTCCGCTCAATCGCTACGGACTGGAGCAGGAGCTCGCCGAAGCGATCCACTTCCTGTGCAGCGAACGCGCCAGCTACATCACCGGGCAGCTGATTGCCGTGGACGGTGGGTTCGAGGCTACCGGCATTGGCTTACCGGCTCTGCGCGAGCGCAGGCGGAACGATTAGCCACTTCGGAGCTCAGGCCGCGGCGCGCGCCTTGTCGCCGTGGGCGAGCGAGGCGATCGCCTCGTCCGTTGTCTGCACGTCGCCGAACAGGCCGTAAAAGATCGACAGCGCCGCGTTGTGTTCCTCGTCGTTATGCGTGGCGAGGCCGTCGGACACCATCACCGCCTTGAAATTGAGCATCATGGCATCGCGTGCCGAGCTTTCGCAGCAGACATTGGTCGCGGTGCCGGTGATCAGGAGCGTATCGATGCCGCGGTCGCGCAGCAGGCGCTCGATGTTGGAGGAGCCCTGAATGAAGGCGCTGTAGCGCGTCTTGGTCACCTGGGCGTCCTCCGGGCGGATGTCGTTGCCGTGCCAATAGGCGTAGCCGTCGCCGTCGACGTCCATCGCCGCGTAGCGCCGCTCACAGTGGTCCGGCGTGTGCAGAAATTCATGATAGTTCGACCAGCTTTCGCGCGTATTGCGGGTGCCGTTGCGCACCCAGACGACAAGCCCGCCGCGACCGCGCAGATCGGCGGCGAGCCGGTTGATATTCGGCACGATCTCCCGCGACTCCGGGACCTCGCCCTGATGACCCGGCTTGCAAAAATAATTTTGCATGTCGATCACGATCAAAGCGGCTTTGCGCGGATCGATTTCGTCGAAGGGATGCGCTTTGCCGGTCCGGGCGGTCATGCGCGCGCGGGCGGCTTCCGAGATTTCGATCTTGTGCATCGTTGTTTCCTCAACTAGTCGTCTTAAAGCTAACTGTTGCGGGCTCGCTTCGCCCTAACCTGGCACAAAAGACGGGCAGGATCGAGCCCAGGAACGAGCGTATGGCTGCGATTTGGGAATTCTGGATCGATCGCGGCGGCACCTTTACCGACGTGATCGGCAGGCGGCCAGACGGCGCGCTCGTCACCCACAAGCTGCTTTCGGAAAATCCCGAAGCCTATCGGGACGCGGCGGTGCATGGCATCCGCCATCTGCTCGGGCTCAAGTCCGGCGCACCAATCCCGAGCGAGCAAATCGCCGCCGTCAAAATGGGCACCACCGTCGCCACCAATGCGCTCCTTGAGCGCAAAGGCGAGCGAACGCTGCTTCTCATCACCAAAGGCTTCCGCGACGCGCTGCGCATCGGCTACCAGGCGCGACCGAAAATCTTCGCCAAACACATCATCAAGCCGGACATGCT
>JBAQAB010000190.1:0-2363 GCA_049285535.1 Xanthobacteraceae bacterium
GTGTTGCAATGGTCCGCCTCGATCGCGTGGCCGAGGCGATCTCGCAGGGCGGCTCGCTCAGCGCCGGTGGCGTGCCGATCCGGCTGGTCAAGCCGGATTGGGCGCGCTTTGCTTTCCCCGGCGATGCCAAGGCCGCCGAATGACCGCATACGCATACGATCCAGCCTTGGTGCGTTGCCCATGGCCCAAGGACGATCCGCTCTACATCGCCTATCACGACGAAGAATGGGGCGTGCCGGAATACGACGACCGCGCGCTCTACGAAAAGCTCGTGCTCGACGGCTTCCAGGCCGGACTGTCGTGGATCACTATCCTGCGCAAACGTGAAAATTTCCGCCGCGCCTTCGACGGCTTTGTGCCGGAAAAAATCGCCCGTTACCGGCCCGCCAAAATCGAGAAGCTGATGGGCGACGCCGGCATCGTGCGCAATCGCGCCAAGATCGAAGGGGCGGCGCTCTCAGCGCGCGCTTGGCTCGAAGTAATGGACAAGGGGCCTGGCTTCTCCAAGCTCCTCTGGGATTTCGTCGACGGCAAACCGAAAATCAATCACTACCGCACCAAGGGCCAGGTGCCCGCCGAGACCGCGATCTCGCGCGATATGTCCAAAGTACTGGCGCAGCGCGGCTTCAAATTTTGCGGCCCGACCATCGTCTACGCCTTCATGCAGGCCGTCGGCATGGTCAACGACCATCTCATTACCTGCTATCGCCATGAGGCTATTCAAAAAATCTCCAAATAAAAAGGCTCCGAGGCACGGCGCGCGCGCCTGGCAGCGCATGCTGTCGGGGCGGCGGCTCGATTTGCTCGACCCCTCGCCGCTCGACATCGAGATGGAGGACATCGCTCATGGGCTAGCGCGCGTGGCGCGCTGGAACGGCCAGACCAGCGGCACGCATATTTTTTCGGTGGCGCAGCATTGTTTACTGGTCGAGGCTTTGGCGCGGGCGCGGGTGCCGCGGCTCGATCGCAGCCGCCGCCTCGCGGTGCTGCTGCATGACGCGCCCGAATACGTCATCGGCGACATGATCTCGCCGTTCAAGGCGGTCATCGGCGACGCCTATAAGGCAGTCGAGCGCCGGATTCTTACTGCCATCCATTTGCGCTTCGGCCTGCCGGCACAGTCGTCCCCGGAGACCGAGGCCCTGATCAAGGCCGCCGACCGCCAGGCCGCCTATCTCGAAGCAACGCGGCTTGCCGGCTTCGAAGCCGCCGAGGCGCGGCGCTTTTTCGGCCGACCGCCGGTGTTCTCCGCGGCGCTGGAACGCGATTACCTAAAACCCTGGCCCGCCGAGACGGCGCAGGCCCGCTTCCACGAGCGGTTCAAGAAGCTTATCAGCGAGTAAACAAGCGCGTCACACTTGGGCCGCTCCGAACCCCTATATGAAGAGAACAACAGGCATCGCTTGATTCCATGATTCACGTCTGCTCGCTGTCACGTCTGCATGAAACCGTCGAGGACACCGGCGCGCGCCACATCGTGTCGCTGCTCGGCGACGAAGCGCGCGTCGAGCGCCCGACCTCGATTGCGCCGGAAAATCATCTGTGGCTGCGGCTGCACGACATTGCCGCGCCGCTCGACGGCTATATCGCGCCGGGCGAAGCGCATGTCGCCGAACTGATCAGCTTCGTGCGCGGCTGGGACCGGCGGACACCGCTCGTCGTGCACTGCTTTGCCGGCATCAGCCGCTCGACCGCGAGCGCCTACACCGCGGTCTGCGCGCTCAACCCGGAGCGCGGCGAACACAGCATCGCGCAGGCGCTACGCCTCGCATCGCCGACCGCGACGCCGAATAGCCGTATCGTCTCGCTGGCGGATAAGTTATTGGGCCGCGACGGCCGCATGATCGCGGCGATCGAAACCATCGGCCGCGGCGTCCTTGCCGCGGAGGCGAGGCCGTTCCGGCTCGATTTGGAATGACGAATAATTACTCGGCCAAGGACGGCCGCAACACCGGGCGTGAATTGGCAACCGGCGTCGCCGCCGGGCGCGGCTCGTCGACACGCTTGGATAGAAGCTCGGTGCGCGGATTGCGCTGGTAGAAATCGCAATAGGCAAATCCGAGGCCGGAGACCGAGCCGCGGAAACTGCGATAGCTGAGCTTCTGCACCCTAAAGCACGGGGTGATCGGAAGGCCGGGCAGATGGGCGCACATCGAGGCGCCATCCACCTTTATGGTTCCCGCCGGCAAGGTTGCGAACCGGGTCTCGCCCTGGCCGCGAAATCTAATGGTGCCGACGACCGAGCCGTCCGCGAAAATGCGGCCGCTGCCGGCAGTGCCTTCAAAACAGCTGTAGGAGAACAGCTTGCCCACCACGAAAGCGCGGGCCTGTTCCGGATTAAGGTCCTCGGCCAACGCCAAACT
>JBAQAB010000191.1:0-17256 GCA_049285535.1 Xanthobacteraceae bacterium
GGAGCCAAGCTGATGAGGCCTCGCCCGCGGGCACCGCCCTCGCCCCTGCCGCCCGGCATCACCCGGACGGCGTCCCTTTAGGGCGAGATGATTCGCTGCATGTAACTGTAACGGAGACATATGTCAATAGACCTGCGACATGGCCGCTCTCCCGGCGACCGCAGCGAGACTTGAGCGGGACGTCAAATTGACGTACGTTGTTGTCCAATTGACAACTCATTTCGAGGCTGCCGCCATGGCCAGCAAGCGCTCCAAGACCCTCCGTGACGAACCGACCCGCGCCCGTCGGCTTGGATTCCGGCTGGACCGGGAGACCAAAGACCTCATCGAGCACGCGGCTCATCTCGAGCGGCGCAAGCTAACCGATTTCTGCGTGACGGCACTTGCCGGCGCGGCGCGCAAGACTATCGCCGAGCATGAGACTCTGATGCTCTCCGAGCGGGACCGGCAGGCCTTCTTCGATGCGCTGATCGATCCACCCAAGCCGAGCGAGCGGCTGGTTCGGGCCATCGCGGAGCATAAACGGCGGATCGCCCGCTAGACTTGACCGATTTGCCTATGGCCAAGGCGCCCTCGCCCGACCTGAAGATCGAGCCCTTGGCATCGCATCACGACCGCGCCGGGTTTAGCTGCGGAGTTGAAAGTCTCGATCGTTACTTGCGGACGCAGGCCGGCCAGGACGTGCGCCGACGGGCCAATAGCGTATTCGTGCTCGTCGATCCGCGCCGGCCGAAGGGCATCCTTGGCTATTATACGCTCTGCGCGACGGCGCTGGCGCCAGGCGACGTACCCGTCGCCGCGCGCAAGCATGTGCCGCGTTATCCCCTGGTTAGCGCGACGCTCATCGGCCGGCTGGCGGTCGCGGCGGCACTCCAAGGCCAGGGCCTCGGCGCGTTGTTGCTCGCCGACGGCGTGCAGCGCGCCTATGCCAGCGCTCGTTCCCTCGGGTCATCGATGCTGGTCGTCGATGCTATCAGCGAAGAGGCCGCTTCCTTCTACGCGGCGAACGGCTTTGCACGGCTGCCCGATTCGCTCCGGCTCGTCTTACCCATGGCGACGGTCAGCAAGCTGATAACGCCGTAACTGCCGGACAGTGCAGCACGCGGTAGGATGCACGGCAAAGCGAAACCCATCATGGGACGTCGAGGCTGCATGATGGGTTTCGCAAAGAGCTCTGCCCATCCTACATCCCCATTATGACAATTGTTTCTGAATGGGCTCGAAACTGAAGCCGCGAATTTTCTCCGCCTTCAGAGTGTCGACGACGATATCGTCGACGATCAACGTCAGGGAAGCGTACTTCAGGCGGAACGCATGGGCCGAGCCAACAACATCCGGCCGCATTTTGATGTCGATCAGATGGATGTAGACCTTCCATGTGATATTCTGTTGATAGCCGATCGCGGAATGCTCTTCATCGACGCAGTCGAGCACACGCATAATGTAACAGAACCAGTAATCGGGGCCCGGCTCTGGAAAATTGCTATAATCGACATCCGCTTTCTGAAAGACGAAGGCCTCAGGATCGAGTCGCTCGAACAACTTTTTCAGACGGTCCGAAATGAGCCAAATTCCGAGAGTCATGGGCCTAGCATCATCCAACGCACCGCGCCGCCCTTTACGATCAAACTTGATTCGGGGCGGCTCGGAAAACTGAAATCCGCGAAAAGGCTTGTCTGCTTCCGGACGAAGACCTTTCGATTGTTCCTTTTTGTTTATCCACTCGGGGTATGGTGCGGAATCGGTGGAAAAATCAGCTTCTAAACGGTAGTATTTTCGCTCGCCTGCAGCCGAGACTCTCTGAGATTGCGCTTCAGCCTCCAGTTCGCCCGTCATAAAACTCGCCCTTTGCGCCTTGGCACGCTGAATTAAGGGCGACGAGGGCGTGATGGGTTTCGCAAGAGCTCTACTCATCCTACGTCATCACTCCGCCGCAACCCGATGCGCCGCGACGCCCCTCGCCTTCACCACCACCTTGATCGCGTCGTCGACGCGGTCCTTGGCGTAGCGGATCGCGGTCGGCAGGTCGTCGAGCGCGAAAGTGTGGGTGTGGATCTTGGTGGCGTCGAAGCGCTTTTGCGACATGAAGGCCTCGGCGCGGTGGGTCGCGCTCTTGCCCTCGCCGCGGATGCCGTAGAGATAAATGTTGTTGCGCACGATGTGGGCGACGTCGACCGGCGTCTCCTCGTGCGGGAAGGCCGCCAAGCAGACCTTGCCGCCGCGATTGACCATGCGGACCGCTTCGGTCACCGCATTGGGCGCGCCGGAGCATTCCACCACGTAGTCGACGCCTTTGCCGCCGTTGAGCTTCTTGACCGCGGCGACGACATCCTTGTCGTTGCGCACATTGATGACGGCATCGGCGCCAAGCTCGAGCCCGATCTTGAGCCGGTTGTCGCGCGTGCCGGTGAGAATGACGGGCTGCGCACCCATCGCCTTCGCCACCGCGACGCCGAGGAGGCCGATCGGGCCCGGCCCGGTGACGACGACGCTTTCGCCGGCGACCAGACCGCCGAGCTCGGTCAGCCCGTACATCGCGGTGCCGGCGGTGACGACGAGCGTGGCTTCCTCATCCGACATCGCGTCCGGAATCGGGATGACGGTGTTGATGTTGTTGACCTGATATTCGCAGAAGCCGCCGTCGGTGGTGAAGCCGTTGGCGCGATGGCCCTTGTCGACGTCGCCGTAATTGAGCCCGTAATTGTGGCACGAGGTGTACATGCCCTCGCGGCAGCGCTTGCACTGGCCGCAGCCGGCGTGGATCTCGACGGTGACGCGCTGGCCGATCGGCAATTCGTCGACGCCGGGACCGAGCGCAACCACCGTGCCCATATATTCGTGGCCGGGCGTGAAATTCTTGTTGAACGGCTTGCCGCCGAGGAACAGCGCCGGCGAGCCGAATTCGATTATCTCAAGGTCGGTGGCGCAAATCGCGACCGCGTCGATGCGGACGAGAACTTCGGCGCGCTTGGGCACCGGCACCGGCTTTTCAGTAAGCTTGAGCTCGTTGGGATTGCCGAGCACCCAGGCTTTCATCGTTTCGGGAATCGGGAAATCCGGGCTCGTTTTCACTCCGGGGCCTTGATACATCGGTATTTCCTCTTGATCGTTCCTTGGCGGTTCCGCTCGGCCGAGATTTCATGCCTGCGCGGGTTTATAGTCGGTTTTACCGATGAACGAAACCGGCAGTCTCGGATAGGCGCCGCTTCCGGTTGATAGCGATATGTGGCCGCGAAAGCCGCCGGTCGCTTTCGGGGCGTACCGGACATGTCCGAACTTGGTGCCGGTTCGCGCCGGCCGAAATTGACCCCCGATTGGTACTTTGCATGAAGCGAGCGTCGGCTGATCCCGCGCGAGACGCCGCGAGACGGCGTGCAGTGATCTACGCTCGGCGTTTCCGGGCCTTGTTGCCTCCAGAAGGATTTCCGCACGGCGGCGCTGCAAAAACTGTTTCGTCCACCAGACGCCAATACGCTTCGACGACTTTCGTATCTTCGGCGGATAATCCGCTCGTAATTTGCATTTCAGGTCCGAACCCCGAGAGCGTGGCGGTAAGACTGACCATCATATAGTGGAAGAGTATGGGATCGACTGGAGGAAGAAGACCCTCTTTTTGGGCCGCAATAATCTGAGGAATCAGTCGTTCTAGAAGCGGCGCCAATACGGTTTTTGCAACCCACTTCAGCCGCGGATTATTGGTCAGCGCTTCTTGACGCATGAATCGATGAAATTCAGGAAATGCGACGGTGTAACGAAAAAGCGTAGCATATTCCTCTCGCAACCGTGCGAGCGGTGGCAAATCGGAGTTTTCTGGCGCCGAAATGTCCCAGCCCGCCTGTATCTGCGCGAACGCATGCTCGGCCGCCGCTCGCCAGAGGATGTCTTTGCTTCGATAGTGGTAGGTGATCAGGGGATGTTGCAGGCCGAGCCGGTCTGCAATCCCGCGAATGCTGGCTCCCTCGAATCCTCTCTCGGCAAATTCCCTAATGGCGGCGTTCAAGATCGAGGCTCGCGTCTCAAGCGATCGTTGTTGCTCGGCTCTTTTTCGGAGATGCCCGCGCCGCCCGGCGGCCGATGCTACGTTGCCTTTCTTTGCCATTGTGGTTGGTTAACACAAATGTCCCAGAGGACCGATATGTGTCGACGACTGCCCGTCGCGGATTTCAGTCGGGCCGCCTGCGGCGGACATTTACTTTCCCTCGAACAGAAGGGTCGGCGGTTCGATATCCTTGTCGAAGGCATCGGCGGTGCTCGCGAATCCGCGCTGCGCATCGGCACCATTGTAGAGTTCCATCGCGACGTCGAGCATCACGAGGTCCGCGGCCGCCACGCCGCCGCTCGACCACGCCTTAAGCAGAGTGCGTGTCGCGGCGTACGACCTGGTCGGCCCCGTCGCGAGCTGCCGTGTCAAGGCAGCGGCGGCCGCCGGGAGCTCATTCTCGGGCACCACATGCGTCGCTATACCCAGCTGACCGGCTTCGCATCCGGAGATTGGCTCTCCGAGCATGGCCAGTCGCAGTGCCCGAGCGCGACCGGCACGCTCGGCGATCCGCTGCAGAGCTCCGGCGATCGGCAGCATCGCAGTCGTGACTTCGACGCAACGGAAGGTGGCATTCTCGGCTGCGACGAGAAAATCGCACGCCAACGCCAGTTCGAAGCCGCCGCCGAATGCAATCCCGTGCACCACAGCGACCGTTGGAATCTTCAGCATCTCGATCGCGCGATAGGAAACATTGACCTCCGCGACGAACGTTCTGAACCAGTTGACGTCTTTTCCGGGCCATTCGCGCACTTCGCCGCCAAAGCTGAAATGCGGTCCTTCAGCACGAACCACAAGCACCCGAATGTCGCTCTCACTGGCCTGATGCACGGCGTCTCGTAAGGCTTCGGCGAAACGCAGGTCGAGCCGATTAAAGGGCGGATTGGCGAGCACGATATTCCCGATAGCGTCTGCTCGTTCAAAGCGGATCGTCGTCATCGTAACGCTTCCTCCCTATGTAGCGACATCAGGCCGAACGCTGGCTGGTAAGGTCAGGTATGATCGGCAGCAGCAGATGCGATGGCCGCTCCGCGTCCCGATAGATCTTGTGGGTGACGGTCTTGCTGCTGCAAACGTGATACGGAATGTACTCGACGTTCGTCATCGCCCCGGTGCCAGTCGGAACGTCCATGCAGGTAATATCGAGGCAGATCCGGTGACCTACCTTGAATTGGTTGGCTGTAGCGAGAATCTGTATTTGGTATTCGACCACGTCTCCCGGCTTCACGGAGGCGATTGCATCCCGCGTGAGCTTGTGGAACGGCTCCCAGGGCTTTGAACGCGTCTCATCGAGTGCCCGATAAGACGCTTTTAGCCAGCCCCGCGTCAGTTCGCGCTCGGGCAGAGACGACGGCACATTTCGCTTGCCCTCGCGCGCCGTGCGTACCGAGACGTCAGGTCCGACGTCCTTCAGGACGACGATCCAATTCGTGTCTTCCTGGTCGATCGCTGCGTACAGCGTCAGCGCAATCGGGCCTACCACGGTAACGTCGCGCGGCAACGGCTCGGTCATGTACCGCAGGCGCTCGATCTTCGTCGTGCGCGTTACCGGCATCTGGGTGAAAACATCGGGCTCGCGCGCGGCAGCTCCAAGCTCCGAAGCGGGACGCGGCGGCTCGGTCGATAGAGTCTCCCAATGGGAAAGATAGTATTTCGTCCATTGCGTTTCCGGCAGCGGCCAATCCGTGCCGGTCCGCCATTCGTTGGCTCCCATGAGCCAGTAGCGCACCGGCGGTTCGTCCATAATCCCGGTGTCGTATCCCTTTAGCCAATGATCGTACATCGAAGAATCTCGTCGTGGTACTGATGGAAGGGTCGCTCAAGGTGGGCCGGTCCGGTGAAGATCAATTTTTTCGGCGCGTCGGCGTTCTGGAAGTAGTGCTGCGCGCCGAGCCAATGGAGCTTGTAGCTGTAGGCATAGGCTCCCGAACCTGTGTAGAACGGTATCCTGATTTTCTTGAAGATTTCTTCCGCGCGCTCAACGGTCGCCTCAAGCTCCCAAGGGTGCGTCATCATGAAATACATGATGAAAGTGCGCTGCCCCTTCTGGGTGAGGATGTTGTACAGGTTGACGTACTGCTTGTAGTCCGGATTCCGCATGGCCTGGCGCCAGAGTTCCTCCTCATCGGAAGGAAGTTCCGTGGGCCGATCACGCGATTCATGAACAGTGCTGAAGACGTCGAGCAAATAGGGGAACGTGTGCAAGACGCCGCCAGGATTGAAGTCGCGGAATCCGAACATCCCGCCAAACGCGCTGCACGCGTCGTACGGAAAGATCGCTTTCAGCGCGGGGTGTCCTTGCGCGGCTGCCCGCCATTGCTCTCCGGCATAACCCGAGATGCCGACCATTCCGACTTTGCCATTTGACCACGGTTGCCGCGTGATCCATTCGATGAGATCGTAGTGGTCCGCATCGTCGTGGCCGTAATGCCCCTCCGACTTGGCAGATCCCCTCGGCTGCGCGATCACGTGAACGTAGCCGTTGGCAACGAAGCAGCGCGTGTTGCCAGCCTCTATGGGACCGAACCATAGAGGTGCGTGGGCGGGTTGCGGCGGCAATATATCCGCGATGTCAGGGCCCTGAATGTCCTTATTGTGCAAAGCCGAGGCGTAAAGGACAGGGTACTTGCCGGGTAAATCTGGCAGATAGACGTCGACCGCGAGTCGCGTGCCATCTCGCATGGTGACGCTAATGTCCCGCTCCTCGATCATCACCTCATCTCCGCCCGTTCCGCGGCGTTGCCCGCCGACGTTTTTTGCAACGGCAGGCCCGATATGACCGCCATGCGAGCAGTAATGGCTGCAGCATACCATTTTACTTTACGATCGTAAAGTATAATGATGATCGGATGACGCGCTGTTTGCGTTCGGCAAACCCGGCGTACAAGTTGCACGTTTTGAAGTTTCACAGCGGTGAGCAACTCGGTCGCTGTCGGAGCGAAGCGGACATTCAGCGAACCGCGCTTATAGAGCCGGATTAATGAATGCGCGCCCTCGATCGACGCGCCTCAATGACCAATTCACGCCGGCTCGCCGGCGGTGTCGCGGTCGAGGTCGACGTAAACATCGTCGCCTTGCAGCACCACTTTATAGGTGCGCAGCGCGACCTGGCAGGGCGGCGCCTTCACCGCGCCGGTCTTCACGTCGAAGGCGCCGAAATGCACGCAGCATTCGATGACGTCGCCTTCCAAGAGGCCGTCGGCGAGGCTCGCCGAGGCATGGGTGCATTCGTCGTCGGTGATGTAGAATTGGCCCTCGATATTGTAGACCGCGAGGCGGTTGTCGCCGACCTCGAAGGCCTTCACTGTCTCCGGTGCGATGTCGGCTTGCGCACAAACCCGAACGACGTTTTCCGCCATGGTCCTCCCCTTTCGGCGCCTGTTATATAGTCGTTTCCTGTAACCGGGAAAACATGAAGGCGGAAGCGCAATGCAGGTTCTGGTGATCGGCGCCGGCGTGGTTGGGCTCGCGATCGCGCGCACCGCGGCGCTTTCCGGCCACGACGTGACCGTGGCCGAGGCGACCGGCGGCATCGCCAACGGCGTGTCCTCGCGCAACTCCGAAGTGATCCATGGCGGCCTTTATTATCCGACCGGCACGCTGCGCGCGATACACTGCGTGCGCGGCCGGCACATGCTCTACGACTTCTGCGCCACGCACGGCGTGCCGCACCGCAAATGCGGCAAGCTCGTCGTCGCCACCAATGAGGCGGAACTGGCCAAGGTCGAAACCATCCTGGCACAGGCGGAAACGAACGGCGTCGAAGGCGTCGAGATGATCGGCGGCAATGCGGCGCGCGCCATGGAGACGGAGCTGTTCTGCATCGGCGCGCTGCTTTCTCCGGAAACCGGCATCATCGACAGCCACGCTTACATGCGCTCGCTGTGGGGCGAGTTGGAAGATTGCGGCGGCATGATCGCATTCGAAACCCCGGTCGAGCGGATGAGCTTCAAGGCGGGGCAATGGCAGGTGCAATTCGGCGGCCGCGATCCGGGCGTTGTTCAATTTGACGCGGTGGTCAACGCGGGCGGTCTCGGCGCGCAGAATCTGGCCCGCCACATCAACGGCTATCCCGCCGACAAGGTGCCGCGGCTCGTCCTCGGCAAAGGCAATTATTTCGGCTTTGCCGGACGGCCGGTGTTTTCGCGGCTGATCTATCCGACCCCCATCGACGGCGGGCTCGGCGTGCACGTCACGCTCGATCTCGCCGGGCGCATGCGGTTCGGCCCCGACGTCGAGTGGATCGCGGAAGAAAACTACGCGGTCGATCCGCGCCGCGCCGAGAGCTTTTACGCCCGCATCCGCACCTATTGGCCGGGCCTGCCGGACAATTCGCTGGTGCCGGATTACGCCGGCATCCGGCCGAAGCTCCGCGGCCCGGGCGAAGGCCAGGCCGATTTTCTGATCGCCGGTCCCGCCGACCACGGCCTGCCGCGGCTCGTCAATCTGTTCGGCATCGAATCGCCGGGACTGACGTCGTCGCTGTCGCTGGCCGAAGCGGTGGTGAAAGATTTGGCCTGACCAGGCCGAACCCATAAAAGCGTCCGGGCCTGCGATGTCCGCTATGGCGCTCATGCGTTGCAATAGGGCGCAAACAGAAAGACCGCCTTGAGCAGGTCGTGTGAAAAGTAAGGGGCTCCGGTTTGCGGAGCCTCTTTTTTCATGGCTCAGGCGAGGCTTGCCCTGAGGGTGACGGCACCGACCAGATTGATCGCCCGGATGATATTGTAGGCGAGCACGCTGAGCGCTGCTTCACCACTGACTTTTCTTAGTCCCCGGGTGAGGAACCGCCCGCCGGCGGTCATTCGTTTTATAGTTCCGAAGGGGTGTTCAGAAGCGCATCGGCGCTGGCGGATCAGGCTCGGATCGGCCTGGAAACGGGCGTTCATTCGTTCGAGCGCATCCTCATGCTGATGGCGACTGACAAAGCGACGCTGTGCGGTGGTACATCGAGGCTTGAGTAAGCAGCCGGCACAATCGCGCGCCACATAGAGGATCATACGATCGCGACGCATCACCTCCTGCTTGCGGGCGAGAACATGACCCGCCGGACAGATATAGGTGTCAGCTTCCGGCTTGTAGACGAAGGCTGACCGGCCAAACAATGTACCGTCGCCCTGACTGTGTATCGACCGATTGGTCGGCACGCAGGCCGTGATGCCGTCAGCCTCGCAGGCCGCAGCAGCCGTGCCACTTGAGTAGCCAGCATCGGCCACGACCGTCACATTTGAGACGCCGAGCGTATTCTTTGTTGCCTTCGCCATCGGGTATAGCTGGCGGGTGTCATTGGGCTCGCTGGTCACCTCATGGTGGACGATGAGGCCGGTGTCGGCATCGACGGCCGTTTGCACATTGTAAGACGGCGGCTTCGGTCCCTTGCCGATCCCCATCGGCCGGGCATCGAGCTCGCCATCCACCAGCGTGGCGCGCTCATCGGCATCGAGCTTGGCGGCCAGCCGATCGAGTTCGGCGCGTCGTGATTTGAGGACTTGAAGCGCGGCCGCCGTCGCGTTCGGTGCTTCATCAGGTTCGCGGGCGTCGCTCGCATCCAAACCGGCCAGATATTCGGCGATCCGGCGGTCGAGACGGACGGTCTCTTCTGCAATCTCTCGACGGCCCATAACCCGCCTGGTGCTGGCTGCGGCACGGAACTTCGACCCGTCGAGCGCCACCAACCGCGCCGTGAACAGGCTCTGATCCCGGCAGAACAGCACAAAAGCCCGGCAGGTCCCCACGATCGCTGTGCCGTTGTCGCGGCGAAAGTCCGCAATCGTCTTGAAGTCGGGCGCCAGCCGACGCAGAAGCCACATCACCTCGACATTGCGAGAACACTCGCGCTCCAGCCGACGCGACGAGCGCACCTCGTTCAGGTAGCCATAAACATACAGCTTCAGTAGGTCCCGAGGATCGTAGGGAGGCCGCCCGGTTGCTGCCGGCACCGATCGCCCGAACCCGAGCCCATTCACATCGAGCCCGTCCACAAATGCGTCGATCACCCGAACCGGCGCATCAGCCGCCACATAGTCCTCAATCGCCGCTGGCAGCAGCGCTGCCTGACCACGATCCTCGCCCCGAACGTAGCTCATGAAAAAGGCCGCATCGTTGTTGATGCGGCCCATCTTATCTGACTCGTCTAGTTCTCACACGGCCTGCTTGAGGCGGTCTCTCCGAAATCCGCTGCGGTCGAAGGAAATATAATCTTTCGCAATATTACGCTCAGTCTAACGAGAGCTTCGCAGCGGAATTTCGTTCGCAACGGCCCATTCTGTACGGGCATGCAATCCTGTTGCGACCAGTGCCGAGCCGCCGAAAATCATGTTGATCCCTATCAGAAGTCCCAATGTCCACGCGGAGGTTCCCGGCAGCACGAAAATGATGATGCTGGCCAAAACAATGTCCACGACGCCGCTTGCGAACATGAAGGCCCAGCGCGTCGAAAAATAACGCCGGTGTTCGATCCCGAACATGATCGATACGCCGCCTTCGACAAGAAAGAAAAGAACCAAAATCAGCCGCAGCGGGCCGGCGTCATGAAACGGCCAGCCCAGCAGACCGCCGTACAAATCCTGCGATTTGTTCTCGATCAGCACCACGCCGACGAATATCGCCAGCAGGGCCGATACCAGCGACCACAAAAACCCCGGCGCCTGGCGGGCCCAATAAGTTGTCACCAATCCGGTCGCGCCGCTGAGGAGAAAGAGCCAACCCAAGATGCCGGTTACGTTCTCATTGGCGATCGACGGAATGGCGACCGCGAGCAACCCCAACAAGATAAGCGCCACGCCCTCGATAAGAAAGAGAACCCAGTGGTCGGGAGTGGATCTCGCGATCGATGAAGGATCACGGGCCGAGTAGCGGTTCAAATCCATTTGCGACTTTCACGGATTGTGGGATGCACGCCTCAGACCGTGTGGCACATAAGTGCGGCGAAAGCTTTTAAGCCGCCCCGAAGGGCGGCTTTCCGAATAGTGCCGACTAATCCACAATCTGGATAATCGTGTGAGTACGCGGGTCAACCAGCACCGTGTGTCCGTTGACAATCGTGTATCGGTACGCTCGGGCACTCGAATATTCAGGCGGCACGTCATAGTATGTCACGCCTGCATCGGGGAGCACGGCACCGACTCGAAGTTCGTCGCGATATTCGTAAGACGGATAATGACGCTCGACAACATAGCTGTGGAACCGAGGACGATCATCGACACCCAGCACACCGTTCACACCGCCTATCACGCCGCCGACAACGCCGCCAACGACCGCTCCCACGGGACCAGCATCGTGCTCACCGACACGACCGCCATGATCAGCGCCCTCTGGTACGCCCTGAGCGTGCGCTCCGGCCGACATTGCGAGCGCCAAGCCGCCGACGACTATGATGTGTCGAATCATGTGTATCTCTGGTTTTGAGGTTAAGGTCTGTAACAACTCGCCAGAACGGCGTATGTTCCAAAAATCGTTGCATTTCAATAAATTGGATCCATTCTTTGTAACTGTGCAATATTGACCACTCCTCGCTCGCCACCTTGGCTAGACTGGAAAGTACTGTTTGGCCGCTTAGCCTGTGAGATTGCCATCTCACCAGACTTTCAGGAAGGCTCCTACGATCCTGAAAGTGTTCCGCACGCTGAGCGCCCTTGCTACGCTGTGAAAGCCGAGGCCAGTCGATGTCAAAATTCGCAATAGGCCTCGTGCCGGATAAGCGCGCGATACGACCGATGGAAAGTGCCGAACCGCGCCGCCTCGAAGATGAGCCGGATTATCTCAAAGAACTGCTCGCCAAGGCGGGCGTCGACGCGCAGGCGCATACTCTTGCCGCAAACTTGCAGGAGATCGTGATTGGCGAGCTCCACCATCGCGTAAAAAATACGCTCGCGATCGTTTCGGCAATCACGTCTCAGAGCATTAAATCGGCGAGCAGCCTTGCGGAGGCGGGTAAAACGATCGGTGATCGGCTCCAAGCCTTGGCGGTGGCGCAAGACCTTCTTGTTCGTGAGCGATGGACCGGAGCTGGCTGCCGGACGTTAATAGAAAGTGCAGTAAAGGCTTTTCAGTCAAAGGGGCTCGACCAATTCGAAATTGCAGGAGAGAACATCGCGATTTCATCCGGACCGGCCGTCTCCCTCTCGATGGTCATTCACGAACTCTGCACCAATGCCGTAAAACATGGCGCGCTATCCGCAGCTGGTGGTCACGTTTCCATATCGTGGACAGCTGCGGACGGGCGTTTCAAGCTACATTGGAAAGAAAGTGGCGGACCGCCGGTTCGAGAGCCAACCCGAAAGAGCTTTGGATCGCGACTGATTGAGCAAGCGCTGCCCGGACAATTGCAGGGCGAGGCGCGGCTGAAATTTGAAACCGATGGCCTGAGTTGCGAAGTAAACATTCCGCTGACCATGATGCAAGAAAGATAATCCGCTAGCGCTATATCGGTTTGACGATTCAAAAAGATACCGAATTGCGAGGGAACGATAGAGGGAGCCTGAGCTTGGGCCCCTGGCGGGGAACAAGGTCAAGATGTTCATGGCGGCCAAGCGGCCCATCGTGCTTATCGTCGAAGATGAATTTCTCTTGCGAATGGACGCAAGTGAGATGATCGAGGGAGCGGGTTTTGAAACCGTCGAAGCGGGCAATGCCGAGGAAGCGATCAAGATACTGGAACACCGTTCGGATATTCGCGTGGTTTTTACGGACGTTCAGATGCCGGGCTCAATGGACGGCCTGAAACTGGCGGCAGCGGTTAAAGGTCGTTGGCCTCCAATCCAGATCATCGCGACCTCTGGGCGCTGTTTCATTCGCGAGGGTGATTTGCCCGAGGGCGCGCTGTTCCTTCCTAAACCGTACACATCCGAAAGAATTTCAATCTTGCTTCACGAACTAACCGGCGGCGTCTAGTCCCTCAAACAGCAAGTCGGGCGAGTGCCGGTATGCTCGGAAAGCAGAAGAAAGTCTGCCGCCTAATTATCGGGCGATCTGGCCGCGCATGGTGGCGTCGAGATTGACCGGCGGCGCCGGCGGCGCTCTCGCCCCGGCATCGGCGTCGGCGAGCGTCTCTCGGGTCCGCCGGGGAACGGCGGCGACATGTGAGGTGTCCGAGTTCAACGCGGTTGAGATGCTGGCCGGATCGACCGGCGTGAAGGCGTCGGCCTGGCCGGGCTTGCCGGTATAGGCGACAAAACCGTCTTTGGTCGAAACGATGTCGCCCGGCCGCAGCGTCGGGTCGCTCGACAGGTCGAACGGCGCCAGCCCGCGGGCATTCCGGCCGTTGCAGGTGCAATTGGTGACCAAGTGCTGGCGATAGATGAAGGCGGTGTCGAGGTCGGCATAGCGCGCGCCGTCCTTGGCGACGGCGCTGCCGATTTCGCTGCCATAGAATATCTTGGTTTGGCTCGCCGGACACATCGCCCGACAGGCCTCGACCGGCGTCGCATTGGCCAGATGCTCGAGCGGAAAGTGCTCGCCGTCGCACAAGCGCACGCAATAGGCCATCGCGCGGCCGCTGCTGCCGCCGCCCTGGCGCACGCTTTCGGGACCCAGCGGCGCCGGTGCGACGCGTCCGAGCGCCGGCGGCGGCGGCTCGGCATAAGATTGCGGCTGCGGCGGCTGGTCCTGCGAATTACCGAACAGAAAATCGAAAAATCCCGCTCGCGCCGGTGCCGGCGCCAAGCCAATGACGGTCAACAGGCCGGCAAGCACGGCCGCGTGCCCGATCGACTGTTTGCTTCGACGCCGACGCGCCACGGCGATGCCTCTTTGCAACCCAGAGCCCGGATCATCAACGGTGTGGTGAGCGGGTGGGTTCCCCGCTTTGTCCGGGGACAAGCATGGCGGAAAAGGTTCACGATCATGTGGCCGAAGCCCGGCGCGGCGCCTGGTTCTGCTTGTATGGCAAAGAAATTCTGAATCTTGCCCCGCGCTAGAAATACCGCAGCCAGACGTAAAGCTGACAGATGAGGATCGAAACGATCATCATCGGCAGCGCATAAAGCGTGTATCGCACAAAGCCGAAGGCGATGCCGTTGCGCTCGGCGATGCCGGCGACGGTGAGGTTCGCGGTGGCGCCGATCAGCGTGCCATTGCCGCCGAGGCAGGCGCCAAGCGACAGGCACCACCACAACGGCGCGATATGCGCCGGCCCGCCAAAGGCCGGCGCCATGGCCTTGATGACCGGGATCATCACCGCGACGAACGGGATGTTGTCGATGAGGGCGGCCAGGAACGCCGACAGCCAAAGTATAATGACTCCGCCCAAAGCGAGGTTATTGCCGGTGACGGCAACCAGCTTGCCGGCAAGGAGCTGCAATAGCCCGCTCACCTCGACGGCATGCACGACAATGAACAACCCGACGAAGAAGAAGATGGTGATCCATTCGACCTCGGTGAGCGTTCGCGTCACGTTGACGGTCTGCTTGGCGCCGCGATGCTCCCAATTGTCGAGCAGCATCAGCACCGCCGCGCCGCCCATCGCGATCGTCGCCGGCTCGAGCTGCAGCCGATCCTCGAAGACGAGCGCGACGATCACGACGGCGAGAACCGCCACCGACTGCAACAGCAGCGGCAGATCGACGATGGCGGCGCGCGCGTCGAGCATCATCACGCGCAGCCGGTTCTCGACCGTGGCATGTGTGGCGCGGCCCCAGATCAGATGCAGCGTCAGCGCCTGCACCGCCTGAACCACCACGACGATCGGCGCCAGATGAAAGAGGAAACTGTTGAAGCTCAAGCCGGCTTGCGAGCCGATCATGATGTTCGGCGGGTCGCCGATCAGCGTCGCCGTGCCGCCGATATTGGCGGCGAGCACTTCGGCGATCAGAAACGGAAACGGCGCGATCTGCAGCTCGCGGGTGACGGCAAGCGTCACCGGCGCCATCAGCAGCACCGTGCTGACATTGTTGAGGACTGCGGAGACGAAGAACGTCACCAGCTGGACCAGCAGCAACAGCGCGGCAGGGTGCGCGCGGGCGAGCTGCGCCGAGCGCACGGCGGCATATTGAAACACGCCCGAACGCTGGGCGATCGAGGTGATGATCATCAGCCCGGTCAGCGTGCCGATGGTGTTCCAGTCGATGCCCTTGAGAGCCTCGGCCTGGTCGAGCGCGCCGGCCAGCACCGCAATGCCGGCGGCGACCAGAGCGATGATGGCGCGGTTGACCCGGTCCCAGATGATGACTGCGTAGGTCACGCACAACAGGACGGTCGCGAACCACATCGGGTCGAGGCCGAAAATGATGTGCGGTGTGAAATGCTCGGTCACGGTGTCGTCTTTGCCCAGCCCCTCGCGTAACCGGAGCGCCATGGGAAGGCAACGATAATCGGCGCGGCCAGACCCCGCACCCGCCCATCAGTGCGGCGCGACAAAAAAGTAGGTCATGGCGACGAACAGCGGCACCAGCACCACGATCGACCAGATCATGTAGCCGAAAAAGCTCGGCATTTTGACGCCGCGCTCGGTGGCGATGGCGTAGATCATGAAATTCGGCGCATTCCCGATATAAGTGAGCGCGCCCATATAGACCGCGCCCATGGAAATCGCCGCCAGCGCCGGCTTAAGCGTGGTCATCAGGTCGGCCGCATTTCCGCCGGCGAGCTTGAAAAACACCAGATAGGTCGGCGCGTTGTCGAGGATCGCCGAGAGCAGGCCGGAGAGCCAGAAATAGGCGACCTCATGCGGCGTGCCGTCGTGGCGCGTCACCGCGGTGAGGAGCCACGAGAACGCCCCGTCATGGCCGGCATCGAGCATGGCCTGCACCGGACCGGCGCAGACGAAGATGCCGGCAAACAGACACGCCACTTCGAGGATCGGCTCGAAGATAAAGCCGGTGGCGGCGCGCTGCGCTTTGGGCGTGAGCCACAGCGAAGCCAGCGCGGCGACGATCAGGAGCGCATCCCGCGCCAGATCCTGCAACTGCAGCGTCGTGCCGTAGACCGAAAAGCTGATCCCGGGCTGCCACAGCGCGGAGTCGACGACCGCGGCGATGATGAGCGCGAGAAGGAGAAGATTGACGATGCCATGGACGCGCAACGGCTCGCGCTCGGCAGGCGCTTCGCCGGCCGGCGCGGCGCGGCGGTCCCGAAAATAGAACCAGGCGTCCATCGCCACGAACAGCGCCAGCACCCAGAGCGCGGCGAAAACCGTGGGCTGCCACAAACGCTGCAGCGGCCAGAAAAAATCGACGCCGTTGAGAAAGCCGATGAACAGCGGCGGATCGCCGAGCGGCGACAGCGCGCCGCCGATATTGCCGACCAGAAAGATAAAGAACACGACGACGTGGACGTTGTGCAGCCGCGCCGCATTGGCGCGCAATAGCGGCCGGATCAGGATCATGGCGGCGCCCGTGGTGCCGACCACGCTTGCGATCAGCGTGCCGAACACCAGCGCCGCGGCGTTGACGAGCGGCGTGCCGCGTAGCGTGCCGGTGAGCATGATGCCGCCGGCGACGACGTAAAGCGCGAACAGAAGCGCGATGAAGCCGATATAGTCGCCGAGAATGGCATGGGCGAACAGCGCCAGCGCCGTGTCGGCGCCGCGCATCGCCGCCAGCGGCGCGATCGTCAGCACGGCCCAGACGAAGGCGAATTTACCGTAGTGATGATGCCACAAGCGGGCAAACAGCAGCGGCCCGAGCGCGATCGTGAGCAGAATGCCGATAAACGGCAGCACCCACGGCCACGCCAGGCTCGCGCCGTCGAGTTCGGCGGCATTGGCCGCGCTCGGCAGCAAGGTTACGGCGACAAGCAAGACGATGAAGCGGGTGCGCATCACGGACAGTTTGCCATGACGCTTCGATCTTTGCATTATGCGCGATAAATAGCCGCCAAATGCCTAAAAGCGGGAGGACATGAATTGGCCAGCCATCGCTTTCAAAATCCCTCGACCATGCCGCCAACACGGGGCTATACCCATGTCGTCGAGACGCGAAGCCCGAGCCGGACCATTTATATCGCCGGGCAGCTCGGCATGACGGCGGACGGCAAATTCGCCGGCACCGATTTCAACGCCCAGGTGGTGCAGTGTTTCGAAAACCTCAAGCTTGCGCTCGCCGCCGCGGGCGCGAGTTTCGAGCATGTGGTGAAGGTCACGGCCTTCTTCATCGACATCGCCAACATCCACACCTATCTCGAAGTGCGCAACCGCTACGTCAACACCAAGGCACCCCCGGCCTCGACCGCCATTCAAATCTCGAAGCTGGCGCATGACGGCGCGCTGTTCGAGATCGAAG
>JBAQAB010000192.1:0-12550 GCA_049285535.1 Xanthobacteraceae bacterium
ATCATCAGCAAAGACCTCAATGGCGTCATCGTCAGCTGGAATCCCGGCGCCCGACGGTTGTTCGGTTATTCGGCGGAGGAGGTCGTCGGCAAACCGGTCACCATCATCATCCCGCAGGATCTGCAGGACCAAGAGCCAGTCATTCTCGGACGCATCCGGCGCGGCGAGCGCATCGATCATTTTGAAACCGTCCGCCGCTGCAAGGACGGTCGCCTCGTCGACATATCGCTCACCGTGTCGCCAATAAGGAATGAGCACGGCAAGATTGTCGGGGCGTCGAAAATTGCGCGCGACATCACCGCGCGCAAGCACGCCGAGTCCGTCTTGGCGAGACGCGCGGACGAACAGGCCGCGCTTTACCGTTTCACCGACAGACTCTATCGCGCGGCATCCTTGGAGGAAATCTATGAGGCGGCCCTGGATGCGATCATCGCGGCGCTGCATTGCAGCCGGGCGTCGATCCTGCGTTACGACTCCGCTGGGGTCATGCGCTTTGCCGCTTGGCGCGGCTTGTCGGATCGCTATCGCAGCGCGGTCGAAGGTCATTCGCCGTGGGCGGCAGGCGAAGCCAATCCAGAGCCGGTCTGTTTGCCCAATACCGCCGTCGTCGAACTCGGTCCCTCGATCGGCGGCGCTGTGGAACGGGAAGGCATCGGTGCGCTGACTTTCATTCCACTGATGGCCGAAGGCAGGTTGGTCGGCAAATTCATGACTTATTACGACGCGCCGCGCGAATTCTGCCGCGAAGACATCGATCTGGCTCTGACGCTGGCGCGTCAGCTTGGCTTCGCCATCGAGCGCATGCTGGCGGACCAGGCGCGCGCCGGCATGGAAGCCGAGCTGCGCGCGATCGGTGAGCGGCTGGAGGCGGAAGTTGAAAAACGCACGCTGGAGCGCGATCGAATCTGGAACGTCTCGGAAGACCTGCTCGCAGTCTCCAATTTCGAAGGTTATCTGCTCAGCCTGAATCCGGCATGGACGCGATTGCTCGGCTGGAGCGAGGATGAGCTCAAATCCATGCCTGTGAGCGAACTGCGCCATCCAGACGATGCGCCGAATGCCATCGCCGGCCGCGCCCAGCTCACGCTGGGCGCGCCCACCGTGCGCATGGAAAACCGCTTCCGCCACAAGGACGGCTCGTGGCGGTGGCTGCAATGGACCATGACCGAGAGCAACGGCCTGATCTATGTCGCCGGCCGGCATGTCACCGTCGAGAAAGAGGCAGCAGCTGCGCTCGAGCGTGCGCAACGGCAGGCGGCGCATTTGCAGAAGATGGACGCCATCGGGCAGCTTACCGGCGGCATCGCCCACGACTTCAACAACCTGCTGATGATCGTGAGCGGCCATGCCCAGCGCCTAAAAGGCCGCCTGCCGGACGCCAAGGACGCGCGCGCTCTGGCCGCCATCGAAATGGCGGCGACGCGCGGCGAGAACTTGACGCGGCAATTGCTATCGTTCTCGCGCACGCTGCCGCTCAATCCGACTGTGATCGATCCGGCCGAGGCGGTGCAGGCCATCCGCGACGTGCTTGCCGGCTCGATGCACGTCAACATCGAATTCCAGATCGAGGTGTCCGACACCATTTGGCCGGTCTGCGCCGACAAGTCGGAGCTCGATCTTGCTTTGGTCAATCTCGCGGTCAACGCGCGCGACGCCATGCCCGACGGTGGCGGCCGCATTCTGATCGCGGCGGAAAATGTGCATTTCGGCGCGGGGGCCGCGCCGGAAGGTTTGCCAATCGAGGGTTCAGCCGGCGATTACGTCGCGCTCAGCGTTACCGACACCGGCAGCGGCATCCCGCCTGAGTTGTTGTCCCGGGTGGTCGAGCCGTTCTTCACCACCAAAGGTCCCGACAAGGGCACCGGGCTCGGGCTGTCGCAGGTTTACGGTTTTGCGCGGCGCTCGGGCGGCACGATGACGATCGACAGCCAAGTCGGTCGCGGTACCAAGGCAACGGTCTATCTGCCGCGCACGCACGCGGCTGTCACGGCATCGTCGCCGCAAGACGATGGGCAATACGCCAGTCTTGGCCGGCAAACGATCCTGGTCGTGGAAGACAATCCCGAAGTGAGGCATGTCGCGGTGTCGCTGCTGGAGCAGCTCGGCTACCGGACGATCGAAGTGGACAATGCAACCGCGGCCCTGGAGGTCCTCGCGGCCGGCACGAGCGTCGCGCTAGTCTTCAGCGACGTCGTATTGCCCGGCCAGACCGACGGCTTGGCGCTGGCGCGCATCGTCGCCGAACGCTATCCGAATATTCCGGCGGTGCTGACCACCGGCTATACCAAGGTGTTCGAGACCAGCTCGGAATTTCCGGTGCTGCGCAAGCCATACCAGATCTCGGCGCTCGGCCGCGTCGTGCAGCAGTCGCTCAATCCGCCGGGCCCGGACAATTCGGCGCTGGCCGGGTGACCGGCCAATTGCGATAAAAACGAGCTGCGGCGCATTGCCGGGTGCGGATTCTAGATCGAGCGATTGATGCCGCCATCGACCACGATGGTCTGGCCGGTGAGGTAGCCGGCTTGCGGCGAACAAAGATAGGCGCAGAGATCGCCGATCTCGTTCGGCTGTCCCATGCGGCGGAGCGGAATGGTTTCGGCGAAATGCTTGAATTGCTCATCGGGCGTTATGTCCAGACTTTTCGCCCGTGCTGAAAGTATTTCCGTCAGCCGAGCAGTCATGATGGGCCCCGGCGCGATATTATTGACGGTGATGCCGTACGGCGCGAGATCCGACGCGATGGTCTTGGCCATGACAGTGACGCCGGCGCGAACCGAGTCCGACACGACAAGATCGGTCATCGGCTCTTTCACGCCGTAACCCGTCAGGTTGACGATGCGGCCGCGCCCCGAGGCTTTGAGAGCCGGCAGCGCCTCGCGGATGAGGCGAACGGCGCTCATCAAATTGAGCTGGTAGGCAATATCCCAGTCGCCGTCGCCGGCTTTTTCGAAGGAAGCGGTTGGCGGCCCGCCGGCGTTGGTCACGAGACAATCGAGACCGCCCAATGCGGCAATGGCCTCGGCGACTACGCGCTTCACTTCTGCAGGCCGCGAAACGTCAGCCGCGGCATAACCGGAGACCCCGACCTCCGCCGCTACTCGCTTGAGCTCTTCGGTGTTGCGTGAACAGATGAAGACGCGGGCGCCTTCGTTGGCCAGCGATCTGGCGCAGGCCTTACCGAGCCCCTTGCTGGCGCCGACAATGAGTGCCCTGCAATCTTTTAAACCGAGATCCATTGGGAAGCCTTTCGACCACCGCCTTAGTGGGACGAACTTCAAGAATCAGCCTGACGGAAAAGTGCGTCCCGTTGTTGCCAAATAGGCGTGCTCAAGCCGGAGCGGCAGATCGGCCTCGCCTGTTCTTGCTTCCAGTACGATCGTTCCGCGCGCGAGCGCATAGACGCGATCGGCCAGCGCCAGCACTTTCTCGATCAACTGTTCGACCAGAAGCACTGCGGTCCCGGCTTCGCGCAGCCGCTGAACCACCACGAGCACGCGATCCACCAAGACCGGCGACAGGCCGGCGGAAGGCTCGTCCAGCATCAGCAGTCGCGGCCGCCGGACCAAACCCTGTGCCACTGCAAGAATCTGCTGCTGCCCTCCAGATAGCGACGCCGCGCGTTCGTGCCGCTTGGCGGCGATTTCGGGGAAGAGCTCAAGCACCTCCTCGACGCGCGCGGCGCGTTCGCCGCGCGGCAGGCCGTAGGCCGCCAGCAGCAGGTTGTCGAGCACCGCAAGCTGCGTGAACACGCGATGTCCCTCGATGACATGGGCAAGTCCGGCTTTGACGGTATCGCGCGGTGTGGCGCCGGCGAGATCGCGTCCGGCGAAACGTACGTTTCCCGACCAGGGCAGCAGGCCCGACAGCGCGCGCAGCAGCGTGGTTTTACCGGCGCCATTGGGGCCAAGCAGCGCCACCACCTCGCCAGCCTCCAACTTCAGGTCGATGCCGCGCAGCACTGAAATCTTGCCATAGCCGGCGGAGAGACCGGCGGCGACAAGCAGCGGTTCAGCCGCCGAGATAGGCATTGACCACCTCCCGATGCGAGCGGATTTCGGCGGGTGTTCCTGCCGCCAGCGTCCTGCCGAGATTGAGCACGGTCACGCGGTGGCAGATGTCAAAGATCAGATCGGGATGATGTTCCACTACGAGCACGCCGGTGCCTGCCCGCGCAATCGCCACTAACAGCGCGCCGAGGCGCCCGATCTCCTCGGCCGACAGCCCAGCCGCCGGCTCGTCGAGCAACAGGAAGGCCGGACGCAGCATCAAAGCACGTGCGATCTCGGTAAAGCGCAGCTCGCTGTGTTGCAGCCGGTCGGCACGCACCGCAGCGAGCCGCTCGAGCCCGACTGCCGTCAAGGCCAGCATGGCGGTGTCGTGGAGCATCGCTTCGTCGCGCCGATGGCGCGGCAGCGACAACAACGATTCAACAAACGTGCCTGTGCCGTCGATGGTGCCGCCGATCATGACGTTCTCCAGAACCGAGGCGGAACCGACAATACGCGGGGTCTGGAACGTTCGTGCGATACGCATATGAGCGCGCTGGTGGCGCGCGAACGACGGCAGCGCGGCTCCGTTCAGGCTGACCGTGCCGCGCTGCGGCGCGTAGTAGCCGGAGATGACATTGAGCGTCGTGGTCTTGCCGCTGCCGTTGGGGCCGATCAGTCCATGCACTTGACCAGGCCGGATTTCGAGATCGAGACCGTCGATCGCCTGCACCCCGCCGAAGCTCAGCGCCACCTGTTCCAGCGTGAGAGCGCCGGCATCGGGTGCAGGGCTGAGCAGCCTCGCGAGCAGGTCGGGCCGCGGGATGATTGCGCGATGGCTTTCGAGCGGGCGGCGGTTCTCGAAATCCAGAATTTCGGCAATGCCGCCCGGCATCGCAAGCACGATCACAAGCAGCAGCGCCGCATAGAGAAAGGTCGACCACGCGACCAGCGGCGCCGCGAATTCCGGCAGCACCGTCAGCAGAATCGTGCCCAGCAGCGGTCCCAGAATGGAGCCGCGGCCGCCGATCAGGATGGCGATGAAGAACAGTACCGACAGGTCGAAGGTGAATGCATCCGGAGTGATGTAGGATTGCAGTGAAGCAAACAGGCCGCCGGCGACGGCGGCGACGGCGCCGCTGAACACGAAGACCGCCGCCAGCAATCCAGGCTTGGAGATGCCGCTGGCTTCGGCGGCCACCTCCGCATCGCGGATTGCGGTCAGCGCGCGCCCGAAGCGGCTTGCGGCGACATTCATCGTCAACCAGGTGCAGATCGCCGCCAAGCCGAAGCAGAAATAATAGAAGCCCCATGGCGAGGAAAACGGTGGCGGAAAGATTGGTCCGGCAACGCCGACGCCGCCGCCGGTAACGCTTTGCCAAGCCAACGCCACTTGGGTGACGATGGTGGCGAAGCCAAGCGTCGTGATGGCGAAATAGAAGGTGCGCAGCCGCAGCGCCGGCAGACCGACGATCAAGCCGAAGACGCCGCCGATCGCGGCGGCGATCGCCAGCGCCAGATAAGGCGGCAAAGCCGGCGTAACGTTGCCGGCGGCGAGCACGCTGGTGGCATAGGCGCCCAGCGTGAGCAGCGCCACCCAGCCGATGGCGATCTGCCCGGCAAAGCCGACGACCAGATTGAGGCCCGACACCAGTACCCAATAGACGCAGGCGCGGGTCGCGATCAGACCCCAGTAGCCGCCGCCGAACAGCGGGAATGCGATGCCGAGAGCGAGCAGTGCCAGGAAAGGCAGCGCCGCACTCCACGCGCTTGTGAAGCCGAGCACGGTGGCGCGGCTCGACTGCAGCTGTGCGGCTGGCATTTCCATTTAGACTCTGCGTTGGCGGACCGCGCCGGCGAGCCCTTCGGGACGCACCAGCAGGACGAGGATGAACACGGCGAAGACCGCCACCGAGGCGAAGATGCCGCCGACCAGGAAGTTCGCGGTTTGCTGAAACAGTCCGAGCAGGAGGCCGGCGGCCGCGGCGCCGCGGTTGCTGCCCATGCCGCCCAACGCGACCGGGACGAAGCCGTAGAAGGTCAAGAGCGGCGCATTGCCGAAAAAGGCAAGCAGCATTTCGCCGCCGGCGAAACCAGCGAGCGCGCCGATCGCGCCGGCAAGCGCATAGCTCGTCATGCGCAAGCGGCGCTCCGGCAGTCCGAGCGCGCGCGCCGCGTAGGTGTCCTCGGCGATCGCCAGAAAGGCATGGCCTATCAGCGTGTATCGATAGAGCAACTCCAAACCGACGATCACCACGAGGCAAGCCAGCATGGGCAGCCAGAACTGCTGATCGAAACCGCCACGGGCGATGTCGAGCAGCCGCGGAAACGGGCGGGCATCCGTGCCCCACTCGATCGCGGTAAACTGCTGGACCATCAATGCCAGGGCCAGCGTGGACAGCACATAGAGATGCTGATCGAGGCTGCGCAGCACCGGCCGCACGGCGACGATCTCGGTGATGATGCCGAAGATCGCGCCGGCTGCCAGGACCAGGACAAGGCCCGCCGCGACGGGCATGCCGATGTGAGCGATGAACAGCGCGCCCAGCACGCCGCCCAGCATGCCAAGCGTGCCGGCGGTAAAGCTGAACACGCGCGAGGCGGAGAACATCACGTTATAAGTGATGCCGATCAGTGCGTAGATGCAGCCGATCGCCACCCCAGTCGAGACGATCGATTCGATCATCGGATCAGGCGCTATAGCCCGGTGCCAGGTTGAACGCGCCGTCCTTGAGCGAATTGGCTTCCACCATCACCACTTCGTCGTCCGGGTAGCCGTTATGCTGCTGCGGCGTGAAGGAGATGTCGCCGTAGACGCCGGGAAAGCCCTTGAGTTGGTTGAGATAGTCGCGAACCTTGTCCGGCTCGGGACCGACGGCCTTCATCGCTTGGGCGATCAGGCGCGGGCTGTCATAGCCGAGCGCAATCCACCACAATAGCGTATCGCCCATGTCGACCTTGGCGCTCTTGAGACGGTCGAGGAAAGCGGCGGTACGGTCGGGGAGCTTGCCGCCAGGCGCGTAGCAAACGGTGCGGAAATTGTTTGGATAGACCTTCGCCCAATATTCCGGCTTCTCCAGCAAGTCCTTGGTCTGGCCGGAGCCGAGCGTGGTCTGGCCGACGATCGGCACGTCCCAGCCCATATCGCCGCGGGTGTTGATGACGCGGGACAGGAAGCCGGCATTCACGCTCCACGGCATGATCGCCTCGGCGCCGGCGGATTGCATGCGTAACAGCTCGGGTTTGAGATCCGGATTGGCGGCATCGACGTTGCCTCGATAGACCACTTCGGCGCCTCTAGCCTTGAGCATCGGCACGTAGGCGTTCGCCGACGCGGTGCCATAGCCCGTGGTGTCGCTGATCACCGCGACCTTCTTGCGATTGAGCACGTCCACCACGTAGCGGTTGGCGGCGCCGCCGATCTGCTGATTGGTGGGGGCGTTGCGGAAACACATCGGATATTTCTGCGCATCGACCAGGCTGTCGACCCAGCAGGGATGCATTTGCAGCGTGTTCGAGCGCGCCAGCAACGGCACGACTGCGAGCGACTCGCCGGAATTGAGCGGACCGAAGACCACCTGGACCCGTTCTTTGTTCGTCAGCTCGGCGGAGGCATTGACCGCCTTGGTCGGATCGCTCTGGGTGTCGCGGACGACCAATTCCAGCGGCCGGCCATTGATGCCGCCCGCGGCGTTGATCTCTTGCACCGCCAATTGGGTACCACGGCTGATTCCGATGCCGGTGGACGACGAGGGACCGGTGAGCGCCGGCAGATAACCGACGCGGATCGGCTCGTTTGCAGCGATCGCAGGTTTCGCTAAACCAGCGGCGACGGCAACCGCGCCGGCGGACGCCAATGCTTGACGACGAGTGAGCGACATAACGATTTCCTCCCTGAGCTGTTTTGAATCACTCCCCAAATTTGTTGCGTTTCTTGGAGAATTAAGAGGCAGTATAGCCTTGGCTTGATGGTCCGGAAAGCGCCCCTCGCTCTCTTTCCGGCGTGGGATTTCTCTCAAGATGTTTCTCCGGATTGCACGAAGAGCTTCTATGAGAAGGAACGAAGGCTATGGAACTCGGGCTCGCGGGAAAGACGGCGCTCGTCACCGGCGGCAGCAAAGGAATAGGCCTTGAGACGGCGCGCGCGCTGGCGCGCGAGGGCGTCAAGGTTCTGATTTGCGCGCGCCGGGAAACGGCGCTAGCCGAGGCGGCGCGCGACATCATGCAAACCACGCAAGCGAAGATCGAAACGCAGCCGCTCGACGTGACAAAAGTCAACCAGATCGAAACGATGCCGCGGATCGTGCGCGAAAAACTCGGCCGCATCGACATTCTCGTCAACAATGCCGGCACCGGTACCTACAAGCCGTTTCTGGAAGTGACCGACGACGAGCTCGTCGAAGGCATGGCAATCAATTTCTTCGCGCAATTCCGTATCTGTCAGCGGATCGTGCCGATGATGATGGCGCAAGGCGGCGGCCGCATCGTCAATGTCAGCGGCCAGACCGGGATCATGACGCTCAATCCGCCATTTCTGTCATCATGCACCGGACCGGCGAAATCGGCCGAGATCCGGTTCTCAAAAGTGCTCGCCAATGAGCTTGCGCCGCACAACATCCGCGTCAATTGCGTGATTCCGGGTTTCATCAACACGCCGGAGCGGTTCGCCAAATGGGAGCGGGAAATGGCCAAGCGCAAGCTCAGTCCCGAGGAAGCCGAACGCGAGCGCGCGGCATGGTCGACCAATCAGGGCATGTGCGATACGCGCTGGGGCAGGCCCGAGGAGATCGCCAATCTGATCGTCTTTGCCGTCTCCGATGCGGCGAGTTATATCAACGGCGCCGAGCTCGTCGCCGACAACGCCATGGATAAATCCTAGCGCATCACTGTAGGCTCAAGCATGAACCGGACATTATTGGCAGCGTCGGCCGGCTTGCTTCTCGCATGCGCCATCGGCTCGGCGATGGGCCAGCCTGTCGGACCGGCCGCCGACTATAAAATCGACGCAGAATACACCGCCACTTCCCCGGACGGCACGACCACCATCGAGCAATATAAAAAGGCCGATTCCGACGACGACCTCACATGGCAGTTTTGGGCGCGACACCAGAACGAGATGACCATGCTTCAGCCGGAACAACCCTATTATCCGGCGGGTTTTCGTTTCACCAACGACTCGCGATGGGTCGTGCGCATGCAAAAGACGGGCTCGGGAGAGCAGAGCCTGTACCTGTACAAATTGGGACCGCAGGGTTTTGTTGCCGCTACGTCAAAGCCGCTCGACGATCTGGCATGGGCGTACTTCAAGAGCCGTCCCGATTCCCGAAAGGTCCCGAAGCCGGATTTCCATATGGTGGCGGGTCTGGTGAAGGGCGTAGACGACAATTATCACTGGATGGGCGAGAACTGGCCCGACAGCCGCTACCTCGTCATCTCATTGTCAGGCAGCGTGTTGCCTAACAGCCACCACGGCCAGATCGATGCGCTGAACGGGTGGCATTGCCGCTACGACCTGCAAACCGGCAAGTTCGATGTGCCGCCGGATTTTGCCGCGAATAACGCGAAAGCGGTCGTGCCGGTCAGCCATTAAGGCGCGCGAGCTAAGCCGCGCGAGCAACGGCGGCGGTCCCAGCCTTCGCATCCTCTAGGATCATGTCCGCGCCCTTCTCGCCGATCATGATCGTGGCGGCGTTGGTGTTGCCGGAAACGACCGCCGGCATGATCGAGGCATCGACCACGCGCAGGCCCGAGAAACCGCGCACACGCAAGCGTTGGTCGACCACCGCTTTCGGATCCGGGCCCATGCGGCAGGTGCCCACCGGATGATAGGTGGTGGAGCCGCGGCGGCGTATGAAATCGAGCAGCTCGTCGTCGGTGTCGCATTGCGCGCCCGGCTCGATCTCCTCGGCGATATATTTCGCCATCGCCGGCGCCTGAAAGATGCGACGCATGACTTTGACGCCGGCGGTGATGGTCTCGCAGTCTTTTTGGGTCGCCAGATAATTCGGATTGATGGCCGGCGCCTGCCGCGGATCGGCGGATTTGATGCGCACATAACCGCGGCTTTCCGGCCGCAGCAGCACGCAATTGCCGGTCACGCCCGGGAACGGATGCAGGTCGCCGCCGATGTCGCCCGCCGAGAACAGCGAAATCGAGCATTGCGAATCCGGCGTCGCCGAGGTCGGCAGCGCGCGCACGAAAACTGCCGACGACACCGCGGGCACGGCGAGGTAGCCGCGGCGCGTCAAGACGTAGTGCGCGCCATACGCCAGCTTGGTGGCCCAGTTGCGCGTCACGTTATTGACCGTCGTCGTTCCTTTGCAACGCAGCATGATGCGGCCGGAGATATGATCGTTGAGATCGTTGCCGACGCCCGGCGCATCGGCGACCACCGGAATGCCATGCGATTGAAGGAGCGCGGCCGGGCCAAGCCCCGAAAGCTGCAACAGTTGCGGCGAGTTGAATGTGCCCGAAGCAACGATCACTTCGGCATTGGCGCTGGCGCTACGCTTGTCGTTGCCGGCAAGATACTCGACGCCGGTAGCGCGCCGGCCGTCGAAGACGATGCGCGTGGCGAGCGCTTGTGGAACCACCTTGAGGTTGGCGCGCCGCCGCGCCTGCTTGAGATATCCCGCCGCGGTCGATGAGCGCACGCCGTTGCGCATCGTGGTCTGGTAGAAGCCGGCGCCTTCCTGCACCGCGCCGTTGAAATCGTCGTTGCGTGGATAACCACATTGCACCGCCGCTTCGACATAGGCGACGGCGAGCGGATGCCGGTCGCGCAAGTCGGATACGCCGAGCGGCCCGCCGCTGCCGTGGAATTCGTCCGCGCCGCGTTCGTTGTTCTCTGCCTTGCGGAAATAGGGCAGCACGTCGTCAAAGCTCCAGCCGGCATTGCCGAGCTGCCGCCAATGATTGAAGTCCTCTGCCTGGCCGCGAATATAGATCAGCCCGTTGATCGAGCTCGAGCCGCCGAGAACCTTGCCGCGCGGCGCGATGACCTCGCGATCGTGGCAACCCGGCTGCGGCTCGGTCGCGTAGCACCAGTTATAACGGCGGTCGGTAAAGAGCCGGCCGAAGCCGAGCGGGATATGAAGCCACGGGTGCCAGTTGCTGGGACCCGCCTCCAGCAGCAGCACGCGATGGCGGCCCGACGCGGTCAGCCGGTTGGCCAGCACACAGCCGGCGCTGCCCGCCCCCACGATGATGAAATCGAACGTTTCCGAATCCGGCATCGGCGTTTCCTCGGCCGACCGCCGCCGGCCCTTGAGACAGACCAAGCAGGCGTCGCGCCTTCCCGGTGAAATACTAGCACAGCACGTGACGGCCGGCACTGAGCAAAAATGGAACTTTTCCAGTGATGCCGTGTTCGTCTCACGGCGCGGAAAGTGCCGCGATTATTTTGCAGGGCGAAAACATGTCAATCGGAACGATCATTCTCATCATTCTTGTTCTTATTCTTCTTGGCGGCGTCGGTGGAATCGGCGGTTCGCCGTTCTACGGGACCGGTTACTATGGCGGCGGCGGACTTGGCCTCGTTATCGTAATTCTTTTGATCCTGGTGCTGATGGGTAGACTTTGATCTGCCTGACTCGAGGGGTTCATCGCGCACGTCCGCGCGCCTCGCCGTTTGGTCGGACGACACAGGCGACCAAAAAGAAAACGCCCCGCCTTTGCGGGGCCGGCGACACTTTCGGAAGTGCGATGACGCATTAGAGCGAGAAGGCCGATGCTCGTCCCGGCGATCACAATTTACGCGGTCCTGGTCTGGTTTTTGTGGGGGCTGTTCATGGGTCTCGGCTGGGCGCTTGGGACCTGGATCATGGGTCAGCTCTTGGAGATGCGCTGGTCGCGTAGCGTCACGCGGCGCTAAAATGCCAATCATCTGAAAAGGCTTGGTGGGCGCACAAGGACTCGAACCTTGGACCCGCTGATTAAGAGTTATATGGGTCATGTGTAGAATCAAAGAGTTATTGACGGCTTTATAACTCGACCTTATAACTTTATCGCTGCAGCAGCGGCGAAAAATGAGCGCAATCAAGCTTTATCGCGGCGTTTCCATCTACCAGGTCGATGGTAGCCAGAATTGGTATGTCCGCATCTGGAATCGCGAGAAGCAGCGTTACATCGTAAAGGCGACCGGTCAAACGTCGGCAGCCAAGGCTAGGGAAGTCGCACTCAGCCACGCCCTGGCTCTTCTCAAGGCCCAGCCTGTCGTTGAGCCAGAGTTCACCTTCCGGCATTTCGCGATCAAGTGCATTTCAAAAAATCAGGCGTTAGTCGGTAAAGGTGAACGAAACAGCAACTATGGCCGCGTGATTACCTGGGTCATCCAGAATGAAAACTGGGGTCTTATGCGCAAATTCGGCCCTCACGATGTTAGGCAAATCAAGACCCGCGACTTTCAAGATTACATCGAAGAGTTATCGCGCAAGCGCCCTGACCTTAGGCTACAACGTCCAGATTGCCGTCGAAGCCAAACATCACCTGATCGTGACGCACGAGGTGACCAACGTCGGGAGCGATCGATCCCAGCTTGCACACATGGCCAAGGAGACGAAAGC
>JBAQAB010000193.1:0-2710 GCA_049285535.1 Xanthobacteraceae bacterium
GGCCCGGATCGCACCAAGGGACCACACACCCCTTGGGAAGAGCCGAGGTGGAACGCCGGCAGGCGAGCGCGCCCGATAGCGGAAGGCGCGGCGCAAGCCGCTCCTTCCGTGGCGCGCCCCGCACCCGTTTGGTGCGGGTGGTACGGCCCGCGTTTGCCGGCGTTCCGCTTCCCTCCTTGATTTTCGTCATTGCGAGGAGCGGAGCGACGAAGCAATCCAGAACCTCTCCGCTGCACTGGATTGCTTCGCTTCGCTCGCAATGACGAGGAAAGTGACATCGCTGTTTGACATCGCTCGCGGGCGGAGCGCGCTCGCGAGAACAAATCCGCCTTGTCCGATTTAAAGATAAGGGCGCGCGCCATTATATTGTGTGGCGGCGCGCATCGAGGAAACGCCATGATCCGCAAACTGCCGTCCGGCAAATACCGGCTCTATTCGCGCAAAATAAATCCGAAGACCGGCCGCCGTCGCAATCTCGGCACCTTCGACAGTCGCGCCGCTGCCGAGAAGCACGAGCGCGCCGTGCAATATTTCAAACGGCATTAAACATCCGCCCCCGCCAAAGCGGGGGAGGGGGACCACGCGAAGCGTGGTGGAGGGGGCCTCTGACTCGACGCTTCGTTGTCGGTGCAGAAAAATATCGTCGCGGTCCACGCCCCTTCCACCACCCTGCTGCGCAGGGTGGTCCCCCTTCCCCGCTATCGCGGGGCAGGATGAAATATTCCCGCCGCATTCCGTTCACCATTCCGCCGGGTGGCGCGGATATCACCTTGATTTGAACCAAAGACCGGCGAAAGACTTCTAAGAATTGGGCGACCCACCGTCAGGTAAGCATCCCATGCGTTCCCCCAAGATTTTCCCCGCCTCGCTTCCGATCGCGGCGCTGGCCTTCACCCTTTCCGTGCCGTTCGCCACGGCGGCTTACGCCAATATTGCGATCAGCATCGACAAATCGACCCAGCACATGACGGTCGCCGTCGACGGCCAGCAGCGCTACGTCTGGCCGGTGTCGACCGGGCGGCCCGGCTACGACACGCCGGGCGGCACCTTCAAGATCAACCGCATGGACGCCGACCATTTCTCGCAGGAATGGGACAATGCGCCGATGCCGCATTCGATGTTCTTCGACCTGCACGGCCATGCCATTCACGGCTTTTTCGACGTCAAGCATCTCGGCCTGGCGGTGTCGCACGGCTGCGTGCGGCTGTCGCCCGACCACGCCGCTACTTTGTTCGACCTGGTGAAGACCGAAGGCATGGCCAATACCAGCGTGAGCATCGAGGGCCGCACGCCGGGCGGCGACAACGTGCCGGTAGCGCGCGCGCATCTGCCGGACAACGAAACCGCTTATAACGCGCAGGGCTATGCCACGCAGCCTTATAACGCCCGACCGATGCAGATTGCGCCACAATACGGCCAACAGCAGCAACCGCAGCAGCCTTACGGCGGGCAGCAGCAGCAGTATTACGGCCAGCAGCAGCCGCAGCAGCCGCAGCAGCAACCGTATGATGACGGCCAACAGCAGGCTTACAGCCAGCCCGGTTATGGCCAGCGCACTTATGCTCAGCCGCAACCGTATAACGGCCAAGGCTATAACCAAGGCTATTACGGTCAGCAGCAGGGCTATTACGTGCAGCCGGGCTATCCGCCGCAGCCGCCGCCGGTCTATCGACAGTGGTAACGTCGTTCACGGTGTGTTGAGCGGCGGCCGCGCGGCAATCTCACCGCCGCCGCCAAATTGGAATAATCTTAAGCGTCCGCTGTTCATCGCAGCGGACGCAATCGTTTCAGCGGGAGGATGCAAAATCATGTCACTTGTTCGTCGCTTTGTTGTCACCACGGCCGCAAGCGTTGCCGCCGCCGGCCTGTTCGGCGCGCCGGCCGGCGCCGCGCTGATCATGCACAAGGATCTGACCTTGAGCGTCGCCAAGACCCTTGCCGAAGAGACCGTCGCCGCCTGCGCAGCCAAGGGCTATCCGGAATCCGCCGTGGTGGTCGATCGCGACGGCGAGACGATCGTGGAAATGCGCGGCGACAACGCTTCGCCGCACACCATGGAGAACGCGCGGCGCAAGGCCTATACCGCGATGACCTTCAAGCAGCCGACGGCGGAATACGCCAAGAAGCTGCAGGACCCCAATTCAGTGGCGCATCAACAGGTGACGCTGCCGAATGTGATCGCCATTCCCGGCGGCCAGCCGATCAAGGTCGGTAACGAGGTCGTCGGCGGCATCGGCGCCTCCGGCTCACCCGGCTTCGACGACGATTGCGTCAACGCCGGCATGGATAAAGTGAAGGACCAGCTGCAGTGACCGTTGGGTCATTCCGGATCGCCGCGCAGCGGCGAGTCCGGAATCCATAACCACGATTCATGCCGAAGAATGCCGGCGCCAAGTCTGCGCGAACTGTGGTTATGGATTCCGGGCTCGCGGGCGAACGCCCGCGCCCCGGAATGACGGGTATCACTGCGGCTTCTGAAATTTCAGCACGAAATTATCGACCGGCATGTTCGCCTTGTAGCTCGGGAAGTCGTGGGTGTCGGCGGGATTGCGCCAGAATTTGCCTTCGCCGACCTGCATGAAGCCCGCCGCCTCGATCTCCTTCTGCAGCGTCGCCTCTTCGATCCGGTGCAGCGTCTTGTTGACCGAAATGCCCTGGCCGGGCAGCGCCGAGTGATCGGCGATCACCAAAGTGCCGCCGGGCTTGAGCG